>NZ_JBEYIW010000025.1:0-64088 GCF_040636045.1 Rhodococcus sp. NPDC006774 | reverse complement strand
GACGGCCTGAGCCCGGTGCGATACCGAGCCCAGGCCCTCGCGGCCTAGGATTTCAATTAACGGTCCAACCTACGGGGTCCAGTGCAGTGCAATGGTCCATTCACGCGTCCGGGGGTGTGTGGTCGGAGTGAGCGGGTGGGCGATGAGCGAGTGCTGTCAGCCGAATCCGAGTTGATGCAGTCGTTCGTCGTCGATGCCGAAGTGATGTCCGATTTCGTGGGCGACGGTGATTGCAATTTCCCGTCGCGCCTCGTTTTCGTCGTCGACCATCTCGAGGATCGGTTTGCGGTAGATGGTGATGACGTCAGGTAAGTGCCCGCTGTATTCGTAGCGTTCGGTCAGCGCGATGCCCTCGTACAGCCCGAGGATGTCTTCGGTCGGGTGTTCCTCGTCGACGAGAACGACCACGTTGTCCATGAAGTCGGTGAGCTCACGCGGCAGGGTGTCGAGAGCGTCGGACACCGCTTCTTCGAAGTCGACGCGGGTCATGTGCGTGGGAATGTCACCCTCCGGTGGTGATCGGTGCGGCGCCGGGCAGCGGTGTCGGCAGTGCGCGGCCGTCGGGTGCGGAGGGCGGCGGGACGGGAGCTTCACCGTTGATGAGGATGTCGCCCTTGGCGGTACCGACGATGGTCGCGAAGCCGCCGGAGTCGAGTTCCTTACCCACCGAGCACGTCACCTGGCGACTACCGGCGAGCCAGCTCGCGACGTCGATGGTGTCCCAGAAGAGGGTGAGCGTCTTGTCTCGCAGTGCGGTGTCCGAGCCGAGATAGCCGTTGACGGCGTCGGTGCAGGTGCCTTCCAGATACGCGTCCTGATCGCCCTCGGCAGGGTGGCCGCCGGGGAACTGCTGCGTCAAGTTGATCACCGACGCCACCTCGAATGCGTGCGGAGCCGAGCAATCCACCGGATCGGCAGGCACGTTCTGGTTGATGCCGATGCATGTGCCGGTCGGCCACACCTTGGACTGGTCCTGGTCGAGGATCGAGCCGGTCATCTCCTCGAGTGCGCCGGTGTTCGACGGCATCTGCACTCCACACCGCAGGGTCCGCTCGCCCTTGGCCCAGCCGGCCTGACTGGGGAACATCAGCCCGACGCCGAAGCGTCCGTTGGGATCGAACTTGGCACCGACGTAGTCGTCGACGGCGGCCTCGCAGTGTTCGTCGCGCAGTTCACTGAACCGGATGGAGCCGGGATACTGCGAGCCCGGGCCGAACTCGACGCCGGGATAGACGCTCATGTCGATGTCGCGAGCCACCTCGAAGCGATGGGGATCGGCGCACGACACTTCGGCGAGATCCTGTCGGTCCGTCTCCGGATCGTCGGTGGGTGTCCACTGAAGGCATGTTCCCGGAGCGGCAGCGCCGAAGGAGGACGCCGAGACGGGCCCATCGGTCGCAGGCCCACTGGCCGTTGCATGGGTCGTGATCTTCTCGGGTGCCGAGAACCCGTCGGACAGGAAAACCGTCGCTCCCGCGGCCAGCACCGCACCGACCGCAACCATGGCGAGCCCACGTCGAGCTGTGGTTGCAGACAGTGTTCGTCGAGACTTCTCGCTCGTCGGGGAGTCTGTTTCGTATCCGGACATCGCCCACCATCATGCCCGAGTATCTTCGGTCCTCATGAGCGACCCAACGGGTGACGACGACCTCAGCGAACTCGCAGGCCGACTGTTCGCGATGGCCCGCACCGGTGACGCGGCCGCTCTGGCGAGTTACGTCGACGCGGGTGTTCCGGTGAATCTGCACAACGAATCAGGCGACACGCTGGTCATGCTCGCTGCCTATCACGGGCATGCCGACGCGGTGCGTGTGCTGGTCGAGCGCGGTGCCGATGTGAACAAGCCCAACGACAAAGGGCAGACCCCGCTCGCGGGCGCAGTCTTCAAAGGTGAGGACGAGGTGGTGCGCGCGCTCGTCGACGGTGGAGCCGATCCACACGGCGGCCACCCGTCGGCGATCGACGCCGCCACGATGTTCGGACGCGAGGACTACCTGGGGTTGCTCGGCAAGTAAGGTTCGTTCTCGTGATCGACCTGAAATTCCTTCGCGAGAATCCCGACGCAGTGCGCGCCTCGCAGCGCACCCGAGGCGAGGACCCCGCTCTCGTCGACGCACTTCTGGATGCCGACGCATCCCGCCGGGCCGCGGTTCTGGCCGGCGATCAGCTGCGTGCCGAGCAGAAGGCGCTGGGAAAGCAGGTCGGTAAGGCCTCCGCCGACGACCGCCCCGCGCTACTTGCCGGCGCATCGGAACTCGCCGCGAAGGTCAAGGCCGCCCAGGCCGCCGAGGCCGAGGCCGACGCAGCCCTCGACGCGGCCCATCGCGCGATTTCCAACATCGTCCAGGACGGCACGCCCGCAGGCGGCGAGGACGACTTCGTCCTTCTCGAGACCGTCGGGCAGATCCCGGAGTTCGATTTCGAGCCCAAGGACCACCTCGAACTCGGCGAGTCGCTGAACCTGATCGACATGGAACGCGGTGCCAAGGTCTCGGGCTCGCGCTTCTACTTCATGACCGGTTACGGCGCGCTGCTCCAGCAGGGTCTGCTGCAGCTGGCCGCGCAGAAGGCCGTCAAGAACGGCTTCACGATGATGATCCCGCCGGTGCTGGTGCGGCCGGAGATCATGTCGGGAACCGGGTTCCTCGGCGCACACGCAGACGAGATCTATCGCCTCGAAGCCGACGACCTCTACCTCGTCGGGACCTCCGAAGTTGCTCTCGCGGGCTATCACTCGGGAGAGATCATCGACCTCGCCGACGGCCCGAAGCGGTACGCCGGATGGTCGTCGTGCTTCCGCCGCGAAGCGGGCAGCTACGGCAAGGACACCCGCGGCATCATCCGAGTCCATCAATTCGACAAGATCGAGATGTTCTCCTACATCAAGCCCGAGGATGCAGCGGCCGAACACCTGAAGCTGCTCGAGTACGAAAAGGAGATGCTCGCCGCGGTCGAATTGCCCTACCGCGTCATCGACACCGCAGGCGGCGACCTCGGCTCCTCGGCCGCTCGCAAATTCGACTGCGAGGCATGGGTTCCCACCCAGCAGGCCTACCGGGAGCTGACCTCGACCTCGAACTGCACGACGTTCCAGGCCCGACGCCTCGGCGTGCGTTACCGCGACGAGAACGGCAAACCCCAGACCGCGGCGACGCTCAACGGCACCCTCGCCACCACCCGCTGGATCGTCGCGATCCTCGAGAACCACCAGCAGGCCGACGGCACCGTCCGCGTCCCGGAAGCCCTTGTGCCTTTCGTCGGGACCGACGTACTGCGCTGACCCGGTCGTTCCGCAGGCTCCACTCCTGCGTTGATCGGGTCGTTCCGCAGGCTCCACTCCTGCGCTGACCCCGGGTCGTTCCGCAGGCTCCACTCCTGCGTTGATCGGGTCGTTCCGCAGGCTCCACTCCTGCGCTGACCCCGGGTCGTTCCGCAGGCTCAGGCTATGTCGCCGATGCAGTAACCCTCGCCGCCGACGGCCAGCACGAACGTGCGGTTCTGGTACGCCCCGGACGCGTCGATGATGTCTGCATTGACCTGGGTGTAGATGCCGTTCTGCCCGGTGACGAACACGCTGTCGGGATCGAACGAGGTGATGCCGGTCAGGATGTTCGGATTCTGCACCAGCGGCGGGGCAGTGGGAATGCCGGTGCCGAGGGCATCCCAGGTCTGACGGCCGTCGCACACGAGTGGATAGGTCTCTTCCACATCGCTGGGGTTCACGGGAATCCCGGCGAGACGTCCCAGGTAGCGATCGACGCTGTAGACGGCGTCTGCCGCGTCGAACACGGGGGCGGTGCCGGTGGGATAGACGGTGGGGCACGCGTAGCCGGACGCGATCTCACTGCGCTTGATGCTGACCGTCGCGGTGGGCCCGGTCCACGTGACGGCGTACTGGCCGTCGACGCCGGGGGCGGCAACGGCAGTGAGGATGGCCTCGGCGTCGACGTACATCGTCGGGATCTCGGTGGGCGGAACCGTCCAGCACCGCGCCGTGACGACGCCGATTCCGCCTCCGATGAGGTCGCCCACGAACGGCCGCAGCGCCATCGCGGCGTCGGGATTTCCCGGAACCTCGCCGACGGGTGGGCCGGGCGGGATCGGTGGAGGCGTGGTGGTGGTCGGTGCGGCCGTGGTCGGAGTCGACGTCGTGGCCTCGGTGGTGTTGCTCGTCGCCCCGGACTGCTCGGACGGCAGTCCGACCGCGGAATCGCAGGCTCCGACCAGGGCGAGCGTCGCGATCAGCGGCAGCGCGGTTCGGACGACCCAGGTCCGCCGCGGTGGCGCCGCACTGTTCTTCACTTCGTTGCTCCCCCGTTGCTTTCGACCGGACCTGTCATCTTCCGGACCTTTTCTCCGGCATCGTCCACCGACTACGCTAACGGACTGTGGAACCCGTCTACCGATCAGTCATCGGCATCGCTCGTGCAGTGTTCGCGTTCGAGGGCCTGAAATTCGACGTCGAGGGCGAGGAACACATCCCTGCCACCGGCGGAGCCGTCATCGCCGTCAACCACACCGGATACATGGACTTCACCTACGCGGGGCTCCCGCCGCGACGGGTGAAGCGCTACATCCGGTTCATGGCGAAGAAGGAAGTCTTCGACAACAAGATCTCCGGCCCGATCATGCGCGCGCTACGGCACATCCCCGTCGATCGCGGGGCAGGCGCTCAGTCGTACAAGTCGGCCGTGGAGAGCCTGCGCAACGGTGAGCTCGTGGGCGTGTATCCGGAGGCGACCATCAGCCGCAGCTTCGAGATCAAGGAATTCAAGTCCGGCGCAGCGCGCATGGCCATCGAGGCAGGCGTGCCGATCATCCCGACGGTCATCTGGGGTGCGCAGCGCGTGTGGACCAAGGGACACCCGAAGCGATTGGGCCGCACCAACACTCCCATCTCGATCGCCGTCGGCGAGCCGCTGCCGCCGGTCGGTCCGCCGAACGAGCTGACCGAGAAGCTGCGCACAGTGATGCAGAAGATGCTGCTGGAGCTGCAGGAGAACTACCACCACGAGCCGGGGGCGTACTGGGTTCCGGCACGATTGGGCGGTAGCGCACCGACCCTCGAAGAAGCGGACACGCTCGACGCCCAGGACCTCGCGGCCCGTGCCGCCAAGCGGGCCGAGTAGAGCTCCGCGATGAACCTCCGCGGTGAACGGGTCGTGTTACGACCCGTCACCGCCGAGGATGTGCCGGAGTTACGCCGAATACTGCGCACCCCCGAGGTGTATGCGCGGTGGGGCGACGAGGATGCCGACGAGAACTGGCCGTTCGACAGCACCGACGAGAATCGGCTGGTCGTCGAATTGAACGGCGCAACAGTGGGATTGATCCAGTACGGCGAAGAGACCGATCCGATGTACCGGCATGCGTCGATCGACATCTTCCTGGACCCGGCAGTGCACGGCCGCGGTGTCGGAAAAGACGCGGTCGGCACGCTGGTGCGATACCTGACAGTCGAACTGGGGCATCATCGATTGGTGATCGACCCCGCTGCCGACAACGCGGTCGCCATAGCCTGTTACAGCGCAGTCGGTTTCGAGCCCGTCGGAATCATGCGCAAGTACGAGAAGGGCCCGGAGGGCTGGCACGACAGTCTGCTGATGGACCTGATCGTCGAATAACTATCGGTGGTTCGCCGGAGTGGAGCCCGCGGAACGACCCGTGAGGCTAGGAAGTGTCAGTCGGAATCGTGCGCCTGTAGGCCCTGCGGCACAGACGAGTTCGCCGCCGTGAGCGCGCGCCAGCGTGCGTGCGATCGACAATCCCAGCCCGACGCCGCCGGAAGAACGGTCGCGCGCGGAATTCAGTCGAACGAGCCGCTCGAAGATGCGCTCACGGTCCGCCTCGTCGACCCCGGGGCCGTCGTCGTCGACGGTGACGAACGCCTGCGAATCGGTGCCCGTCGTCACCCGGACGCTGCCGCCGGGCGGCGTGAAGCGAGCGGCGTTGTCGAGGACGTTCGAGAGAATCTGCTCGACGCGACCCACGTCCACCCTGACCGGCACCGGTTGCGATCCGTCCACCTCGAACCGGACCTGCGGGGACAGCAGTGCCGAGCGCTCGACGGTGCGTCGAACCACGTCGGTGAGGTCTGCGTCGGTGAGCTCCAGCTCCGAAGTGTTCTCTGCCCGAACGGAATCGAGCATGTCGCCCACCAGTCGCGACGCCCTGGCGGATTCGCCGACCAACAGCTCGCTCCACCTACCGACCCGATCGGGGCGGTGCTCGGCGTCGCGCTGCAACGACTGAGCCAGCGCCGAGATCCCGGCTACCGGCGTCCGCAGTTCGTGTGCCGCGTCGGCCAGGAACCGGCGCATGTCCTCCTCTGCTCGACGCGCCGCCTGCGCTGCGGCAGCTTCGTTGCGCTCGGCGTCCTCGAGGGCGTCGAGCATCTCGTCGACGGCCGATGCTGTGCGTCCCAGGTCGGTGTTCGGTTTGGATGGAAGCAACCGTCGACCCCTGTCGCCGTTGGTGATTCGGCGTGCGACCGTCGTCATCGAGTCCAACGGAGACAATGCGCGCCTCACCGCGTAGATCAGCGCGGCAGCGGCCAGCAGCAGAGTGACGGCACCGGCGACCACCATGAGAATGCGCAATTGTTGGCGAACATCGGCGATCGCGGTGGTGTCACCGAGCAGTGACAGCGTCGAACCGTCGGGCAGGGGTTTCGTGATCTCCAGCGAATCCGACCGTGGGGCAGGTGGATTGGGTGGTCCCGGGGGAGTGGGCGCATTCGACGGGCCGGACGGAGGGTTGGGGGCCGCGGGCCGATCGCCCTGCGCGGGAGGCTCGCCACCGGGCACACCGTAGACCGTTCCGTCGGCGGTGGTGATCCGAACTCGGATGGCGTCGCCCTGCAGAGCCTGCACCAAGTCCTGCGCACTGACCCCGCTGTCGACCAGTTCGACCGCTCGGTCGGCACGATCGCTCAGGCGAGCATCGAGATCGCGTCGAAGCTGTTGGCCCAGAACCACATCCACCGATGCACCGACCACAAGTAGCAGCACCGCGAACAAGACGACGACGGTGGCGACCACTCGGGTGCGCAACGAGGGCGTGGGCGTGCGGTTCACTGCGGTGCCCGCAGGGCGTAACCGAGGCCACGGACAGTGTGGATCAACCGCGGACCGTGCGCTTCCATCTTGCGACGCAAGGCGCTGATGTGCACTTCCACCAGATTGCCGTCGTACGCGCCGTAACCCCAGACCGATTCCAGGATGGACGTTTTCGAGACCGTGCGACCGCGCTGCGCGACGAGGAAGGTTGCCAATCGGAGTTCGGTCGCCGTCAGGTCGAGGACGTGGCCGGCGCGGGTGACGACCCCTGCGGATTCGTCCACGAGTAGATCGCCCACTTGGATTGCGTCCGACGATCTGCCGCGTCTACGCAGCACCGATCTCGCTCGCGCGACCACCTCGTCCAGCTGAAAAGGTTTGACCACGTAGTCGTCTGCGCCGTCGCTCAGACCGCGTAGGCGGTCTTCCAGCCGGTCCTTCGCGGTGACCATGATGATTCCTGCATCGCTGCTCTGGCGGACGATGTCGATCAACGCGAACCCGTCCCTGGCGCCCGGCAGCATGATGTCGAGAATCACGACATCGGGGCGGAAGCCGGCCATCGTGGTCTCGAAGTCGTCGCCGTCGGGCAAGGACGCGGCGGTGAATCCCGCGTCCTCGAACGCGGCCACCAGCGCTTCTCGGATGGGCAGCGAGTCCTCCACCACCATCGCCCGGGGAGCGGAACTGTATGTCATTCCTCGATTGTCACTCACCAGCTGAAGTGATCCTGAAGATGCGCCCGGCTTCAGGGTGACTTCAGCTAACGGCGGCAGGGTCGGTGACAGACCGAAACGAACGAGACAGTCCGAACGAGGAGTGAACGTGAACGATCAGACCCAGCCGATCCCCGCCGCATCGAACCCCGAGCCCGCCCCGAGTGTCGGTGCCGACACGGCTCGGGAGAACAAGCCGAAACGCTGGAAGGGACGGGTGCCGATGGTGGCGACGGCGGCAGCGGGACTCGCAGTCGGTGCGCTGGTTGCATCGGCAGTATTCGCGGCCACCGGGCCCGAAGCGTCGCCGGAAGTGTCCACGGTGGCGTCGTCGTCCGCCCTCGGACAGCGGACCGACGGTGGTGGCGGTTCGGATGTCCCAGCGGTGCCGGCAGCCCCGGATTCCGGTGACGGATCGACGGCTCCGGCCCCGGCCGACGGTGCGACTCCGCCTGCGCCGGGTGACGGCGCAACTCCGCCTGCTCCGCCCGCGGGTGGTCCGGGCAAGGGTGGACCGGCAGAAGGTGGACCGGGTCCGGGCAAGGGTGGGCCTGGTGCCCTGTGCGCACCGGAGGACGGCGCGACGCCGCCTGCTCCGCCGACGGACGGTGCGACGCCGCCCGCTCCGGCCGATGGTGCTACTCCTCCCGCACCACCGACTCCGGGTGCTGAGGGAGACGGTGCGACTGCGCCTGCACCCCCGGCTCCGGCCGATGGAGCTACTCCTCCCGCACCACCTGTCGCTCCCTCTGGTTCCTGAACCGACCTCTTCCAGCCCCGCACCGTGTTCTCGGTGCGGGGCTGGAGTCGTTGTATGGACGGTGCGCTCGGTTCAGGCGATGTGGGGGCCTGCGCGGGCGTGGGATTGCCTGGGTTGTCGGTAGGGATCGACGGTGGCGGGCGGGATGAACCAGGGGTGGTTGTCGGTGCCGATGAACACTTCCCAGTCGGAGTGGTGGATGAGGCGGTGGTGGAAGCCGCAGAGGAGGACGAGGTTGTTCATGTCGGTGGGGCCGCCGTCGCCCCAGTGCCAGATGTGGTGTCCTTCGGTCCAGGCGGCGGGTTTTCCGCAGCCGGGGAACGCGCAGCCGTGATCGCGGGCGGTGAGAGCTTTACGTTGTTTGGCGGTGACGGTGCGGGCGGTGCGGGCGAGGTTCAACGGGTTGCCGTTCTCGTCCATGACGATGGCGGTGAGGACACAGTCGCAGGCCAACTGGCGGGAGGTGTTGCGGGACAGGGGTCCCATCCACGGGAGCCACCCGACCGAAGTGCCGTCGCCGAACAGGTCGCGATACGCGCCACGATCCGCTGCACCGCCTTCGCCGCCGTTTTCGTGGCCCAGCTCGGTTGCTGAGTCAGTGTCGACGGGGTTGCCGGTGTTGATATCGACCGGATCCACGGTGTCGGATTCTGTTGCTGCGCGTGAGGTTTCGTCGTCGGTGATGTCGTCGGCGCTGTCGCGAAGATCGGCGAGGTCCTGCAACCGGATGTGCAGGTTCACGTGCGGGCGTTCACCGCCTTCGATGGGGCGATCACTGGAGGCGAGGTACTGGTCGAGGATGTGTCCGAAGGCGTCGGCTCGGCGCCGGGCAGGGCTGCGATCGTCTCCGGCTTTGGATGCCTGGCTGCCGTCGACTGCGGGGTGGGGTTCGGTCAACGGTGAGAGCGCGGTGAGGAGTTTCTCTCCGGTGATCGCATCGAAGTCTCCTTTGAGTACCAGCCGCCCGTTCAAGGTTGTGGAGGCGAAGAGTTCGTTGCGGTCGGTGTTCTCGGCGGGTGGTTTCTTGGTGCCGAAGCTGTCTTCGAGTCTGGTGATCGCTGCACGGATCCGGCCGGTGCGCGCGTCGGGTCCTGTCGCAGCCTTGATCAAGGCGGCGCGGGCCATGTCGCGACCCTTTTGCGGCAGGTTCTCCGGGGGTGTTTCGGCGAAGGTGAGGATCAGGGCGGCGTGATCGATGGACATGACGCCGGTGTTGACGGCGTCGGCGATGTCGGGAAACGCGGCCATGCCGCGGGCGAGGGCGACGATCTTGGTGGCCTTGGACGGTGAGAGAAGGGTGGTGGAGGTCAGCCATCCGGCAGGCCCTGGGAAACCGAGTTTCTCCCGCGAGACGCGGGTGTCGATCTCGGCGACGAGAGCGATACGCCGGGCTTCGAGCAGCTGGATCTGGCGGGAGACCGCGGCAGATTCGGCGAGGAGTTCGCTCTCGCTCAGTTGCCAGATCTCCGTGGTCATGGGTGCAAGTGTATCGAACAAACATTCGACTGACAACCATAATGCAATCGAAAACTATTGCTGTGCTTAACTATTCGCGATCCAGTACCTGTCGGTGCCGTGTGATAGGCGTTTGTGGAACCTGACGTCCGGCGATGCGGTCAATCAGCTTCTCTGGCAACTGTTTCCAGCTCGGCTCGATATGCGGCCCACCATGCTGCGTCGCCGTCGGTCATGTTTTCGTTGCCCGATCGGAGTCCGACGGAATCGTCGATGAGCTCGCGCACGATGTCCGCATGCCCGGCATGGCGGTTGGTCTCGGCAATCATCTGAACCAGAACTCGGTGCAACGTGACTTCCTGCTTCTCGACTGGCCAGTGCAGGACGCGTCCGATGGAGTCGAGGTCGTTGGCCGCGATGGTTTCGTCGGCGTGTTCCCAGGCATTCCGATAGAGGGCGACAATGGATTCCGACGATTCTTCGGCGGTTGCCCACATGTCGGAATTCAGCCGGGACATGCCCTCTGCTTCCAATTCCGCGAAACGAGCTGGAAACTCGCGACCGAACGTGACGCCGAAATAGCCGTATTCGACGATCGCAAGGTGCTTCACCAAGCCCAGGAGATTGGTCCCGGTCGGCGTCATCGGCCGTCGTTTCTGGTACTCGGTGAGGCCGTCGAGCTTCCACAGCATGTTCTCGCGCGCGATGCGCAGGTACTGGTGCAGCTCGTCCTTCATGCCGTTCAGCTCACCGACGCATGCCAGACGAGAGCTGCGGCGAGTGCGCCGAGACCGTTCAACGACCAGTGCAGTGCGATGGGCGCGATCAAACTCCCGCTACGGCTGCGCAGCCACGTGAACACCACACCCGCTGCCGCGGTCGCCACCACGGCCAGCGCGATACCGACGATCTGCCCGAACAGCCCGCCGCCGAGGAATCCGCTCAGGCCCACGTTGCCCGCCGTCAGTCCCAGCGAGGATGCGATGTGCCACAGACCGAACAGCAGAGACCCTGCAGCGAACACACCCCGCGCTCCGTAGATGCGACCCAGCGTGCCGTGCAGCACCCCGCGGAACGCGAGTTCTTCCGGGATGACGGTCTGAAGGGGGATGACGATCATCGATGCGACGATGGCGGCGGAGACGGTTGCGTACCTGTCGGCCATGAAGAAGGGCCGAGTGAGTGGCAGCAACGCGCCGATCGCGACGACGGTCAGGACGACTCCGACGGCTCCGAGCGCGTACAGCGATCCGGTCTTCCACTGCTTCGGCGACAGTCCCAGTTCGGCCCAGCCCAGACCGCGACGGTTCGCGAGGACGACCAGCAGAACAGCGGCGATCGGGACCGTCGCGATACTGGCCCACACCGTGGTGAAGTGCGCGATGAGGTTGGTGCCCACGAGTACGAGAACGACGATGGCGACGTCGAGGTAAGCGTGGAAGGCGCGTCGGGGTGCCACGCTCCCGGCTGGATTCACAGCAAGCATTGGATCGAGTGTACTGGCGTCAGCTGTGAGCGCCCGATGAATCGAGGCTTCGGTCGAGGCCTTTGCCGTCGTAGATGCGGGTGAACACCACGCCGAACACGAGCCCGATGAGCAGTCCGAGAGACGTCATGCCCACCGAGTGCAGCAGCCCCGCGTCGAGTGAGGCATTGAAGTACAGGATCGAGCGGGTGCCGAGGAAGATCTGGTGCATCGGCTCGAACTGCGCGAGCCAGGTGAAGATCCGCGGGCTGGCTTCGAGGGGGATGGTGCCGCCCGACGACGGCAACGCCAGGATGATGAACACGATCAGATTGATCAGCAATCCTGCCGTGCCGAACGCGGACATCACCGCCAGTGCCGTGATGCCCACCGCGGTGATCGCGAACGCGCCGTACAGCCACAGGGTCCAGGCGTGGGTGATCGGCATATCGAGCAGATGGCTGATCAGCAGATAGAGGGCAGACACCAGCATGGCGAGGACGATCATCACGAGCCACTTCACGAGCAGCGTCTGGAAGCGGTTGATCAGGGTCGGTCCGCGATGGATGTACTTGGGGCCGATCTCTGTCGGTGTGAATCCGAGCAGGCCGTCGACGAGTGCGCTGACGATGGTCGCACCGGTGAAGCCGGCCAGGACGAGCAAGAGTGCGTAGTAGAACGCAGACAGGCCTCCGCCGGTGCCGTCGGGCAGCGGATCGTATTGAGCGACGATCACATCGATCGGCTGTGCAAGGGTGAGAGCACTCGCGCCGGCGAGCTGAGTTTCGCCGAGCTGCTGGCGCACTTGCTCGGTGATCTGCTGTCCCACAGTCTGATTGACCGACTCGAATGCCGGTGTCGCCACTCCGGTCACGAGCGACATCCCGAAACTGCCGGCACGTGGGTTGGTGTAGACCGTGATGATCGGCTTCTCGACGTCCCCGGGAATCACGCTCGCCTGAGCGAGGATTCCCATCCTCTTGGTGAAATCGCTCGGGATGACGATGGATCCGTAGGCCTCGGCCGTCGACAGCAGCGATTGTGCCTGCGCCGGACCGACTTCCCGGAAATCGACCTTCTCCGAATCGACGTTCTGCAGCAGACCCTCGACGATGTCGTTGCCGATGTTGCGCTGCTCGCCTGCGAGGGTGTCGCCCTCGTCCTGGTTGACGATCGCGATGGGGAGGTCGTGGAGATTGCCCCTGGGATCGAGCACGCCGCCCAGGTACAGCGCGGCGAGAAACGACATCAGTGCCGATACCACCAGAATGGGCGCGAGCCAGAAACGCGGCGAACGAAGGACGTCGGCCATCGACCGAGGGGTTCTGTCGGAGGTCACCGGATCAGTGTCGCAAGTTCGGCTCCGCTGTGCGCGGTAGTTCGACCTATGGAACGTCGACCGGAGGGAAGGGATTTGGCCTCGGCTGGTGGTACGCCAACCAATGTGAGTGGAACCTCGTAGCAGGCTACGAAGTTCCACTCACGTGCGGCGCAGCCGCTCCTAGGCGGTTGCCCGACGCGGCAGCTTCCACTCCGGACGCACCCAGTGGCAGGTGTATCCCTCGGGGTACTTCTGCAGGTAGTCCTGGTGCTCGGGCTCTGCCTCCCAGAAATCTCCTGCCGGGGTCACCTCGGTGACGACCTTGCCCGGCCACAGACCCGACGCATCCACATCGGCGATCGTGTCCTCGGCGACGCGCTTCTGCTCGTCGTCGAGGTAGAAGATCGCCGAGCGGTAGCTGGCACCGATGTCGTTGCCCTGACGGTTCTTGGTGGTGGGGTCGTGGATCTGGAAGAAGAACTCCAGCAGATCGCGGTACGTCGTCTGGGTGGGGTCGTAGACGACCTCGAGGCCCTCGGCGTGATTACCGTGGTTGCGGTACGTCGCGTTGGGGACCTCGCCGCCGGTGTAGCCGACGCGGGTCGAGATCACTCCCGGGAGCTTGCGGACGAGCTCTTCGGCTCCCCAGAAGCATCCTCCGGCGAGGATGGCGGTTTCGGTGGCTGCAGACATCGTTGCTCTCCTAGCTCTTTATCGGTCGATACGTGGGGTTCAACGAACGAGGCGTCCTCATAATTCCGAGTCGCGACTGCGTTCGCCGACCTGTGGTGGGCGATATGACTCTTTGGGGCTAGTAAGACGGCCCGAAAGGGGACTGGGCCGGTGGAGTGTGCAGTGGTTTCCTCGACTACACAGGGCCTTCGTCGGCCGCTCGGTCCGTCCCGCGCCCTGCCACCGCTGATCTTCGGCACGGGGCCGAACCGTAGAAAGTAGAACTCGACGATGACCAATCGCGTCCGTATCAATCCCGATCGAGGTCCGCTGGGAACGGTGACCGAGATCGAGCTCGTGAACGCAGGTGGCGGGAACACCATCGACTTCGATTTCACGGACGAGCTCTGGGACGCTGTCGGTTCGATCGATCCGAACACCACTTGTATCGCGCTGACGGCCGAGGGCAAGAACTTCTGTTTGGGCGGCGACCTCTCCGCCTTTTCGGCAGCCGCGGATCCAGGTGAGTACGTGTCCGAACTGGCGGATCGGCTGCATCGATCGATCCGCGCGATCCGCGCTCTGCATGTGCCGATCGTCGTCGGTGTGCAGGGCTGGGCCGCGGGAGCCGGGATGAGCCTCGCGATGCTCGGCGACATCTGCGTCGCGGAGACATCGACCAAATTTAGAACCGCATACGGTGCGGTCGGACTCACCCCGGACGGTGGCCTGTCCTGGGCGCTGCCCCGCGCAGTAGGCCGGGCGGTTGCCCTCGATCTGTTTCTGACCCAGAGATCCATGGACGCCGACGAGGCTCATCGCCTCGGCGCAGTCAGCCGCATCGTCGACGACGGCAGGGCGCGGGATCTGGTCCGGGAATTGGCCGGGGGGATCAGTAGTGGCCCCCGTGCCGCGATTCGTGCAACGACGATGCTCGTCGACGAGGGCGTGAATGCGTCCTTCTCGAACCACCTGGACGCCGAGGCCGCGTCGATCGGATGGGCTGCGGGAGGTGCCGAAGGACGCGAGGGCGTCGACGCATTCCTGAACAGGCGACGTCCGAATTTCGCGTCGGTCGATTCTGCTGTTGCAGAGCGGAACTGATCGAATATGACGAATTCGAGTTTCGAGGCCGGACTCTGGTGATGTCCGGCGGCAGCCGGGGAATCGGCCTCGCCATCGCGCCGGCCGTTGGCAGCCGAAGCGGCAATATCGTGTTGTTGGCCAAGACCCGGGAGTGGCTGGGCAAGCATCCGGGATACATGCTCGCCGAATGCGAAATGACCCTTGCTGCACTGGGTTTCGCGGCGGAGTATGCGGATGCTCAGCTGTCGAGCAACTGCCTGTGGCCCCGAAGCATCATTGCTACCGCTGCCGTGGAAAATCTTCTCGGCGGCAAGGACGGAGTTCTGCACTCACGTTCACCTGAAGTCATGGCGGAGGCTGCAATCGAGATCTTGCTCGAGACCAAGGGGGAGCTGAGCGGTCGGACCTTGATCGACGTCGACGTCCTGGCTCGCGCAGGCAAGACCGACCTTGCCCGATACGGTGGGGTGCCACCGATCTCGTACGACATCTTCGTCGATCCGAGTGATGATGCGAACACGCGTGTGGCGGATACGAAGAATGGGCGATGATTCTGGTTCCGCCTGACCAGCAGGCACAGTGCAGAACGTAGCCAACCAGGTGGTCCCCCGAAAGACTCGAGTGATGTGAATCAACACTCTGAAGTGTGACGCACGCCATGCCCCCAAAGAGGTACTAAGACAGTCCCAAGGGGGGCTGTAGCCCTCTTCGGGGGGTGGTTCTATTGCATCGTGCAACACGGACGGCCCCCCCTTCGGGCGGTCCTGCAAGCGTCTGGCCAGAGCGGATTCGATCGGATTTTCTTCCTCGAATCCTGTGAGTGGTGTGCCGGAACGTCCGCTTCGAGTCGAGTCCGAAAGGCCTGGATAGCTCTATGACTATGCCTGCTGTCGCCCCGGTCGAGCCCAAGGTGGTGACGACCGCGAAACAGCCTCGGTGGCAAGCCAACCTTGCGGTTGCCCCTCGGGCCGTGGGTGGCTTCTACGCCACGTCCATTGCCACACTCAGGGGAATGTTTCGGCGGCCGTTCCATGTGCGCGAATTCTTGGAGCAGGCATGGTTCATCGCAAGCGTGTCGATCATGCCTGCTCTACTCATGGCGATTCCTTTCTGCATGATGTTCGTGTATCAGATCAACATTCTGTTGGCAGAAATCGGCGCCGTCGATCTGTCGGGGGCAGGTGCAGGCGTCGCGATAATTCGTGAAATCGGGCCGGTGGTAACGGTTCTCGTGGTCGCCGGTGCCGGATCGACCGCAATCTGCGCCGATCTGGGGTCGCGGACCATTCGTGAAGAAATAGACGCGATGAAGGTGCTCGGCATAGACCCGATCCACCGGCTCTGTGTGCCAAGGGTATTGGCTTCGATCGTGATTGCCGTCTTTCTCAACGGCTTGGTGTCTGCAGTGGGCTTGGTGGGCGGATACATCGCAACGGTGTACATGCAGGGCGCATCGCCGGGGCAGTATCTCACTTCGATCTCCATTCTCACCGGCGTACCCGATTTCATGATCAGCGAGATCAAAGCGGCTGTATTCGGAATGCTGGCCGGTTTGGTGGCCTGTCATTTGGGGCTCGGTGTTCGGGGTGGGCCCAAGGGCGTCGGAGATGCCGTCAACCAGACGGTCGTCTTCAGTTTCCTTCTTCTCTTCCTCGCGAACTCGGTCATCACCACCATTGCGCTTCACTGACCGAGACCTCACCCACCATCCCCACGACGAACAGGAAAACAGTGGCGACAACTGCAGGAACTCGCACGGACGGGCCGGGTACCGTGCTGGCAAGGGCGGCCGGCGCACCGATCCGTGAACTCGAGAACATGGGACGACAACTGTCGTTCTACGGTCGCACCATCGCCGCAATTCCCCGAACGGTGCAGCGCTACAGGTCCGAAACGGTCCGCCTGCTCGCCGAGGTCAGTATGGGTTCGGGCGCACTCGCCGTCATCGGTGGCACGTTGGTTGTCGTCACGATGTTGACCACTGCCGTCGGATACGAAGTGGGGCAACAGGGTTCGACGTCGCTCGGGCACATCGGCCTGGGCGCGCTGTCGGGGTTCATCTCTGCCTTCTTCAACACCCGTGAAGCACTCCCGGTGATCGCCGGTATCGCCTTGACTGCGACCGTCGGTGCAGGCTTCACGGCCCAACTGGGCGCGATGCGCGTCAGCGAGGAGATCGATGCGCTCGAGACCATGTCGATTCCGTCTCTTCCGTACTTGGTTGCCACCCGAGTCGCCGCCGGCATAATAGCTGTCATCCCGCTCTACTGCGTTGCGTTGTTCGTCGGGTACGCGGCAACGCGTCTGGTCACCGTGTACATGGTCGGGGAGGCGGGCGGCACCTTCGATCACTACTTCAATGTGTTCCTCGTACCGAGTGACGTTGTGTGGTCAGCAGTGAAAGTGCTGACGATGGCCGTCGTGGTGATGTGCGTGCACTGCTACCACGGTTACAACGCCGCCGGCGGTCCCGCAGGGGTAGGTGTGGCGGTCGGCCGAGCCGTCCGAACGTCTTTGATCGCCATCATGGCGATCGATCTCCTGATAGGAATCGCTGTGTACGGCGGGACATCCGGGGCAGTGCGGGTGTCGGGCTGATGAGTGCCGCTCGAAGAGAACAGTCGCGCAACGTCGATGTGATGCTCGGTCTGGCTGGAGTGCTGATCCTGATCGGTGCAACCGCGCTGTCGATTGCGCTGTATCGAGGTGCGCTGGATTCGACTGTGCGCGTGACGGTGTGGTCCTCGAGGGTGGGGCTCATGCTCGAGCCCGGTTCGGACGTGAAGATGCGTGATGTCGTAGTGGGGCGGGTCGACGAGGTTTCCGTCGAAGGCGGACGTGCCGTTGTCTCAGTCGATCTGAGCTCGGAGTACGCACGGACGATTCCCGAGAATGTGGTTGCAACAATCGATCCCACCACTCTGTTCGGGCGCAAGTTCATTTCGCTGACCGCGCCCGAGTCGAGATCCGTGCGGTCTATCTCGACCGGAACGGTGCTCGAGTCGCAGTCGGTGCCCACCGAGGTCAACGATCTGCTGGCCTCGTTGGTCGAAGTGCTGCGCGCTGTGGAACCGCAGAAGGTCAACGCCTCACTGAACGCGCTCGCCACCTCGCTCGACGGTCGCGGCGGGGATCTGGGCGACATGCTCGTCGAACTCGACGCTTACCTCGGGCGATTCAACGGAAGTCAGCCGGTACTGCAGCGCGATCTCACAGCCGGTGCGCAGAGTGCCGACATACTCGCGCAAGCGTCTCCCGAACTGTTGAACACCGTGGGCAACCTGACCACCACCGGTAACACCCTCACCGAGAAGGAATCTGAATTGTCGGCATTCCTGTTGAGCTTCACCGAGTTCGGGAACCGCGGCGAGGCGTTCTTCGACGCCGCCGGAAACCCGCTGCTCCAATCGGTGAAGACTCTCGCACCGACGACCGGTTTGTTGGCCGAGCGCGCACCTTCCTTCCCGTGTTTGTTCGACAGCCTTGCGCAAACCAACAAGTACCTCGAACGGACAGTCGGGGGCAGCGCCAACCCGGGTCTGAACATTCTCGGGACGTTGTTGATGGGTGACCCGCCCTACACCGCACCCGAGGATCTACCGATCGTCGCCGCCGACGGTCCGGCCAAGTGCTACGACTGGACTGCACCGCAACCGCACACGGACTTCGACGACGGTAGTCATGCCTACTCGGAAGCGAGAACGTTTGCCGATCTGATCGGTAACCCGTTCGCGCAGTTCATGCCTGGAGGCGGTCGATGAGCAGCAGAAGTGCCGGAATCAAGTTGGTCGCATTCGTGGTGATCACGTCGGTGACCGGACTGGGAGTGGCAGCAGTCGTCGGGAACCTCCGATTCGGAAGCACCCATTCGTATCAGGCGGTGTTCAGCAATGCATCGGGATTGGGCAACGGTGAGGACGTCCGAATCGGAGGCGTGCCCAGCGGCAAGGTCTCCGATGTTGAATTGCTCTCCGACGGAACAGCATTGGTGTCGTTCGACGTCGATACCGACCACGCCCTCGGTGCGGGCACCGAGGCTTCGGTCAAGTACAAGAACTTGATCGGTGATCGCTACCTCGATTTGGCTCGGGGACGACCGGATCCGAGTCCGCTCACCGAACCCATCCCTCTCGACCGGACCACCCCGGCGTTGGATCTCGATCAGGTCGTCAATGGATTCCGGCCGCTGCTGCAAGGGCTCGATCCAGACCAGACCAACAGGCTGTCCAGCTCGCTGGTGGAGGTTCTGAACGGTCAGGAGTCCGCCATCGGGAACCTGGTCAGCGAATTGGGTTCGCTGACGAATACCTTGGCCGATCGCGATGCGGCAATCGGCAGTGTGATAACGAATTTCAACACGACCCTCGCGGCGGTGGACGGCCGGGGCGACACTCTGAAGTTGTTGGTCGATCGCTTGACCGATGTTGCGGGCGGGCTCAACGGCGATTCGGAGACCATCGCGGGCTCGCTGGTCAAGATCGACGACCTCACCGCGGCTTTCTCGGACGTGTTGACCGACAACCGACCACGCCTGCGTCCCGAGATCGAATCGCTCGGTGTTCTCGCGAGCAGGCTCAACGCGCAGACGGACACGCTCGACCTCGTCCTGTCCAAGCTGCCCGAGACCTACAGGTTGACCGGCCGGGCCTCGGGTTACGGAAATTTCGTGAACTTCTTCGTCTGCGGGCTGGCAGTCAAGTACGGGAGTGGACCCGGTGATGTCTCGCCGATGTTCACTGCGCCCGCAGAAAGGTGTAAGTAGATGAGTTCCACTGGTCCTGAGAGGACGAACGAGGTCCGACTCGGAATTGTCGGCACAGTTGTGCTCGTACTCGCTCTCGTCGTCGGCTTCACCTACGAATCGATCCCGTTCCTGCGTGGAACGGACATTTACCAGGCAGAGTTTTCCGATGCGTCCGGGTTGAGCGAGGGTGCCGAGGTTCAGGTCGCAGGGGTCGTGGTCGGCGAAGTCCGTTCGATCCAGCTCGACGACGGAACTGTGTCGGTCGGATTCGATGCAGACCCCGGTGCTGTGCGTCTCACGGCCGACACCACGGCTGCGATCAAGGTCGAGACGGTCCTCGGGCACCGATTCGTCGAGCTCACGGCGGGGACGTCGCCCGACGATCTGGAACGGGGCGGCACGATCCCCGTCGAGAACACCTCGTCGGGGTACGACATCACACGATCGCTGGAGGAAGTGACCGATACGGTATCGAAGACCGATACCGTCGACCTGTCGGGCGCACTCGAGCAGGTCTCGGCCGTCGAGGAGGCTCTTCCGTCCGACCTGCAGACTCAATTGTCCGGCCTCGGAAGGCTTTCGGACACTGTTGCCAGTCGTGACGCAGAACTGCGCGAGATGCTCGACCGCGCCGCAAACGTATCGGGTGTGCTGAACGACCGAAATCAGCAGGTCGCGACACTGGTCGACCAAGGCCGCGGACTGTTCGCGATGCTCAACGAGAGATCGTCGAACATCCATCGGATTCTTGTTCGATCCCGCGCCATCGCAGACGAATTGACTGCTCTGGCGCAGGAGAATCGAGGCACGCTCGGACCGACGCTGGCGCAACTCGACCAACTCGTACAGACATTGAACGACAACTCCGCGAACATCGACGCTTCTTTGACCGGATTGCAGCGCTATGCGACACAGATCAACGACGTAGTCGGAAGTGGACCGTTCTTCGGCGTTCTGCTCCACAACATTCTTCCCGCCAATCTTGCCGGTCAACTCCCCGGCAGCCTCGGAGGTCCACGATGAAGCGGGTTGGATTGTCCCTTCCCCGGCCGCGCCCGTATCTACTGGTTGTCGCTGCGGCTCTGGCGGCTGTCGTCGTACTGACGACCGGTGCTGTTGCACAGCGTGTCGGTACCAACCACGTGTCTGCATACTTCACCAACACGGCCGGCTTGTATGTGGGTGACCGTGTGATGATTCTCGGGGTCGAGGTCGGTTCGATCGACGAGATCACGCCCGAAGGCGATCGCGTACGTGTCGACATGTCATACGACAACGACAATCCGGTCCCGGTGGATGCGGGCGCCGTCATCGTTGCGCCGACGCTTGTCACAGGTCGTTACGTCCAACTGGCACCGGTGTATTCAGGTGGGCCGACGCTGGAAGACGGCGACATCATCGATCTGGAGAGGACTGCCTCCCCGGTCGAGTTCGACGAGATCAAGAAACAGGTCGTGACGCTCGCTCGCGACGTCGGACGGACTCCCGAGAATCCCGACGGTGCTCTGACAGATTTCGTCAGCACGACCGCGGACACCCTGGCAGGAAACGGCCAGACGTTGCACGATTCACTGGTCACGCTCTCCGAGGCCGTCCACACGCTCGATTCAGGCAGCCCCGATCTGTTCGCGACCGTGCAGAATTTGCAATCAGTGACTTCCGCTCTCGCCGCGAACGACGATCGGATCGTCGGGTTCAGTAGCGAACTTGCGGGTCTGTCCGGTTTCCTGAACGACAATCGCACCGAACTCGACGCGACGCTGTCGAGCATGTCCACGACATTCGCGGAGGTCACGTCGTTCGTCAACGACAATCGTGAGTTGTTGAACAACGATGTCTCCAAGCTGAATACCTTGACCACCCTCCTGGTCGACAAGGAGGACACGCTCGCGCAGATTCTGCACACTGCACCGACTGCGATGTCCAACTTCTACAACATCTACGACGAGAAGTCGGACTCGCTCACCGGTGCGCTGGCAGTCGCCGACGCGCCCGACCCTCGCTCGTTGATCTGTGCACTTCTCACGACGGCGAATGCACCGGCGGACGAATGCACGAAAGCCACCGATTCCATCGGCCGTGGACTCGCCGGCGCTGGCACCGAGGCGGGCACGCGATGAAGCGCGGTCGTTCGAGCCGAGTGGCTGCAAGTCTGTTCTCGGCGACCGTCGTGGCCGCGATGGTGAGCGGGTGCCGTTTCGACGGCGTCAACTCGATCGCGTTGCCGGGCAACGGTGTCAGCGGAGACACGTACGAGGTGACGGTCGAATTGGCGGACATCCAGAACCTCGTCGGAAACTCTCCGGTGAAAGCGGACAATGTCGTGGTCGGAAACATAGGCGGCATCGCGAGTGAGAACTGGACTGCGATACTGACACTCGACATCAACAGTGACGTCGAGCTCCCAGCCAACGTCACGGCGAAGCTCGCTCAAACCAGCGTATTGGGTTCGCAGTATCTGGAGTTGACAGCTCCGGTCGACGAAGCCCCGAACGGCCGGTTGTCGGACGGGGATGTCATTCCGCTGTCCCGAACCAGTCAGTACCCCTCCACCGAGGAGGTTCTGTCAGCGTTGTCCTTGGTGCTCAACGGATCCGGATTGCAGCAGATCCAGACGGTCACAACCGAACTCAATCGTGTGATCGGCGGTAGGGAGACTTCGCTCAGGTCTTTGACCAACACGCTGACCACATTCGTCACCGGTCTCGACGACCAGCGGGCGGACATCGTCGCGGCCATCGACGGTCTGGATCGGCTGGGTGGGAGCCTGGCAGGGCAGTCCGCGACCCTCGAGGCAGGAATCGATTCGCTCGGACCTGCATTCGACATCGTCGAGAAACAGCGAGTTCAGCTCACGACGATGCTGACTCGGCTCGGAGATTTCGGAACTGCGGCGACGCAGGTACTGGAGGATTCTCGTGCCGATCTGAGTGCGAACATCGCTGCACTCGAGCCCACGTTGGCGCAATTGTCGGCCTCGGCGGATTCTGTGCCCGAGGCACTGAAGATCGCTACCACTATCCCGTTCCCGGTGATGACGGCGGACAAGGCGCTGCGAGGAGATTACATGAACCTGTTCCTCACCTTGGATGTGTCGGCGGAGACCATCGGTGGGAAGGTCCTCGGGAGTATCCCTGTCGACGAGTTGATCAAGCTCAATCCTGCTCGACAGGCGGCCGATCCGCTGCTGTCACCGATGGTTCCGGTGGTCGCGGGACCGGTCGTACCGACTGTCGACGACATCCTTCGCCAAATTCAGGGAGGCAGGCGATGAGAACACGCACGGTACGTGTCCAGCTGTTGGTGTTCGGTGTCGTAGGCCTGCTGGCTGTCGGATATGCGGTGTTCTCCTACATGGGTCTTCAGCGGTACTCCGGAATCGGTCGTTACACGGTCCAAGCGGAGATGGAGAGTGCGGGTGGGTTGTACGTCAATTCGCTTGTCACATACCGCGGTGTGGACATCGGAGTGGTGACCGAGCTGAAGGTGAACCTCGACGAGGCCGTCGCGACGTTGCAGCTGCAGTCCGGAATCGATGTCCCGTCCGACACCGAGGCAATCGTCAAGAGCATCTCCGCTATCGGCGAGCAGTACATCGACCTGGTGCCTGCGACGAGCGAGGGGCCCTACCTCTCCGACGGCGATTCGATCGGCATGTCCCGCACGTCTGTTCCGACTCCGTCCTCGGAGGTCGTGGAGGAGGTGCACACCCTGCTCGATTCACTACCGAAGGACGACCTGCGCACGACGGTCGACGAGTCCTTCGCTGCATTCGACGGACTCGGTCCGTCGCTGGGCACGCTGATCGACTCCTCACGGCCGTTGATCTCCTTGGCCCAGGCGAACATCGGGCCCACCGAGACATTGATCGCCGACGCCGAGCCGGTCCTGGGCCAGATCAACGAATCCGGTGCCGACATCTCCTCGTTCAGCTCGAATCTCAGCTCGTTCACCCAGCAACTGGCCATGGACGACGGGCAGATTCGAGCCGTACTGGACCAGGGGCCGGCGTTCTTCGATACCGTCAACGGAACGCTGTCGGACCTCGAATCGCCCCTTCCGGTACTTCTGGCCAACCTGCAGTCCGTCGGTGAGGTCGCGCGCGTGAACATCCCGGGAATACGCCAATTGCTCGTGGTGTATCCGGCGGTCTCTGCGTCGATCAACCATATGCACCAGGGCTTCCAAGGCGATGACTTGGTTTACGGCCAGGGGCCGCTCGATATCAAGCTCGGTAACACGGCGAACCCCCTGCCGTGCACCGAAGGGTACGACACTGCGCGTCGTGATCCAGGCGACCTGTCGCCCGCCGAACCCGCGGCCGATTCCTACTGCAAGCTGCCGCAGGACGACGCCCGCGTTGTCCGCGGTGCACGCAATGCTCCCTGCGCCACCGATCCTTCGGTACGCACCGGCGAACTGTCCGAATGCCCGGCAGGACTTCCGTCTACGTGGCCGCAGATGTTGGCAAGGCCAGGAGCGCCCTACATCCCGTCCGCGGGATCGCCGCCGGCCGCCGATGTCCCGGCGACGGAGCCCGGTGCACCCGACGGGTCCGACCCGCAAGCGACACCAGCGTCGTTCACACAGACCGGCCCTGCCGTTGCATCGGTGCCCTACGACCCGTTCACGGGACGCTTCAGGGCTCCGGACGGTGAGGTGTATCGGCTGGGCAACATCGACTCGGTGAACAACGATCAGGAGGACCCGACATGGCAAGCACTGTTCGCATAGACGAAAGCAAGTGCACACCCGACGACGACGTGAGCGGTACGGCCGAGGACGCCATCGCCGACGATACCGTTGCCGACAACGATGTTGCCGTCGATACGGCAGCGGTCGAGGAGCGAGCGTCCACGCGGTGGATCGGAGTCGGTGGGACGATCCTCGTCGCGGTCGTGGCGCTGGTGTCGATCGTCGTATGTGTCGTGGCCTCGCTGTCCTGGCGTTCGACACTCGACGACGAGAAGCGGAATCGAGATGTTCTCGATGTCGCGTCGACGATGGCCGTCAACTTGGTCACGCTCGGGAGCCAGACCTCCGATGCCGATCTGGGTCGGGTCATCGACGGTACAACCGGCGATTTTCGGGAGCAATTCGTTTCTGCTGCAGATGGATTCGGTTCTCTGTTGTCAGATGGGGGAGTCGAGTCGACCGGTGAGGTCAGGTCGGTCGGCATAGTCGACGCGAGCGACGAGCAGTCGACTGTGCTGGCGGCCGTGACGTCGACCGTCAAGAACAACGAGGCTCCGGACGGAGAGGTTCGCGTGTACCGAATGAAGATCACGCTCGACAAGATCGACGGTCGCTGGCTCGTCTCGAACGTGGAGTTCGTCGCATGAGTGGGGTGATGGTCCGAGTGCGGCCGGCGTCGAGGCGGGCGAGACGACTGTTCACCGCCGCGCTGTGTGGGCTCGCCACCGTCGCGTCGATCGGTGCGGTGTTCGTCGTCCGCGGCGATGTACACGGGGACGCGCGTGCGGACTCGGCGGCGGAGGGGCGGGCCTTCGCAGTCGAGGTGGTTCCGAAGCTTCTGTCGTACGACTTCGATACCGTCGAGCAGCATTTTTCAGAGTTACAGTCAAGCCTCGGTGGGGATTTCGCCGGTCAGTTCCAGGAAGTCGGGTCGGCAGTGATCGTCCCCTCGGCCCGTGAACGTCAGGTTGTCACAAGTGCGACGGTCCTCGAATCCGCAGTTGTCGAGTCCGATATCGACAGCGCGGAATTGTTGCTCTTCATCAATCAGAGCACGACGAGTACCGATGCACCCGACACGAAACTCGACGGAAGTCGGGTACGGGTTCGCGTCGAACAGGCGAACGGCACATGGCTGATCACAGAGTTGACACCGGTATGAGTACCGGCGCACAGAAAGGTGGAGCAGATGGGCGTTGAGGTCTCGGTCGAAGGATTGACCAAATCATTTGGTTCGCAGCGGATCTGGAGAGATGTGTCGTTGACCCTGCCGAAGGGTGAAGTCAGTGCTCTCCTCGGTCCGTCCGGTACCGGTAAGTCGGTCTTCCTGAAGTCGCTGATCGGTTTGCTGCGGCCCGAGCAGGGCAAGATCTTCATCGACGGAACCGACATCCTGCAGTGCTCCTCGCGTGAGCTCTACGAGATCCGCAAGCTGTTCGGGGTGCTGTTCCAGGACGGCGCACTGTTCGGCTCGATGAACCTCTACGACAATGTCGCGTTCCCGCTGCGCGAGCACACGAAGAAGTCCGAGTCCGACATCCGCAAGATCGTCATGGAGAAGTTGGAACTGACGGGTCTGCTCGGTGCCGAGGACAAGCTGCCCGGCGAGATCTCCGGCGGTATGCGCAAGCGCGCAGGCCTGGCCCGTGCTCTGGTTCTCGATCCCGAGATCATCCTCGTCGACGAGCCGGACTCCGGCCTCGATCCTGTTCGTACCACCTACATTTCGCAGACCCTGATCGACATCAACGCCGAGATCGATGCCACGATCCTGATCGTCTCGCACAACATCAACCTCGCTCGGACGGTGCCCGACAACATCGGCATGCTCTTCCGTCGCCAGCTGGTGATGTTCGGCCCGCGTGAGGTGCTGCTGACGAGTGACGAGCCGGTGGTCAAGCAGTTCCTCAACGGAACGATGATCGGTCCGATCGGTATGTCGGAGGAGAAGGACGAGGCGCAGATGGCGCAGGAGCAGGCCATGGTCGACGCCGGGCACCACGCCGGTGGCGTCGACGACGTCGAAGGCATCGTCCCGCAGATGAAGGCCACTCCGGGTACTCCGGTGCGCCAGGCCGTCGGTCGCAGGCAGGAACGCGTGCGTCAGATCATGCACACGCTGCCGCACAGTGCGCAGGTCGCCATCCAGGAGAGCTTCGAATACGTCTGATGCAGCGGTTGGGTACGGGTTGTCCTGTGCCCCTGTGGGTTCGCTGCCACTCGGAGGCGAGGATCGTGGTTTCCCCGAAGTGCCGGAGTGCCGATCTCCGGAGTGTCGTCAGGATGAGGCGAATCAGGACCGCCGTGGAATGAGTTGTGTATCACACCCCCGAAGGGGGGTAGAGATATCACTATCGAGAGTTACCCAGCTCACGTTTCGTTGGTTGTATGTCCTTACCGGCCAATCCGGCTGACGGTCACTTCTCGAGGAGTACACATTCCAATGGGCTTTTTCAAAGATGCAGCAGAACTCGATCAGTACATCGGTGGCGTTTTCCGTGACGCGGGCGAGCACCCCGAGTCGGGCCCGAAGCTCAAAGCAGCCAACATCGTGATGCGCGTGCAGTACGCAGATCCCGAGTGCGAGGTGACGATCGCGTTCCGCGAGGACTACCAGGTCATCGCCGGACCGACCGACCTCAAGCCCGACATCACACTGCTGATGCGCGGTGACACTGCAGACAAGTTCTGGCGCGGCGAATACAACCTGGCTGTGGGCTTGGCGAAGGGCCAGGTCAAGGCCAAGGGGCCGACCAACAAGATCCTGAAGTTGGTTCCGCTCACCAAGCCGCTCTTTCCGATGTACCGCGACAAGATCGCTCCGAAGGACGCCGAGGTCACGGCGTGAGCGAGACGATGAAGGCCGCGGTCCTGCGGGCACCGCACGTCGTCGAAATCGCCGACGTGCCCATTCCCCACATCTCCGAACCCACCGACATTCTGCTCCGAGTCGAGAAAACGGCCATCTGCGGAACCGACTTACATCCCTACGAGGGGAGGCTCGAACTCGAGGCCGACATCATCCTCGGTCACGAATTCCTCGGCACCGTAGTCGATGTCGGCAGCGCAGTCACTCAGTTCTCCGAGGGTGACCGGGCGGTCGCATCCTGCGTCGTCAGCTGCGGTTCCTGTTACCAGTGCCGACGACACCAGCCCGGCAACTGCGCCGGCAGCCGCATCTTCGGACTCGGTCTGGCTCTGGGAGACCTCGACGGTGGACAGGCCGAGTACGTGGTGGTCCCGTCTGCAGACCTCACTGCTCGTGCGATCCCGACGGGAAGCACTGTCGACGACGAGGACATCCTTTTCGCGGGCGACATCATGACCACGGGCCACGAAGCAGTCGCGCGCGCCATGCGACCTGGAGACAGCGTTGCCGTCGTCGGTGCCGGACCCGTCGGCCTCTGCGCGGCGATGTCGGCCGTCGCGCTCGGCGCGTCACAGGTCATGGTCGTGGACAGAGTCGCCGCCCGCCTGAAGGAAGCCGAACGCTTCGGTGCGATAGGTATCGATGCCAGTGAAACCGACGCTACCGATGCGGTTTTGGATCTCACCGATTGGCGCGGCGCGGATGTCGTGGTCGACGCGGTAGGCCACCCGTCCGCACTTCTCGCGGCCATTCCGCTTCTGCGCGCAGGTGGGGTGCTGTCCATTCCCGGTGTCTACACCGAAGAATCGATGACAATTCCGTTCGCCGATCTGTATCTCAAAGGTGTGCGAATCGAAATGGGAGTCAGCCACATCACCGAATACATGGACGAAGTGATCGGGCTCATGGGCGCAGGCAAGCTGCATCCGAGCGCGATGATCTCGCACCGCATGGGTCTGTCCGAGGCCGCCGACGCCTACAAACTCTTCGAGGCTCGCGAAGCCATGAAGATCCTTCTCGATCCGACGAGGTGACAGTATGACAAGCATTGACGTACAGCACTATCCGATGCTCATCGGTGGTGAGGCAGTCGACACCGACGATACGATGACCATCGTCGATCCGTCGAACGAGAGCGTCGTCGCAACCACAGCCAAGGGCGACGCCACCCACATCGATGCTGCTGTGGCGGCAGGCAAGGCTGCGTTTCGCAGTGGTGTGTGGGCGGGTAAGACGCCACAGGAACGCGCGTCGATCATGCGCGCGATTGCGGACGCGGCCAACGACCGCATCGAAGAACTCGTCGAGCTCGAGATGGCCGCGAACGGGGCAACCGTCCGGCAAGCAACCGGCTTCCACGTCGGATATGCGTTGGCGCACTTCACTTACTTCGCAGATCTCGCCGATACGTATGCCTTCGCACGTCCGGGCCCTATCTCGAGTTTCCCGACCCTCGCGCAGAGCGTCGTCCACCGTGAGCCCATCGGAGTCGTCGGTGCGATCGCGCCGTGGAACTTCCCGCTGCTGCTGACGTTGTGGAAGGTCGGGCCCGCGTTGGCCGCCGGTAACTCCGTGGTCGTCAAGCCCGACGAGCACACACCACTGTCGATTCTCAAGTTCGCCGAGATCGCCGAGGCGAACGGTCTGCCCAAGGGAGTGCTCAACGTAGTGCCCGGAGATGGGCGAGATGCGGGCGCGCGCTTGGCATCTCACCCCGACATCGGCAAGATCGCATTCACCGGCTCCACAGCGGTCGGTCGCGAAATCATGAAGCTCGCGTCGGGAACCGTCAAAGAGGTCACGCTCGAGCTGGGCGGCAAAGGACCGTCGATCGTTCTCGACGATGCCGATCTGGACATGGCGGTGGACGGAGTTCTCTACGGCTGCTTCGTCTACTCCGGCCAGGTGTGCGAATCCGGTACCCGCGCACTCGTACCGCGCAGCCTGCACGACGAGTTCGTCGAGCGGTTGGTCGACCGCGCACGCACGATCGTGATGGGCGAGACCCGCGACTGGGATACCGACATGGGGCCCGTCATCGACGGGAAGCAGCAGGCTCGAATCCTGCAGTACGTCGGCGAAGCAGTGCAGTCGGGTGCAACCGTGGTCACCGGCGGCGGTAAGCCCCAAGGGGATACGTTCGAGCGCGGCTTCTGGATCGAGCCGACCATCGTGACGAACGTGGACAACTCCATGGCGATCGCACGCGAGGAAGTATTCGGCCCGGTCCTCGTCGTCATTGCGTACGACGATGACGACGACGCAGTCTCGATCGCGAACGACAGTGACTACGGCCTCGCTGCCAGCGTCTGGACGACCGACAACTCTCGCGGACTGGGTGTCGCTGCCCGCGTCGAGGCCGGCAGTGTGTGGATCAACGACGCTCACCAGATCAACGCCGAAGCACCGTTCGGCGGCTACAAGCAAAGTGGCGTCGGCCGCGAACTCGGCCCCGACGCGCTCGACGAGTACACCCAAGCGAAGACCGTGCACCTCGATCTGTCCGGTGGACGTGAGAACAAGCCCTACGACATTCTGCTCAGCCATGCAGACGACTGATTGCGACCTCAGGAAGACACTATGACTACAACCAGTTTCGATGACGGTCCTGAACTCCGCTTCGACGACGACGACGACAACGAACCCGAAATCCCCAGGAACGACGTCGCTGCGACGCGGCAGTTCCACGAGATCGACGTGTGGAGCGACGACTTCTGGGGTGAGGACGCTCCACAGCGCGAGACCGTGTTCCGCCGATTGCGGGAGAGTGCGCCCGTCACCTGGCAGCGGCCGATCGAGACATCGGTCGTTCCCGATCCCCACGACCCTGGATTCTGGGCCGTGGTCAAGCACGAGCACATCGCCGAGATCAGCCACAACCCGGATGTTTTCGTGTCCGGTTACGGCGTCATGTTCGACTTGCTGCCCGCCATGTTCCTCGAGATGGCCATGTCCTTCCTCGCTATGGACAATCCGCAGCACGACAAGATCCGCAAGCTCGTCAGCGTGTCCTTCACCCCGAAGCAGATCAAGAAGATCGATGACGACATAGCCATGCGTGCGCGTCGAATCGTCTCCGCCGTCGCCGATCGGGAAGAGATCGACTTCGTGGCCGATATTTCCAAGCATCTGCCGATCGAGATGTTCGGCGACATGTTCGGAATTCCGGAGGACCGCCGGGCCGAGGTCGGTCACGCGGCGGACGAGATCGTCGCGTGGGCCGATCCGGAGTTGCTGGCCGGGCGCGATCCGATCGCGGTGCAGAGCGACGCCGCAATGGCCATCCACGCGCTGGCCGAGGAATTGATTGCCGAGCGTAAGCGCGAACCGCAGAACGACCTGCTCACGAACCTGGTTCAGGCCGAGGTCGACGGCGAGTCGCTCACCGATTTCGAGATCGGTGCCGTCATGACGTTGATGGCGGTCGCCGCAACGGATACCACGCGCCACACGTCCAGTTTCGCGGTGAAGGCATTGACGGATTTTCCCGAGCAGCGTGCCTGGCTGTGGGAGGATTTCGACGCTCGGATCAACAGCTCGATCGAGGAATTCCTCCGCTGGGGTTCGGTGGTGGTGACGTTCCGTCGAACTGCCGTCAGTGAATACCAGTTGGGCGGACAGACCATTCTGCCGGGCGACAAGGTGGTCATGATGTACGGGTCCGGAAACTGGGACCGTGAGATATTCACCGACCCCGACAAGTTCGATCTGAACCGCAGCCCGAACCCGCACGTGACGTTCGGCGGTGGTGGCGTCCACTTCTGCCTGGGTAATCAGTTGGCCAAGTCGATGATGCGATCACTCTTTCGTGAACTGCACCGTCAGATGCCCAATTTCATTGCAGGCGAGCCGAAATTGATGCGAACGAACTTCATGCGTGGAGTCGTCAGCATGCCCTTCTACCCCAACACAGGAGTCGAGTAGTCATGTCCGGAGCATGCCGAGTGGTAGTCGATATGGGCAAATGCTCGGGTCTTGGAATCTGCGAAGCCGAAGCTCCCGATTTCTTCGAGATCGGAGCAGATGGCCAGCTGATGGTCCTGAGCTACGAGGTCTCGGCCGAACGTCGCGCGGAGGTCGAGGGAGCGGCACGAGCTTGCCCGACGCAGGCGATCGTCGTCGAAGAGGTCGGCGGCGATGCGTAACCGGGGACTCGTTGTCGTCGGCGCGGGACTCGCAGGTGTGGCTGCCTGCGAGTCCGCTCGCCGCGAGGGCTTCTCCGGGCCGATCACCTTGATCGGCGCGGAATCGCATCTGCCCTACGACCGGCCTCCTCTTTCGAAAGAACTTCTCGTCGGCGAGGCGTCCCCTGCCGTTCCGCTGTTGCGCGAGCGCGGCAGGTTCACCGAGCTCGACATCGACGTGATGACCGATGCGCCTGCCGTCGGCCTGGACACCCGCGCGCGTGTGGTCGGGACCGGGAAGGGTGATGTGCCGTATCAGCATCTGGTGATTGCGTGTGGTGCGAGGTCGAGAGAGCTGCCCGGAACTTCCGGTATCTCTGGAATACACACCCTACGAACGCATTCCGATGTCGAAGCGGTATGGAAGCGTCTGCAGTCTCCCGTTCGGGTGGTAGTGATCGGTGCCGGCTTCATCGGTGCTGAGGTGGCGTCGGCGGCCCGCAACTACGGCCACCCGGTGACGATCGTCGAGGCCGCACCGGCCCCTCTGACTCGCTCGCTCGGAGCGGAGGGCGGCGCATTGGTGACCGAACTCCACGCGGCGAACGGTACCGAACTCGTCCTCGGTGTCGGCGTCGAGTCGATGATCACCGATTCGACAGGGACCACCGTCGCCGGCGTGAAGCTGACAGACGGCCGTGTGGTGGACGGTGACCTTGTGGTGGTCGGAATCGGCGCGGCTCCGTCCACGGAGTGGTTGTCCGATACCGACATCGGCCTCGACGCTCGGGATGGGGGGATCGAGTGCGATGCCACGTTGGCCGTGTTGTCCAGTGCTGGACTACCGGTCGATGGGGTCTGGGCAGCGGGTGACGTTGCGCACTGGCCGAATGCACTGTTCGACAAGAGGATGCGCCTCGAACACTGGGCAAGTGCGTCCGAGCAGGGTGCGGCCGCCGCCCGCAATGCGGTGTCGGGTAACTCTCCGATGCCATTCACCACGGTCCCGTATTTCTGGTCGGATTGGTACGGAACGCGGATCCAGTTCGTCGGTACGTCGCAGGCCGACGAATTGCTGGTGCAACAGCGGCGCGACAAGACCGGCGGCACCGTGGTGCTCTATCGATCGGGCGGGCGCGTCGCCGGAGTTCTCACCATCGGCCGCCCCGACTTGATCATGAAGTACCGGCGGTTCGTCACTGCACCTGACTCGTGGGTATCAGGGGTGAATTACGGTGCAGATCAATGTCGTTGAAGGATCATGTGGGTGTGAATTCGTTGAACCACACTGCAACGGCCTCGGATCGGTTGGCGACCTGAAGCTTTCGCAAGACATGCTTCACATGCTGCTTGACCGTCCCCTCGGCGATCACCAGTTCACGGGCAATTGCGCTGTTGGTGCTACCCCGTGCCATCAACGCGAGAACCTCGTGCTCACGCTGAGTGAGCGGCACGCGACTTGCAGGCGCTGTCCGGTCGGGCCGAGCAGATCGGCCCGGCTCGGCAGCGGGGGCCGGCTGGGCGTCGTCGGACGTGCGGCGCACGGACACGTGGTGAACGGTGTCGGTGCTGTAATCGAGCATCGAGCGCATCGAGTCGAGTGTGCCTTTGACCGAAAGGACTTCTTCGGCGAGCTTTGCCCTGCCCAGAGCCAGTCGGAAGCTCTGGGCAAAACCGATGAGCAGTTGGCAGTCGTCGGCATCGACATCGATGGACTGGCGATATTTGTCGGCGTGCAGCAATCCGACGACGCGACCGTCGGAGATGATCGGGGCGGCGACGTAGGAACGCGACTTGGACGCGTCGGCGATGGGCCGGTTCACCCGACCGTCGGACTGCACATCGGTCACCAACAGCCCCTCACGTCTACGGACGATTTCGGTTTCGAGGATGTCCGGACCGAGCTTCTGCGGCATTTCCTGACCGACTTTGTTGATCTCGGTTGCCCACTCTGCACTGTCGGGGATGTACACGGCCTCCGAGGTCCACAGACCGTTCTCCACTCGGGAGATGATGGCGCGGTCGAATCCGAGGTCGCAGATCAAACGCGGTGCAGCGGTGATCAAGTCGTCGGTCACACACGGCAGCAATTCGAGAGCTTCGACGACGCTGGACAAGCGCTCTGTCGATGTTCGCATGGTCAGTCGTTGCAGCAACTGCTGATCGACGACTCTGAGTCGAGCGAGAGCGGCCCGCAACTCGGGCGGGAGGTTGTCGCTGCCTGCTTCGAGCGCATCGGCGATGTCGGCCCAGGCGTCCTGTGCGAGGACATCGATCTGCGAATCGGAGCGAACGCGATCTGTGGACGAGACGCCGGCCTCTCGGTCGAGGCTGTCCAGGATCGGACGAATATTCGCCGTCGAGCGGGCGCTCGACGGTACCGCCTTACGGACCATGTGATGCACGGCATAAAGCGTACCGGCTTGTTAGCTAGATCATACAATTCCCAGTCAAGGAGATCATGATGTATCCCGGAATCCATGCCAGCTCTGCTCCCGATCGACCTGCGGTGATAGTGGCGGGAACCAACGACGTTCTGACGTATTCGCAGCTCGAGAGTCGTTCGGTCAAGTTGTCGAATGCGCTGCGCGACAGGGGTTTACAGTTGGGCGATGTGGTGGCATTGCTGTCCACGAACAGTACCGAGATGTTCGTCGTCTATTGGGCGTGCCTGCGTAGTGGTCTCTATCTGACACCGGTCAACACTCATCTGTCGTCCAGCGAGATCGCGTATATCGTCGACGACTGCGGTGCCAAGGCGTTGGTTGTCTCCGACGATCTCGCAGGTGTGGCCGATGTTGCTCGCCAGGCAAGCCGTGGCGTCCGCATCGCGCTCGCGTACGGCGGAGAATCGGTCCCGGGTTTCGAGGACTACGAAAGGTTCCTGCACACCGGTTCGGACGTCGCACCTGCAGAACAGCCCCGTGGTGCCGACATGCTCTACAGCTCGGGTACGACGGGTCGACCCAAGGGCGTGAAGCCACCGCTGCCTGCACGGCAGGTCGGAGACGTGGGAGATCCCTACGTGGCAGTGTTCGGCGGCACCTACAAGATGAGTGCCGACACCGTCTACTTCTCGCCGGCACCGCTTTATCACGCCGCACCGCTGCGTTTCGGCATGATCACGCACAGTTTGGGTGGCACCGTCATCACCGCGGAGCATTTCGACGCAGAAGAGAGCATGCGCATCATCGATCGCTACCGCGTCACACACAGTCAGTGGGTGCCGACACACTTCGTGCGGATGCTTCGACTGCCGCAGAGGGTGCGCGACTCGTACGACGTGAGCAGTCTGCAGTACGCCGTGCATGCCGCCGCTCCGTGCCCCACGGAAGTCAAGAGTCGAATGATGGAGTGGTTCGGGCCCATACTGCACGAGTACTACTCGTCCACCGAGGCCAACGGCATCACCATGGTCGACCCGGCGGAATGGAGCGAAAAGCACGGCACGGTCGGCAGAGCCAAATTGGGTGTGATCCGTGTCTGCGGCGACGACGGAGCCGAGCTTCCGGCAGGAGAGTCGGGAGTGGTGTACTTCGAGCGCGACGCCCGTCCGTTCGAGTACCACAACGACCCGGAGAAGACCGTGGAAGCGCAGCATCGCGATCATCCGAACTGGACGACGTGTGGTGACATCGGCTACCTGGACGAAGATGGGTTCCTCTTTCTCAACGACCGCAAGGCGTTCACCATCATTTCCGGCGGAGTCAACATCTACCCTCAGGAAATCGAGAACTGCCTTGCACTCCACCCCGAGGTCGAGGACGTTGCCGTGATCGGGGTTCCCGACGACGAGTTCGGCGAGCGAGTGTTGGCCGCGGTCCAGCTCGTCGTCGGTGTCGCGGGTGACGAGGATATGACTCGACGGCTGCAGGAATTCGTCCGCGAACACCTTGCTGGATACAAGGTTCCGCGGGACGTTCGGTTCGTCGAGACGGTGCCGCGCACGCCTACCGGCAAGCTCGTCAAGGGTCCCCTGCGCGATCGTTTCGCAGAGGAATCCCGCCTGACACCGTGACCGTGAACCGGGGAAGCCGAGAGCCCGAGTCACGTGGGTGTAGGGGCGATCGACGCATCGACCTCGACATCCTGGAACGGGAATCGGCTTCCCCGGTGAAGAATTCGTCGTCGAGACGTGCCACCGGTCGCGGAGGAAATCGGATCCCACGGTTCACGGATGTCCGCTGCCGTTTCTTCCACGTCGAAAACAGGGCACCTCGACACTAGGGCAGAATGACGTCACGATGACCAACGCGCCGAACACCACCCGCCTCGCCCCCCGACTCGTCGCAAGCGACGTCGACGGCACCCTGCTCGACCAGCACGAGCGTGTCACCGAACGCACCAAGCGTGCCATTTCGGCCGTCGTGGCCGACGGCGTCCCGTTCGTGCTGTCCACCGGTCGACCGCCGCGGTGGATCCACCCCGTCGTCGATCAGCTGGGATACGCGCCGATGTCGGTGTGCGCCAACGGTGCGGTCATCTACGACGCCGCCAACGATCGCGTGCTCAGCGCCGAGACGCTGTCGGTCGAGACGCTGCAGTGGTTGGCCGACGTCGCGTATCGCGCGCTCCCGGGCTGCGGACTCGCCGCCGAGCGAGTGGGGCAGACGGCACACGACTCGGCCACGCCGCAGTTCGTCAGCTCGCCGGGATACGAGCACGCCTGGCTGAACCCGGACAACGTCGAGATGACCGAGGACGACGTGGTCGACGTTCCGGCCGTCAAGCTGCTGATCCGGCTCTCGGGATCCACCAGCGGACACATGGCAGACATCCTGTCACCGCTGATCTCCGGTCGAGCCGACCTGACGTTCTCCACCGACAACGGACTGATCGAGCTGTCGGCACCGGGCATCACCAAGGCGTCGGGCCTGGCCAAGGTCGCCGAGACATTGTCGGTGGATGTCGAGGACATCGTGGCCTTCGGCGACATGCCCAACGACGTGCCGATGCTGTCGATGGTGGGACTGGGCGTCGCGATGGGCAACGCGCATCCCGCTGCCGTCGCTGCAGCGAACGAAGTGACCGTCACCAACGCAGAAGACGGAGTGGCGCAGGTTCTCGAACGCTGGTGGTGACGCGTCGGTCCAGGGGCGTTTCGAACACGAGAAGGGCCGAGTCACCACGGTGACTCGGCCCCTCTGGCTGGTCGATCTCAGCCCGCGGGTGCGGGCTCCGGTGCGGGAGCAGGCTCGGGCACAGGAGCCGGTTCCACCGGTGCTGCGACGGGGTTCTGCATTTCCGCGTTGTAGGTGTCGTTGTACGTCTTGATCACCGTGGTGACGATTCCGGTGAGCTCGTTGAAGATGAGCGAACCGTTCTCGAAGTCGGTCCGGAAGCCTTCCGGCACCCTGAACTCGTCGGTGAGCGGCAGACCGAGCACGCCGTCGACGCCACCCTGCTGCGCGTACTGCTGGAAGATCTTGCCGATGACGGCCACGGCCTGGCCGGCCATGTTGGTGATGATCTCGCCGTTGGCGAACTGCGCCTTCTCACGGCCGCCGCTCACCTGCACCAGACCACTCACCGGTACGCCGAGTGACCCGGTTTCGGCCCCTGAGGCCAACCATTTCTGTGCAACCGGGCTGGTCGAGGCCAGTCGCTGCAACTCCGCGACCAGGGCCGGGATGTTCTCTCCCAGAGTGGAACTGGCATCGGTGCCCGGCCGCGACGGCGTCGCGTCGGTCACTGCCGTGTCGGGAGCCGGGTCGGTCGCGTCGGGCGAGGCCGGAGTGGCATCACCGCCGCCGAGGTTGGCGGCTGCGATGTCGCGGATCTCCCCGAGCCGTGCGTATCCGGAGTCACCCGGGCATTCGGTGTTGCCGACGTCGCGGTGACCGAAGATCACCGGCAGGTCGACGCTCTTGCCCTTGCCGACGAACGTGAAATCCGTTCCCTCCGAGGTCATCGTGGTGGTGCCCTCGGGATCGAGACCGGCCTTGCCGAGTCGCCATCCGAGGAACTTGCCGACCGAATCGATGGTCTCCTGCGAGGGATCCTCGCTGGAGTAGTCGCCCATCATGGCGATGCCCATCGTGTTCTCGTTGAATCCGCCTGCGTGTGCGCCCTGAACCGGCTTGTCGAGTCCACCGGCGCGACCTTCGAAGATCTGACCGTACTTGTCGACGAGGACGTTGTAGCCGATGTCGCACCAACCGAGCGTCTGCGCGTGGTACGCGTAGATGGCTCGGACGATCTCGGCCGATTCGGACTTGGAGTAGTCGTTGCTGCCTGCGGTGTGGTGCACGGTGGCACCACCGAGGAAGTCGTCGATCGTCGGTGTGGCGCAACGGATCGACTCGTCGGCACCCCACTGCGCGCGGGTGATGACCTTCGGGCCTGCGTCACCGGCGACGGGAGTGGCGATGTCGCTCAATGCCGAGTCGACCGGCGACGTGCCGGGCGTGATGAGCACGGCGCTGATGTCACTGACCGCAGCAGCCAACTGCTCGGCCGTGCCTTCCGGCGCGGCTTCGGGCTGGGCGGGATCTGCTGCAGGCGCTTCGACTGCAGGTGCCGGGGCCGCGGGATCGACCGGGGCCGGATCCTGTTGGCGCAGTGGCTTGCTCGACGATGCCGGGGTGTAGCCCAGTGGCTGTTCCGCAGCGGCGGGGGCCTCGGCAGGCGCGTCGGCAGCAGGCAGCTCGACGACCGGAACCTCGGGAACCGGTGCAGTCGCGAAGCTTTCGGGAGCTGCACTGCTCGTCAGTGGCGTCAGCAGAACCTGCACTGCGTTGGTCAGTCCGACGAAGATCGGTTCGGTGCCCTGCTTGGCAGGGGCGGGAGCAGCGTCGTCGGCCGTGCTGTCCACCGGAGCGGTCTGCAGCCACGGGCCCCAGGATCCGTCCTCGAGCTGGCGGCGGACCTGAGCGGTCGCACCGTCGAGCTGCTCGGAGGTCAGGGCGACCATGCTGAACGGGGTGTCCTGCTTGATCTCCTTGACGGCGGCACCGAGCGGCGGGCCGGTCGGATCGGCAGCCTCGGGGTTCACCGGTGCCGATGCGTCCACCCGGGGAACGGGTGCCTGCGCGGTCGCGTTGCCCGGCGCGGGCGTGGTGAGACCCGGGATGTCGGGAATCTCGATCGGCGGGATCACGATGGAATCCGGCAGCGGCAGGTACTTCAGATCGGAGAGCCGAAGATCGGGCAACGGCAGTCCGGTGAGCTCCTGCAGCGGGATCACGATGTCCGGTGCTGCGCTCAGCGCGGTCTCGACGATCTTGGTCGGCACAGTGACGGGGGTTGTCTCGTTGGCCGGTCGAACTCCGGTTGTCGTGCTGTCGGTGAGGCCTGCGACCGCAAAGGGGGTCGCGACGGCCAGCAGTGCGACAGCACCGAGAACGATCGACGGCTTCGTTCGACGGTTCGGCAAGGCGGTACTCCCTGGTTGTTGGTAGGTACGCGTCGTAGGATCTCCAGTTGCTGAACAACATGAATCACATCAGCAACATGAGTCCCATCAGACACAAGGCTAAACCTTAGCTTGACAGTTAGCCACAGCCGGGAAGTTCCCGTGGCGCGGCGCGTCGGGCGCGTCGCATACGCTTTTCAGCTGTGACTGTGCACTTCATCGGAGCCGGACCCGGGGCTGCAGACCTGCTCACGCTGCGGGCCGTCGAGTTTCTCCGGTCGAGCCCGGTCTGCGTCTACGTCGGTACCTACATCGACGACGCCATCCTCGAACATTGCTCTGCAGGCACCCGACTGGTCGACACCGCGAAACTCGACCTGGACGCCATCACGGAAGAGCTGGTCGCCGCCCACGAGCGTGGGGAGGACGTCGCTCGTCTGTGTTCGGGGGATCCGTCCCTCTACTCCGCGCTGGCGGAGATGTCCGCTCGACTCGATGCCGCAGGCGTCCCCTGGGACGTCACCCCCGGCGTTCCGGCCTACGCGGCCGCAGCCGCCGCACTGGGCGTCGAGCTGACGGTTCCCGAGGTGACGCAGTCGGTGGTGCTCACCCGCGCGCAGGCCCGCTCGACGGCGATGCCCGATACCGAGGCGCTGAAGAACTTCGCCGCCACCAGGGCAACGCTTGCGCTGCACCTGGCGATCACCCGCACCCGACTCATCGCCGACGAACTGACGGAGTTCTACGGTCCGGAGTGCCCCGCGGTGGTCGTATTCCACGCCAGCAAGCCGGACGAGCTGATTCTGCGCGGCACCTTGGCGGACATCGCAGATCAGGTCGAGGCCGCCGACCTGCGACAGGCGGCGGTGATTCTGGTCGGTCCCGCCCTGGCGCGACGCGTCGTCACCGAATCCCACCTGTACGACGCCTGCCGGGACCGCTCGTGAGGATCCATCTGATCGGCATCGGCGGTGGGCACCCGGATCAGGTGACCGTCCAGGCCATCGAGAAACTCCGGGCCGTCGACGTGTTCATCGTGGCCGACAAGGGCGCGTCCGTCGGCGATCTCGGAGCGGCCAGGCAGGGCATTCTCGAGCGCCACCACGGTGGCAGCTACCGGGTGATCGAGGTACCCGACCCGCCACGCGACCGGTCGCCCCGGCAGTACGAGACCGCGGTCCTCGACTGGCACGACGCCCGCGCCCGCGCCTACGCCGATGTGCTCGACGGCCTCGCCGAAGGCACGGTCGTCGGATTCCTCGTCTGGGGAGACCCCGCGCTGTACGACAGCACGATCCGCGTCGCCGAGCGGCTGGCCGCGTTGCGCGACGACATCGAGTTCGATGTCACACCCGGTATCTCCAGTGTGTCGATGCTGGCGGCGAGTCACCGACTCGTGCTCAATCGCATCGGCGGACCGATCGTCATCACCACCGGCAGGAACTTGGCGGGCGACGTCGCTGCCGGCCTCGACAACCTGGTGGTGATGCTCGACGGCAACCTGGCCTGCAGCGCGCTGACCGGCGCAGGGTGGGGCATCCACTGGGGTGCCAACCTGGGGACGGCGGACGAGAAGCTGGTGGCGGGTCCACTCGACGACGTGTTGAGCGAGATCCGCCGCGCCCGCGAGGAGGTCAAGTCCCGGCACGGCTGGGTGATGGACACTTACCTGCTTCGACGTCCGACCGAATGACATCGGGCCCGCCGCGGGACGCCTGGCGGGGGAGAGCGGTCACGATCGTCGGATACCCTGGTTGCCCGTGACTGCTGTAAGCCCCGAGACCACCTCTTCCGACGCCTCCGTGACCGGCCGATACGACCTCATCGTCGTCGGATCCGGGTTCTTCGGACTGACCGTGGCGGAGCGGGCGGCGTCCCAGTTGGGCAAGCGTGTCCTCGTGCTGGATCGGCGGCACCACCTGGGCGGCAACGCGTATTCCGAGGCCGAGCCCGAAACGGGTATCGAGATCCACAAGTACGGCGCGCATCTGTTCCACACCTCGAACAAGCGGGTCTGGGAGTACGTCAACCAGTTCACCGACTTCACCAGCTACCAGCACCGCGTCTTCGCGCTGCACAAGGGTCAGTCGTATCAGTTCCCGATGGGCCTCGGCCTGATCTCGCAGTTCTTCGGCAAGTACTTCTCGCCTGCCGAGGCGCGGGCTCTCATCGAAGAGCAGTCCAACGAGTTCGACTCGAAGGACGCGCAGAACTTCGAGGAGAAGGCGATCTCTCTGATCGGGCGTCCGCTGTACGAGGCGTTCATCAAGGATTACACCGCCAAGCAGTGGCAGACCGATCCGAAGAATCTGCCCGCGGGCAACATCACCCGGTTGCCGGTGCGGTACACCTTCGACAACCGCTACTTCAACGACACGTACGAGGGACTGCCGGTCGACGGCTACACCGCGTGGCTCGAGAAGATGGCAGCCGACGAGAAGATCGAGGTCCGGTTGAACACGGACTGGTTCGACGTCAAGGCCGAGCTCGTGGCCGAGAGCCCCGACGCTCCCATCGTCTACACCGGCCCACTGGACCGCTACTTCGACTACTCCGAGGGCGAACTGGGTTGGCGCACAATCGACTTCGAGACCGAAGTGCTGCCGACCGGTGACTTCCAGGGCACCCCGGTGATGAACTACAACGACGGCGACGTGCCGTTCATTCGGATCCACGAGTTCCGTCATTTCCACCCCGAGCGCCAGTACCCGACCGACAAGACGGTCATCATGCGCGAGTTCTCCCGCTTCGCCAAGAGCGGCGACGAGCCGTACTACCCGATCAACACTCCGGACGACCGGAGCAAGCTCGAGGCCTACCGCGACCGCGCCAAGGCCGAAGCGGCCTCCAACGGAGTGTTGTTCGGTGGACGCCTCGGCACCTACCAGTACCTGGACATGCACATGGCGATCGCGAGCGCACTGAACATGTACGAGAACACCCTGGTTCCGCACTTCGAGACCGGCGCACCCCTGGCAGGCGACAAGTGACCGCCAAGCACCTGCTCGAGGACGGGGCCGCGGATGTCGCCCCGATTCTCGGAAAGTCGTTGCTGCAGCGGGTGCTGCTGCCGCGCTCGGGTGAACCGCTCGACGTGCGCACGCTGTACCTCGAAGAGGCGCTCACCAACGCCAAACGCGCACACTCGCTCTCGCGGACCTCGGTCACGATCGGCTCCGAGTCCGAGGTGTCGTTCTGCACCTACTTCAACGCGTTCCCGGCGAGCTACTGGCGGCGCTACAGCGTCCTGAAGTCCGTGGTGCTGCGCGTCGAAATCTCCGGACACTGCCGGATCGACGTCTACCGGTCCAAGGCCGACGCGTCGCGCATTCACGTCGAGGGCCGCGAGGCCGTGGACGGCGATGCGGCGCAGGAGTTTCTGATCGACCTCGGTCCGTTCGAGGACGGCGGCTGGATCTGGTTCGACATCACCTCCGACTCCGAGGTGGTGCTCGAGAGCGCGGGTTGGTATGCGCCGATCGAGGCACCGGGCGAGGCCACCGTCGCGGTCGGTATCCCTACCTTCAATCGCCCGACCGACGCCGTCAAAGCCCTTGTGGCCCTTGGCTCGGATCCGTTGGTTCTCGACGTGATCGAGGCCGTCATCATGCCCGATCAGGGCACCCGCAAGGCCAAGGACGAGCCCGGATTCGACGAGGCCGCAGCGGCACTCGGCGGCCGACTCGCCATCCACGATCAGGCCAACCTCGGCGGATCCGGCGGATACAGCCGCATCATGTACGAGGCACTGAACAACACCTCGTGCCAACACATCCTGTTCATGGACGACGACATCGAGATCGAGCCCGATTCGATCCTGCGGGCGCTGGCCATGTCTCGGTTCGCCAAGGTCCCCACGCTCGTCGGTGGCCAGATGCTGAACCTGCAGGCGCGCAGTCACCTGCACGTCATGGGCGAAGTGATCGACCGAAGCAACTTCATGTGGACCGGCGCGCAGAACGTGGAGTACGACCACGACTTCTCCGAGGACCCGCTGCGCACCAGCAAACTGCTGCACCGCCGCATCGACGTCGACTACAACGGCTGGTGGATGTGCATGATTCCGCGCGTCGTCGCCGAGGAACTCGGGCAGCCGCTGCCCCTGTTCATCAAGTGGGACGACGCCGAATACGGCTTGCGCGCACGGGAAGCCGGCTACCCGACGGTGACTCTGCCGGGTGCGGCCATCTGGCACATGGCGTGGAGCGACAAGGACGACGCCATCGACTGGCAGGCGTACTTCCATCTGCGCAACCGCCTGGTGGTGGCATCGCTGCACATGCCGGGCGACGGCAAGGGCCTGGTGCTCGACACGATCAAGGCCACGGTCAAGCATCTGCTGTGCCTCGAATACTCGACGGTCGCCATTCAGAACCTCGCGATCCGCGATTTCCTGGCGGGCCCCGAGCACATCCTCGAGATCCTGCCCACCGCGCTGCCGACCGTGCACGCACTGCGCAAGGAATTTCCCGACGCGGTCGTCGTCGGCAGTTCCACCGAGCTGCCGCTCGCGTCCGGTGAGGAAGTCGGAGCCGTCGGCCTGCCGACCAACCCGATCTCCAAGGTCCGCCGTCTGGCAAAAGGCTTGCTGCACAACGCAAAGCCCGCGCACACCCAGCACCATGAGCGCCCGCAGCTCAACGTCCCGACTCTCGACGCGCGCTGGTTCCTGCTCTCTCAGGTCGACGGCGTCACCGTCACCACTGCCGACGGTCGTGGCGTCGTCTACCGCAAGCGGGATCGCCGGCAGGCCGCGGCGTTGCTCAAGGAAGCCCTGTCGCTGCGCAAGCAGTTGGCAGCTGAATTCCCCGCCCTCAAGGCTCGGTACCGCGATGCCGTGCCGCACCTGACCAGTAAGGAAACGTGGGAACGTGTCTTTCGTTACCAGGCGTAAGGGCCAGACCGAGGCTCCGACGGAAGTCAGGATCCTCGAGAAGGTGCAGAGCACCGTCGGCAGTGCCCCCGGCGCGATCACCGTCGCCCGTGGCATGTCGCACTTCGGCGAACACGCACTCGGCTGGGTCGCGATCGCCGGTATCGGAGCCGCACTGGACAAGCCGCGTCGGCGTCAGTGGGCCTCGGTGGCCGTCGGGGCAGTCGGCTCCCACGCCGCGTCGATCGTCATCAAGCGCATCGTGCGCAGGCCACGCCCGCACGATCCGGCCGTGCGCATCAACGTCTCGACGCCCAGCAAGCTGAGCTTCCCGTCCTCGCATGCGACATCCACCACAGCCGCCGCGGTTCTCCTCGGCCGGGTGACCGGGCTACCGTTACCGGCGGTCCTCGTCCCACCCATGCTGCTCTCGCGCTTGGTGCTCGGAGTCCACTACCCCACCGACGTGCTGGCAGGATCGGCACTCGGCGCGTTGACGGCTGCGGCCGTCGTGAAGTTCGAAGGAGACAAATGAGCGAGGATGCCGCACCCGTAGGCGCACCGCCGAAGAACCTGGCGGACGGCATCGTCAAGGCGCTTCGTCCGCGTCAGTGGGTCAAGAACGTTCTGGTGCTGGCTGCGCCGCTGGCGGCCGGGTCGGTCACCGATCGCGACGTGCTGCTGTCCGTTGCGCTGGCGTTCGTCGTGTTCTGCTTCGCCGCCTCCGGGGTCTACCTGGTCAACGACGCCATGGACGTCGAAGCCGACCGCGCGCACCCCACCAAGCGCTTCCGGCCGATCGCCGCGGGCGTGCTGCCCGTCAACATCGCCTACGCGATGGCGGTGGTGTCCCTCGGACTCGCCATCGGCCTCTCGTTCATCGCGAACTGGAAGCTGGCGCTGGTCATCGGCGTCTACATCGTCATCCAGCTGGCGTACTGCTTCGGCCTCAAGCACCAGGCCGTGCTCGACATCTGCATCGTCTCCTCGGGCTTCCTGCTCCGCGCGATCGCCGGTGGAGTTGCTGCCTCGATCCCGCTGTCGCAGTGGTTCCTGCTGATCATGGCGTTCGGCTCGCTGTTCATGGCGGCCGGTAAGCGCTACGCGGAGCTGCAGCTCGCCGAACGCACCGGAGCGAAGATTCGCAAATCGCTCGAGAACTACACCACCACGTACCTGCGATTCGTCTGGACACTGTCCGCGACTGCCGTTGTCATCTGTTACGGCCTGTGGGCGTTCCAGGAAGACGCAGGCACGGGTGCCAACTGGTTCGCCATCTCGATGATTCCGTTTACTATCGCAATCCTGCGATATGCAGTGGATGTCGATGGCGGCGAGGCAGGCGAACCCGAAGAGATCGCGTTGGGAGACAGGGTTCTGCAGCTACTCGCCATAGCGTGGATCGGAGTGGTTGGTGTCGCTGTCTACCTCGCCTGACCAGCGAGACGCGCGAGAAGAGAACTCCGCTCGGGCACCGATGACCCGGCCCGTCTTCTGGATCGGGACCGTGGTCACCGGGGCGTTGTTCCTCTGGGGTGCGTGGGAGCGCCGCTGGATCGCCGACGACGGCCTGATCGTTCTCCGTACCGTCCGTAACCTGCTGGCAGGTAACGGACCGGTGTTCAATGCGGGCGAACGGGTGGAGACCAACACCAGCACCATCTGGACCTACCTCGTCTATGCGGGCAGTTGGCTGAGCGAGGGCAGGCTCGAGTACGTCGTTCTGACGATCGCACTGGTTCTGTCCACGGCGGCCGTCGTCATCGCGATGATCGGCACGTTCGCGCTGCGCGGCCGCACCGCGACGAAGACTCTGTTCCTGCCTGCCGGTGTATTGGTCTACATCGCGGTTCCGCCCGCCCGCGACTTCGCGACGTCCGGCCTCGAGACCTGCCTGGTCATCTTCTGGTTGGCGATGCTGTGGCTGCTGATGGTTCGGTGGGGTCAGCGCCGCGCCGGTGGCGTCGAGCTGCTGCTGCTGGCCTTCTTCGCCGGGCTCGGCCCGCTGGTGCGTCCGGAACTGTCCATCGTGGCGGTGCTGGCGCTGGCGATGATCTTCCTGGCCCCGCAGAGTTGGTTGTCCCGGCTCCGAGTGTTCGTTTTCGCCGGAGCCGTGCCGGTGCTCTATCAGATCTGGCGCATGGGCTACTACGGCCTGCCGTACCCCAACACCGCGGTCTCGAAGGATGCAGGCGGAGCCAAGTGGTCGCAGGGATTCGAGTACCTGTCCAACCTCGTGGGCCCGTACCTGCTGTGGCTGCCGCTCGTACTGCTCGTCGTCGGTGCCGTTCTGTCGGCCTCCCGAGTGCAGTTGTCCCTGCCCCGTACCGTCGGCGGCTGGCTCGCGGCACTACGGACGCCGACCGCCGTGGTCGTCTTCGTATTGATCAGTGGACTTCTGCTGGCTTTGTACGCGATTCGCGTCGGCGGCGATTTCATGCACGGTCGAACATTGTTGCCGGCATTGTTCACGCTTTTGTTGCCGATTTCGGTGCTGCCGGTTGCCCTCCCCGAACGCTGGTCTGCAGACCGCGCCACCGCGGTTTTCGCCGCCGATCTTTTCGTCTGGGGTGGCATCGTCGTCTGGGCCGTGGTGGCTGCCAATACGACGGGTATGCCGCAGGGCTCGATCGTCGGCCGGAGCGGCATCGTCGACGAGCGAGCGTTCTACTCGCTCAACACCGGGCACGCTCATCCGATCCTGGCCTCGGACTACCTCGACTACCCGCGGATGCGAGGGATGGTCGAGGCGATCGAGGACACTCCCGACGGCGGCCTGCTGTTGCCGTCGGCGCAGTTCACGTATTGGGATGTCGTGCCACCACCGCTGCCCATCCCCGAGGGTGGGTTCGGTCACACCGTCTTCTTCCTGAACCTCGGAATGACCAGCATGAATGTCGGTCTCGACGTGCGGGTGATCGACCAGATGGGGCTGGCCTACCCGTTGGCGTCACACACCGAGCGGCTCGAGAACGGTCGGATCGGGCACGACAAGAACCTGTATCCGGACTGGGTCGTGGCCGATCTCGGGCTCGTCGCCGTCCATCCGTACCTGCCCTGGTACATGGACGAGGACTGGGTCACCGAGGCTCAGGTGGCACTGACCTGCCCCGACACCCAGGAGCTGCTGACCTCGTATCGGGCCCCGCTGACGAAGGAATTGTTCGTCCGGAATTTCAAGCGTTCGCTCTTCTACGCCGGATATCGGTTCGATCGGGTGCCGAAGTACGAAATACAACGATGTGATCTTCCGGCCCCGATATTGAAGGCAGACAATTAGGTGTCCGAACACGAAAGGGTCACCGGGTTGCGCCGAATTGGTCTCGACGCCAAGATGAGCTATCTCGATCATGTAACGGGGGTCGTCCTTCGCGCGATAAGTGCGGAGGATGTGTATGCGTCCGACCTGTGTGGTCGGACGACAGACATGGTGAACTTGCGAGATCAAGCGTTGATTGCGTAACCGATGTGACGACGAAGCAGCTGAGAGGTCGAGTGCATGCTGGGTAGAAGGAAGAGCCGGTCCGAGGACAAGCGAGGTGGGTCCTGGGGACGCCGCGCCGCCACGTCCATGCTGATGGCAGTGGTCCTACCACTGGGATTGGCTGTAGCCGGTGGTGGCGCAACTGCCAATGCGGCCTTCGACGGCAATGCCATCGACGTATGGACGGACTCGAGCATGGGTCCGATCAAGAGCCGCGTCTGGCGCGCCGCGGACGGTAACACCAACCGTGTCGTCTACCTGCTCGACGGGCTGCGGGCCACCAACGACATCTCCGGCTGGGAGCACGAGACCGACGCCGGTGCAGTGTTGGCCTCCTGGAACATCAACGTCGTCGAGCCGGTCGGCGGACAGTCGAGCTTCTACTCCGACTGGTACGCACCCTCGAACTTCAACGGGCAGCAGACCACCTACAAGTGGGAAACCTTCCTGACCCAGAACCTGCGTGAGAACCTGCGTGCGAACTGGGGCTTCAACCCGAACCGCAACGGTGTCATCGGCATCTCGATGGGTGGCTCGGCTGCTCTGACGCTCGCCGCGTACCACCCGGACCAGTTCAGCTACGCAGGCTCGCTGTCCGGCTACCTGAACATCTCCGCTCCCGGCATGCGTGAAGCGATGCGTCTGGCCCTGCTCGACTCCGGCCGCTACAACATCGACGCGATGTGGGGACCGCCGTGGGATCCGGCGTGGCTGCGCAACGACCCGTTCGTCTTCGCACCTCGCCTGCGTGACAACGGAACGCGCGTGTGGGTCTTCGCAGGCAGCGGTCTGCCCGGCGGACTCGATCGCCCGCAGAGCTTCATCGACTACTACAACACCGCCAACGGCATGGGCCTCGAGGCCATCGCGCTGGCGAACAGTCGTGCGTTCCAGATCCGCATGGCCAGCATCGGTGCCAACAACGTCACGTATGCGTTCCCGGCCGTCGGTACCCACCAGTGGGGTTACTGGGGCGAGCAGATCCGCATCATGGCACCGGACCTGAGCGCCAACATCGGTAACTGACCCGGTCAACGGTCATTTCGGTTGTTTCGCCCGTTTTTCGGCCTTTCGTGAAACTTCACGACTTTTCAGGGCTGTTCAGCGGGGACCGGGCAGGATAGTCTCCTGTTTCAGGGAAACGTCGAGGTGAAACTGGGACGCTGATCACAGTTTTGCCTTGGAACCGCTCGATGGAATAACCTCCATCGAGCGGTTCGCCTGTTTTCACAGCAGAACCTCAGATTTTTCGGGACCACGTCGTCCTTCGGCCTCGAGGGGCCACCAGGAAAGCCCTGTTCGATTGCCGGGGGCCGCATGTCGCGGAGACCGCGTAGATGAGAGAGAGCACGATTCATGCGATTTGCCGGCCTCAGCAGAACACCGAAGGCGTCTTCACGCTGGCGTCAGCGCCTGCTCGGCGTCGGTGCTGCAGCGCTCGTCCTTCCCCTCGCAGCCGGTGTCGTCGGTGGAGCAGTGGCTGTTGCAGCGCCCGCTCCTGTCGCGCATCAGGCCCCTGCCGGTGGCCGTGAAGACCTGATCGTCCCGTCCGAGATGGGCCCCATCAAGGTTCAGGTGCAGTGGGCGGCCCGCGGCGGAAACGCTGCTCTCTACTTGCTCGACGGACTGCGCGCACGCGACGACCGCAACGCCTGGACGTTCGAGACCAACGCGCAGGATCAGTTCGCAAACGACGACGTGACCCTGGTCATGCCCGTCGGTGGTCAGTCGAGCTTCTACAGCGACTGGTACACCTCGTCGAACTTCAACGGCCAGGAAGTCACCTACAAGTGGGAGACGTTCCTGACCCAGGAACTGCCTGCGTTCCTCGAGAACTACGGTGTCTCGCGCAGCAACAACGGTGTTCTCGGACTGTCGATGGGTGGCTCGGCCGCTCTGACGCTCGCCGCGTACCACCGCGATCAGTTCAAGTTCGCCGGTTCGCTCTCGGGCTACCTCAACATCTCGGCACCCGGCATGCGCGAGGCCATCCGCGTCGCCATGCTCGATGCCGGACGCTTCAACGTCGACTCCATGTGGGGACCGCCCTGGAACCCGGCGTGGCTGCGTAACGACCCGTTCGTCTTCGCACCGAGGCTGGAGGGCATGTCCCTGTACATCTCGGCAGCCAGTGGTCTGCCCGGCGAGTTCGATCGACCGGCCGCGCCGATCGATTTCTACAACACCGCCAACGGCATGGCTCTCGAGGCCCTCTCGCTCGCCAACACCCGTGCATTCCAGATCCGCATGAACACCCTCGGCATCCCGGCCACCTACAGCTTCCCGTCCAACGGCATTCACGCATGGCCGTACTGGGGAGCCGAGCTGTGGAAGGCTCGCGGCCAGATCCTGGACGCGCTCAACGCCTGACACCGATCGACAAGTTGTTCTTCGAGAAATGCCGCCCCGCGTCTGTGCGCCGGGCGGCATTTTTCGGTCTCGACCGTGATCGCCACCGTCGACCCAGTTCACAATTGCACCACCAGTCACAGCGAGTCTGCTGCTCGTCGGCATCGGGCACGTGTAGAAAGACATACGAAGCATGTCTCGATAGGAGACCTTCGAAAGTCACGTCGAAAGAGAGTCACCATCATGCGCACTGAGCTTGTTCGGTTCGGTCGGACTACATCGGCCGGCACACGGGCTCGGCGAGCGGCAGCAGCGCTGACCGTCGCTTCCGCGCTGATGATCCCCTTCGCGACGACGACCGTTGCCTCCGCTGCCCCCGTCGCGCGGACGGCACCTGTCGCACTTGCCGGGCCTGCCTACACGCAGACGTCCGGTGCCACGGTGACCTCGGTGGATTGGCTCTCCGACCGTCGCGTCGCCCTGTGGATCGAATCTCCGTCGATGGGCACGCCCATCCAGGTTCAGCTGCTGCTCGCACGTGACTGGAACATCAACCCGCAGGCGACGTTCCCGCAGGTGTACATGCTCGACGGACTGCGCGCCACGGATCAGGAGAACGGCTGGACGGCCGAGACCGATGCCGAGTCGTACTTCGCCGACAAGAACGTCAACGTGGTCCTGCCCATCGGCGGCCAGTCCAGCTTCTACTCCGACTGGGTCGATCAGGACAACGGAAAGAACTACCAGTGGGAGACGTTCCTGACCAAGGAACTTCCGCCCATTCTGGAACGCGATTGGCGCAGCACCGACAACCGCGGAGTCGTCGGACTGTCGATGGGCGGCACGTCCGCGATGTTCCTCGCAGCGCGTAATCCCGGTTTCTTCAAGTTCGCCGGATCGCTCTCGGGCATCCTGAGCACCACCTCGCTCGGCATGCCGCAGGCCATCCAGTACGCGATGACCGACGCCGGCGGGTTCAACTCGAGCGCCATGTGGGGGCCGCCGTCGAATTCGCTGTGGGCACAGCATGATCCGTACATGTTGGCCGACAAGCTCGAGGGCGTCAGTCTGTACATCTCCAGCGGCAACGGCTCGGCCGGACCGTACGATCAGCCGTCGCCCATTCCCGGCGTGAGCACCAATTACGCCGGCATGGGGCTCGAGATCCTGTCGCGACTGACCTCGCAGACGTTCGCCACCAAGCTCAATCAGCTCGGGATTCCTGCTCAGGTCAACTACCGGCCGTCGGGCACGCACTCGTGGCCGTACTGGCAGTTCGAGCTGCATCAGCTGTGGCCGCAGCTCGCCACCGCGCTCGGTGTCGAGGTCGACAAGCCCGCGTGCAGCGCTGCCGGACTGATCGGCAACGCGAGCGGTGCCAATTCGTGGCTCGGGCCGTGCTTGACCGCCGAATACAACGTGGCAGGCGGACGGGCTCAGGACTTCACCTTCGGTCGGGTCTTCTTCACCCCCGATACCGGGGCGCAGGTCGTTGCCGGTGCCATCGGTGGCATCTATCAGGGCAACAGGGGCCCCGAGGGCGCTCTCGGCTTCCCGACGACCGGCGAGATCGGAACTCCCGACGGTCGTGGACGGTTCAACGCCTTCCAGAACGGCATGGTCTACTTCACGCCGCAGACCGGCGCGCACGCGGTCAAGGGCGCGGTGCTCGACGAGTGGGCCGCCCAGGGTTACGAGGGCGGACCGCTGGGCTACCCGGTGCTCGACGAGGTCGCGACGCCGAACAAGCCCGGATCGGTGCAGGGCTTCGAGATAGGTGCCATCTACACCTCGCCCGACGCAGGGGTGCACTCGGTGCAGGGCATGATTCTGGGCAAGTACGGCGAATTGGGTTGGGAGGGTGGAGCTCTCGGGTTCCCCAAGTCCAACGAGCTGGGCCCGATCAGGGACGGCGGACGCTTCAACCAGTTCGAGACGGGCAACATCTACTGGAGCCCTCTGAGCGGAGCCTGGTCCACCCCGTACGGTCCGATCTTCGACGCGTGGGGATCGGTCGGCTACGAGGGCGGCCGGTTGGGTTACCCCACCAGCGATCAGTTCGACATCGACGGTGGCGGTAAGCAGCAGAACTTCCAGTTCGGCATCATCACGCTGAAGGACGGCGTTGCCACGATCGCGCCGTAACGAGGTGCACGACTCTTCAGAGTCCTCTCAGAGCGTGGCGGTACTGTCGCCTGCGAACCCGACGACCGAAGGATTTCGATCGATGACGCGTAATTCCCTCACCAGGACTCTGTCGCTCGGTGTGTTCGCCGTGGCGGCGAGTGCGATGCTGGTGGCCTGCGGGAGTGACGACTCGACGGCGACCGGAGCGCCGACGAGCACCACCTCGGCCGCTCAGACGACGACCGAGGCGAGTTCGACGACGTCGGCTGCCGAGACCACCACTGCTGCGCCCACCACAAGCCCGGGTGAGGCGGCCACCGCGCCGCCCGAGCAGCCGCAGCCGGTCCCGGACGATTTCCCGGGGCCGACGGAAAGCCAGATCGACGACCGCGGTACGAGTTTCCTGGACGAGTTGAAGAAGCAGGGCATCACTCCGGCTGGCAACGGCGACATCGCGGTGTCGACGGCCAATTACATCTGTGCCGCGCAGGCGCAGGGAGTCGCGGCGGAGGAGATCTCGACGTTCGTCACTGCGAACGTCGGCGTCGAGGCCAGCGCAGCCGGAACTCAGGTGAGCGAGACGCAGGCTCAGCAAACAGCCCAGACCTACATCGCCGCCGCGCAGGCGACCTACTGCAGGCCGTAGATCCACGGTGATGGCCAAGCGTAAGCGCAGAATTCTTCCGGTGATCGCCGTTGCGGCGATCATCGGTCTGATCATCGTCGCTCTGTGGTACCTGCTGGCCGGACGGCTGCCGAAGGAACCGGGTATCCCGGTGCCGCCGGGTCCCGAGGAGCCGACGTCGCAGCCGGCGGACTGCCCCGACGTCCAGGTCATCGCCATTCCCGGTACCTGGGAGTCGTCTGCCACCGACGATCCGTACAACCCGACGGCCAATCCGGCCTCGCTGATGCTCAACGTCACTCGCCCGCTGCAGGAGCAGTTCCCCGGCTCGCGAGCCGACGTCTACACCGTGCCGTACGTGGCTCAGTTCTCGAACCCCATCGCACTGCCGCCGGACGGCCAGCAGTCCTACAACAACAGTCGTACCGAAGGCAAAGCCGTCGCCGTGCAGAAGATGACCGATGTCAGCGCGCGTTGCCCGTTGACCAACTTCGTCCTCACCGGTTTCTCGCAGGGCGCGGTCATCGCCGGCGACATCGCGGCTGACATCGGAGCGGGCAACGGTCCCATCTCCGCCGATCGGGTTCTCGGTGTCACCGTCATCGCCGACGGTCGACGCGACGGCGTCTCCGGTACCGACGTTCCGGCCCCGCTCGACGGCGTCGGTGCAGAGGTCGCTCTGGGCGGACTCGACCTGCCCGGCATCACGATGACGGGGCGTCGAGAAGGTGGCTTCGGTGCTCTCGACGACCGGACCAACGAGATCTGCGCTCCCGGCGACTTGATCTGCTCGTCACCGTCGGATGGATTGTCGCTCCGCAACATTCCGCAGAGCATCCAGATTCTGATCGGTGCTGCAGGCAACCCCGTTCATGCGTCGTACAACAGTTTTGTCGTCGACGAATCCGGTACGACGGCCACTCAGTGGACCGCTGCGTGGGCCGCCGGACTGATCGAGAACGCCCCGACGCCCGCGCATTCGTGAGCGACGACGCTTCATAACGGAAACGTCACAACGCAATGCGTGGCGATCTATTGCCAGGCACAAACCTGAGCCGTGAAACCCCCCAGCCGGTGTGATCGACTCCGGTCAGCAGCTAGAGTGGCGCCTTGGACCTGCGCAGATCGGCCTCGGCCGGGCTGCTCTCGCCACCCGAAACAAGACCGCTGCACACTCCGAGGAGAGCAATAGATGAGTTCCGCCGAGGCCGCGACCGCAGGGCCGCGCAAATTCCGATTCGCTGCAGGCGGAGAGGGAAACGCCGAGGAGGGCGGGGCTCGGAAGTTCATCAAGCTGGCGCAACAGGCCGAGGAACTGGGCTACGACAGCTTCATGATTCCCGACCACCTGGGCAACCAGGTCGGTCCGATCGCGGCACTCGGAGCACTCGCCGTCGCCACCGACAAGATTCGGCTCGGCACTGCTGTCCTGGCCAACGGCTTCCGGCATCCTGCGGTGCTGGCCAAGGATGCGGCCACCATCGATGTGCTGTCGGGCGGTCGACTCGAACTCGGTCTTGGTGCGGGGTGGATGCGTGAGGAGTACGACAAGGCGGGTATCACGTACGACCGCCCGGGCGTGCGCATCGAGAAGCTCGAAGAGACCCTCGAAATTCTCGACGTCCTGTTGCGCGGTCAGGAATGCAACTTCGAGGGCAAGCACTACACGATCGCAGGACTCAAGGGCAGTCCTCGGCCACGGCAGGGGCCGCGTCCTCCGATCTGCATCGGCGGTGGCGGTCCGAAGATGCTCGCGCTCGCGGCCAAGCACGCCGACATCATCTCCGTGGTGCCGAGCACCTCGAAGGAGGGCAAGCTGTTGCTCTCGGGCATGACCATCGAGAAGACCCTCGAGCGAGTCGAGCTCATTCGCAGCGCTGCGGGGGATCGGTTCGACGACATCGAACTGAACTGGGCCATCACCACGATCGTCGTCACCGACGATCGGGAGCAGATGGCCGAGATGGCGCTGGCGGCACTCGACAACGGCTACCCGCCGAACGTGGACGTCGACGTCAAGCTCACCGTCGAGGACATTCTGTCGTCTCCGTACCTCGCATTCGGGACATACGAGGAAATTGCCGATCAGATCCGTAACGTTCGCGCGCGAACGACGATGTCCTATGTCGGGGTTTTCCCTACTCAAATGGAAGCATTCGCGCCGGTTGTCGACTTGCTGAAAGGCGAGTGACGTAGGCGCGTGTCGGTACGATGTAGCTGGCCTCGAAACCAGGTGCCAAACCGACACCGTAAGAGCTACTAGTCAGTAACATAAAACGCTGTTCGGTGTCTGCATGCACGTAGCCGGTCGTGTGGGCCCAGGTCACGCAGGCTGTGTGGCAGCGGATTCGTGTCGGAGGAGATTGAAGTAATGAGCCACACGTTCGATGATTTCATCGATGAGAACGGCCACATCACCATCGGCGAAGGGCAGACACTCGTCCGCCACGTCGAGGTGAACGTGCAGGAGAATTCCGACACGCTCGCGTACCGGTTCGTCGACTACTCCCGGGAACGTGACGGTGAAGCTCACGAGCTCACCTGGGCCGAGTTCGGTACTCGCCTCAAAGCTGTCGCTGCTCGCCTGCAGCAGGTCACCCAGCCCGGTGATCGCGTGGCCATCCTGGCCCCGCAGGGACTCGAGTACGTCATCGCCTTCTTCGGTGCGATCTACGCGGGCACCATCGCGGTTCCGCTGTTCGATCCCGACGAGCCCGGTCACACCGACCGCCTGCATGCCGTCCTCGGTGACTGCAAGCCCAGCGCCATCCTCACCGCGAGCAATTCGGCTGCAGGCGTGCGCGCGTTCTTCCGCGCGCTGCCTGCTGCGGAGCGGCCCAGGATCATCGCGGTCGACGCCGTCCCGGACAGCGTCGGCGAGACGTGGGTCGAGCCCAAGGCCGGGCTCGACGACATCGCCTACCTGCAGTACACGTCCGGCTCGACGCGTACCCCGGCCGGCGTCGAGATCACGCACCGGGCAGTGGGCGTGAACGCGCTGCAGATGGTCGACAGCATGGAGATCAACCACGACTCCCGCGGTGTCACCTGGCTGCCGATGTTCCACGACATGGGCCTGCTCACCGTCATCCTCCCGGCGCTCGGCGGCAAGTACATCACCATCATGAGCCCGCGTGCCTTCGTGCAGCGGCCCTGGCGCTGGATCAAGGAGCTCGCCGCAGTCTCCGACGGCGCAGGCACCTTCGCAGCAGCACCGAACTTCGCGTTCGAGCACGCCGCCCAGCGCGGTCTGCCGAAGAACGGCGAGAGCCTCGACCTGTCCAACGTCATCGGTCTGATCAACGGCAGTGAGCCCGTCACCACGTCGTCGATGAAGAAGTTCAACGAGGCGTTCGGTCCGTACGGTCTGCCGAAGTCCGCGATCAAGCCGTCCTACGGCATGGCGGAGGCGACTTTGTTCGTCTCCACCAGCAAGCACGCCGACGAGGCGAAGGTGGTCTACGTCGACCGCGTCGAGCTCAACGCGGGCAACTTCGTCGTCGTCGCCCCCGACGCCCCCGGTGCCATCCCGCAGGTGTCCACCGGAACCGTCGCCCGCAGCCAGTGGGCTGCCATCGTCGATTCCGAGACCGCCGGCGAGGTTGCCGACGAGCACGTCGGTGAGATCTGGTTGCACGGCGAGAACATCGGCAAGGGCTACTGGGGCCGCGAAACCGAGACCACGGAGACCTTCCACAACAAGCTCGTCCACCGCAATCCCGAGGGCTCGCACGCAGAGGGCGCTCCCGAGGGTGGTAACTGGATGCGTACCGGCGACTTCGGTGTCTACCACGACGGCGAGCTCTACATCACCGGCCGCGTCAAGGACCTCGTCATCGTCGACGGCCGCAATCACTACCCGCAGGACATCGAGTTCTCGGCTCAGGAAGCCAGCAAGGCCCTGCGTCCCGGCTTCGTCGCGGCCTTCGCCGTCCCGCTCAACCAGCTTCCGGACGTCGTGTTCGAGTTCAGTGGCGCAGCCCTGACCAAGGACTCCGACGACAGCTCCGAGCAGCTCGTCATCGTCGCCGAGCGCGCACCCGGCTCCGGCAAGGCAGACCCGGCTCCGATCGCCGACGAGGTGCGTGCCGCAGTGTCCGCCCGGCACGGCGTCACGGTTCGCGACGTCCTCCTCGTACCGGCCGGTTCCATTCCGCGTACGTCGAGCGGCAAGATCGCTCGACGCGCATGCAAGGCGGCGTACATCGAGGGCACGCTGCGTGGCGGTTATCAGCAGACGGCCTTCCCGGACGCAGAACTGCCCGACTGACGGACGCATCTTCCGTTTTTCCTCCGACACGACTTGGTGAGTAATGGCTGAACTAGAGACAGACAAAATCGAGCGCGTGGACGGCGGAGACCTCACGGTTGCGCAGTTGCGGGACTGGCTGCGCAACTGGGTTGCGGACGCGACCGGGCAACCGGCGTCGGCCATCTCCGACGACCGCCCGATGGAGGAATTCGGTCTGTCCTCTCGCGATGCCGTCGCACTGAGCGGCGAGATCGAGGAACTCGTGGGGGTCACGTTGACCGCCACCGTCGTCTATCAGCACCCCACCATCGCTTCGCTCGCCAAGATCATCATCGAGGGCGAGCCGGACGAGCCGGTCGGCACCGTCGACGATGCGTTCTACACCAGCGGTGGCCAGTCGGGCGACGCGCACGACGTCGCGATCGTCGGCCTGTCCTCTCGATTCCCTGGCACCGGACACACTCCGGAAGAGATGTGGTCGCTGCTGATCGAGGGCCGCGACGGCATCACCGATCTGCCCGACGGCCGCTGGCAGGAATTCACCTCCGATCCCGTCATCGCTGCGGCGGTGGCCGCGACGGTGACCAAGGGCGGTTACCTCGACGACGTCAAGACCTTCGACGCCGAGTTCTTCGCGATGTCGCCCAACGAGGTCGTCAACGTCGATCCGCAGCAGCGGCTCGCGCTGGAACTGACCTGGGAAGCGTTGGAGCACGCGCACATTCCGGCCAGCTCGATCAAGGGCAGCCAGGTCGGCGTCTTCATCGGCAGCTCGTCCAACGACTACCAGCTCATCGCCGTCAGCGACCCGGCCGTGCACCCGTATGCCCTCACCGGCACGTCCACCGCCATCGTCGCCAACCGAGTGTCGTACTTCTACGACTTCCGCGGGCCGTCGATCGCCGTCGACACCGCGTGCTCGTCGTCGCTGGTCGCCGTGCATCAGGCGGTGCGCAGTCTGCGTACCGGCGAATCCGATCTGGCCGTTGCCGGTGGCGTCAACATGCTGCTCGCGCCGCCCATCACCGTCGGATTCGGCCAGACGGGTGTGCTTGCGCCCGACGGCAGAATCAAGGCCTTCTCCTCCGACGCGAACGGCATGATCCGTTCCGAAGGCGGCGGACTCGTCGTGCTCAAGCGACTCGAGGACGCCGAACGCGACGGGGACGACATCCTCGCCGTCATCGCCGGATCCGCGATCAACCAGGACGGCCGCTCCAACGGACTGCTCGCACCGAGCCCGGACGCACAGGCCGATGCGCTGCGGTTCGCCTACCGCGACGCCGGTATCAACCCGTCGGGCGTGGACTACATCGAAGCGCACGGCACCGGAACCATTCTGGGCGACCCGATCGAGGCCGACGCTCTCGGTCGTGTGGTCGGTCGTGGCCGTGACGCCGACAAGCCGGCTCTGTTGGGATCGGCGAAGACGAACTTCGGCCACCTCGAATCTGCCGCAGGCGCAGCAGGTCTGATCAAGGTCGTCCTCGCGATGCAGCAGAACAAGCTGCCCGCCTCGCTGAACTACGCGGGCCCCAACCCGTACATCGACTTCGACAAGGCGCATCTGAAGGTGATCCCGGAGGCCACCGACTGGCCGCGGTACACCGGCAAGGCCGTCGCGGGCGTGTCCGGTTTCGGATTCGGTGGCACCAACGCGCACGTCGTCGTGCGCGAGTACGTCCCGGGTGAGACCGACGGCGCATTCGACCCCTCGGCCGTGGACCCGGACGCCGCGGTGGTGGAGGGCGTCTACGAGGAGCAGCTCGATTCCGAGACGACCAGCCCGGTCGCCGAGGCCGAGACCATCCTGGCAGAGTCCGAAAGTGCTCCGGAGACAGTGATTCTCGCGGTGTCCGCCGCCCTGCCGTCGCGTCGTAAGCGGGCTGCATCGGAATTGGCCGACTGGCTCGAGACCGAAGAGGGCAGCACGACGCCTCTCGTCGACGTCGGCCGCACGTTGGCTCGCCGCAACCACGGGCGTTCGCGCGCAGTGGTTCTGGCCTCCTCGACGGCCGAGGCCATCGCGGGCCTGCGCGCCATCGCCGCCGGCAAGCCTGGCCCGGGCGTGTTCTCCGCGGATTCACCCGCGTCCAACGGAGCCGTGTGGGTGTTCTCCGGCTTCGGTTCGCAGCACCGCAAGATGGCATCGCGGCTGTACCGCACCAACGCGGTGTTCGCGGCCGAGGTCGACAAGGTGGACGAGCTGCTCGTCGACGAGGCCGGCTACTCCATCCGCGAGATCGTCCTCGACGACTCGCAGACCTACGAGTTCGAGAACTCCCAGGTCGGCATCTTCGTCATCCAGATCGCCTTGGCGGCAACGCTTCGCGCGCACGGTGCCGAGCCGGCAGCCGTCATCGGCCACTCGATGGGTGAGGTCGCCGCCGCCTACGTCGCCGGTGGCCTGAACCTCGAAGACGCAGTGCGCATCATCTACGCCCGTTCGCGACTGCTGGCCGAGGGGCAGGACGGACTCGGAGCCGCATCGCAGGGTGCCATGGCTCTCGTCGAATACACCCCGGACGAGGTCAAAACCCTCACCGATCAATTCCCCAACGTCGAACCCTGCGTCTACGCAGCACCGACGCACACCACCGTCGGAGGACCACGCGCCGAGGTCGAGGCTCTCGTCGACATGGCCGAGGCAGCAGGCAAGATGGCCCGCCTGCTCGACGTCAAGGGTGCCGGACACACCGCAGCAGTCGACGTGCTGCTCGGTGAGCTGGCCGCCGAACTGGCCGGAATCGAACCGAGCAAGCTCACCGCCGGGGTCTACTCGTCGGTCGATCGTGAGGCGCACTATCGCGTCGGGCATGCGGCGATCCACGGTGTCGACTACTGGACCAAGGGAATGCGTCATCCGGTCTGGTTCACTCAGGCCGTCAATGTCGCTGTGGGAGACGGTCACACGACGTTCGTCGAGCTCGCTCCCAACCCGGTCGCGTTGATGTCGGTGGCCGCCACGGCATGGGCTGCAGGCGTCGCCGATTCGACTTTGATCCCGACGCTCAAGCGCAAGGAGGACGAGTCCGAGACCTTCCTCGCCGCTCTCGCGCAGCTGTACGTCCACGGCCACGCACTGGAACTGGCGACGCTGTTCGAGTCCGGTCCGTACGCGCCGATCCCGCGAACTGCGTACCTGCGCAAGGAGTTCTGGCTCAACTCGCAGGTCAGCTCCAGTGGTAACACGCGGGTGCCCGGCGCACGCGTCGCACTGCCCGACGGCCGCCACGTCTGGGAAGTTCAGGCCTCGGCCGTCACCGGTTTCGATGCACTCGTCACTGCTGCTGCGTCGCAGGTGTTCTCCGATGTGGCCCTGGGTGTTTCGGTTTCCCATGCCGGCGTGCCGAAGGTGGGCACTGTCGTCACGACGTTGACCTCGCACCTCGGCGGCGCGTCGGTTCAGGTGCACGCACACGAGGGCTCGGCGTTCACCCTGCTGCACGAGGCCGTCGTCACGTCCGGTGATGCGCGTCCGGAACCCGTTGTCGCTGTGGAAGAGCGTTCCTCTTCTCCCATGGAGGAACTGCCGGAGGTCGTCGAGACCTTCGGTGATCGCTGGGATCCCAACGGCAATCAGAAGCTCGAAGACCGGCTGGCCATCATCGTCGCTGAGTCCATGGGCTACGCGCCCGAGGATCTGCCGCCCGAGGTTCCGCTGATCGAACTGGGTCTCGATTCGCTCAGCGCCGTCCGGATCAAGAACCGGGTGGAGTACGAATTCGACATCCCCACAGTGCAATTGCAGGCCGTGCGCGACGCGAATCTGCGTGAGGTGGAGAAGTACCTGCGCTACGCGATCGAGAACCGCGACGAGGTGCAGGCCCTGGCAGACAAGCAGGCGGCGGAGAAGGCGGCCGAGCAGGCTGCTGTTGCGCCTGCTCCGGTCGAGGCTGCCCCCGTTGCCGAGGATGTCGCTCCCGTCGAGACGGCTGCCCCGGCTGTTGCTGCCGCGGCGCAGACCGACCTCGGCGGCAAGGAAGCCTTCGCCGAGGCCGCCGGGTCCGACGTGCCTCCGCGCGACAATGCCGAGCGGATGACGTTCGCGACATGGGCTGTGGTGACGAAGGAATCGGCCAAGGGCATCTTCAACACCCTGCCCATCCTCGACGACGAGACGGCCGAGAAGCTGGCCGCTCGTCTGACCGAGCGGGCAGGCGGCGAGATCACCTTCGACGACGTCCTGGACTCGGAGACCATCGAGCAGCTCGCCGACAAGGTTCGTCCGCACCTCGAAGACGGTGAGATCGACGGCGTCGTACGCAACCTGCGTGCCCGCCCCGAAGGTTCCACCGCCACACCGGTGTTCGCGTTCCACTCGGCCGGTAGCTCCACCGTCGCCTACGAGCCGCTGCTGCGGAAGCTGCCTGCAGGCACGCCGATGTACGGACTCGAGCGCGTCGAAGGGCCCATCGCGGTACGAGCAGCGGAATACGTGCCGCTGATCAAGGCGATCCAGCTCGAAGGACCGTACGTGTTCGTCGGCTGGTCGCTGGGCGGCATCCTCGCCTACGAGGTGGCGCGTCAGATGGAGGAAGAGGGCATCGAGGTCGCCTACGTCGGGCTGCTCGACACCGTCATGCCCGGTACGCAGATCCCGGACACCAAGGACGAGGTGCGCAAGCGCTGGGAGCGGTACGCGGCCTTCGCGAAGAAGACCTACAACGTCGACTACCCGATTCCGTACGACAAGTTGGTCGAATCGGACGACGAGGGCCAGATCCGCATCATCACCGATCTGGTGAAGCTCAGTGGCGCGAAGATCCCCGGCGGCATCATCGAGCACCAGCGCACGTCGTGGCTCGACAACCGGGCGATCCAGACGGCCGAGCTCAAGAAGTACGGCGGACACGTGACGCTGTACATGGCCGACAAGTACCACGACGACGCCATCGCCCTCGAGCCCGCGTACGCCAGCCGTGAAGAGCACGGTGGCTGGGGACCTGTGGTCGAGGACCTCGAGATCGTGTACGTCGGAGGCGACCATCTCGCCGTCGTCGACGAGCCGTACATTGGAAAAATTGCGGCCCATTTGTCGAAGACGCTCGAGAACATCGAGTCTGCAAGAACCGGAGCGTAGATCTTGAGTGGCACCACTGCGGAGAAGCTGGCCGAACTACGGGCGAAGCTCGAACAGGCCAAGGAGCCGGCCGGCGACATCGGCGTAGCGAAGCGCGCGAAGAAGGGCATCCCCAGCGCCCGCGATCGCGTCAACTCGTTGCTCGATCCCGGTAGCTTCGTCGAGATCGGCGCACTGGTGAAGGCCCCGAACGATCCCGGTGCCCTCTACAGTGACGGCGTCGTCACCGGTCACGGAACCGTCGACGGCCGTCCGATCGCCGTGTTCTCGCACGATCAGACGGTGTTCGGCGGAACCGTCGGCGAGATGTTCGGCCGCAAGGTCGCAGGCATCATGGACTTCGCGATCAAGATGGGGTGCCCCGTCGTCGGCATCAACGACTCCGGTGGAGCACGTGTTCAGGACGCGGTCACGTCGCTGGCCTGGTACGCCGAACTGGGCCGACGCCACGAGGCGCTGTCCGGTCTGTGCCCGCAGATCTCCCTGATCCTCGGCAAGTGTGCCGGTGGTGCCGTGTACGCGCCCATCAACACCGACATCGTCGTCGCCACCGAAGAGGCGTACATGTTCGTCACCGGCCCGGACGTCATCAAGTCCGTCACCGGTGAGGACGTCAGCCTCGACGAACTGGGCAGTGCTCGCGTCCAGGCGGTCAACGGCAACGTGCACCACGTGGCAGCGGACGAGAAGGCCGCGTTCGAGTGGATCCGGAACTACCTGAGCTACATGCCGTCGAGCTGCCAGGAAGAGTCGCCGGTGATCAACCCGGGGCTAGAGCCCGAGCTCACCGACTCCGATCGCAAGCTCGATTCGTTCATGCCCGACGCCGACAACGCCGGCTACGACATGCACGACATCATCCTGCGTATTTTCGACGACGGTGAATTCCACGAGCTGTCGGGCCAGACGGCACCGAACGTCATCACCGGCTTCGCCCGCGTCGACGGCCGGCCGGTGGGCATCGTCGCCAATCAGCCGATGCACCTGTCCGGGGCGCTCGACGCCAAGGCAGCGGACAAATGCGCCCGGTTCATCCGCCTCAGCGATGCCTACAACATTCCGATCATCTTCCTGGTCGACACACCCGGCTTCCTGCCCGGCGTCGACCAGGAGACCCTCGGCGTCATCCATCGCGGTGGCCGCTTCATCTTCTCGTTCGTCGAAGCGACAGTGCCGAAACTGACTGTGGTGATTCGTAAGTCGTACGGCGGCGGATACGCGGTGATGGGCTCGAAGCAGCTCGGATCCGACATCAACCTCGCCTGGCCGACCGCCCGCATCGCCGTCATGGGTGCCGAAGGTGCCATCAACATCATGAGTCGCAAACAACTCGCCGAGGCCGGAGAGAACGCACCGGCGCTGCGCAAGCAGCTCATCAACTTCTACAACGAACACGTGGCAACGCCCTGGATCGCCGCCGAGCGTGGCTACATCGACGCGGTCATCGAGCCCTCCCAGACGCGCCTCGAAATTCGTAAGGCCCTGCACATCCTGAAGGACAAGGAAGTGCACAAGAGTCCACGTAAGCACTCGTTGCTTCCGATCTAGCGAGATTGAAGTGGTGCCCCTGCCCTCGCATGGGGTCGCTTCGCTCCCGTTCGCGTCAATGGACCACTGCACCGTTCAGACGTATGCAATGGTCCATTCACGCGACGGCCGGGCCGGTGTCAATGGACCACTGCACCGGTCAGACGTGTTCTGTGGTCCATTCACGCGGAACCATCACTACATCCGGTCGAGGTCGGGCGAGAGCGTGCTGGTAGTTCATCCGTAGGTCGTCGAGCACCTGATGCGGTCGATCGCGGATGTCTTGCGGTGAATGGGATACGACGATCAGACCGTGGGCCTGCATTCGGTTGCGTCGGGCTTGTGTCCGCTGGTAGTCGGCCGGTGACAGATGATGGGTCACGGAATCGATCTCCCGTGCCAGTGCCACGGCGTCGATCCACCCGTCCGTGTTGGCGATGAACTCTCCGCTTCCGGCGTAGATGTCGCAGTTGTGCGTCATCGTGGGCAGCCCGCTGGTTCGGTACAGACGTTGATCCGCGAGTTCTGCCACCGAGTGCGCGTTGTCCCGCAACTCGAGAAGCACACGGCGGGTGAGCGCACTGTAGCGTCGCGGGCCTTCGGCCAGTTCGGTGGCGATTTCGTCGATGGACGCGCTGCCTCTTTGGAGCACCTCGGTCAGCAAGGCGACGCACCGTGCCTCGGATCTCGCGGCCCGCGTGGCGTCGACCAATGAACGCACCAGAGGAGCAACTCGGATGCTGCCCTTGGTGATCGGCTCGGGAAGCCGCCACGTCCGCTCTGCTCGGACGAAAGACACCGATGCCCGACGCATCTCCGCGGGCAGCAGCAGATGAACCTCCCCGGAGGATCCGTTGGTCCCGTATCCGAACGAATCGAGTCCGACGCAGCCGGTGATCATGCTCGTCGGGCCGCCGTACGCGAGCGCCGCGGCTGAGCGCTCGAGGGTCGAGGGATGGCCGTTGCGTAGCAGTACGACACCCGGTAGCAACCGCTGCCACGGACCGCCTGCCGCGCATCTGCCGTCGATCGCTGCGTCACTCACGCCCACTTCGCGAAGCTGTCGGCGCGTCACTACGCCGGTCGAGCTCAGGTCGAACAACGAACCTGCGTTCCACTGTCGTCTTTTCATGCCCGAAGAGTCGAACTCGACACCGACACGTTTGTCGCATTTAGACGCTGTCGCCGATTGTCTGTGGATACCCGACGAGGCTGTGGATGGATCGGCTGCTACCGGTCGCGAGCCGGACGACGCTGTCGGACTCGAATGATAAAGCCGTCAGATGGAGCCCGATGAAGTCCGCGGTCTGTGCCCCACCGGAGGGTGAATGGACCATCCACGCGCTCAGACGTATGTGCACCGCTCCCCAGAAGTTGGACTGAGGAATTCAGTTCCGACTACTGGGGAGCGTGTGTATGCGTGTACGGAGTTCACTTACCGAGGATCAG
>NZ_JBEYIW010000024.1:0-64185 GCF_040636045.1 Rhodococcus sp. NPDC006774 | reverse complement strand
CTTCGTCACATCATCCAGTGTCGTCATCACGGCACCCTTCTCGCCGGGCATTCACCCAGCGTGTCGGGCCGAAACACCGTTTAAGAAACACTCCCGTGACGGTAGCCATCACGAGGTAGACGGCTGGCCTGCCGTGTTGATTTCGGACAGCGGAGTTGATTATTTCTCTACGCTGCCGTTGCCGGCTGGATGTTAGCGTAGTGCACCTCGTTCGGCCGCTTGTAGCCGATCGCTGAATGGCGTCGTCGGGGGTTGTAAAACCCCTCGATGTAGCTGATGACGTCACGTCTGGCCTGCGTCTTCGTGGTGTAGACGGTGCGGTGCACGCGTTCGTTTTTCAGCGCCGAGAAGAACGACTGAGCCTGTCAAGATAATTGTGTGAATTTGGGTTAGACTAGCACTCCTGGCTACGTGGGAATTGTCGACCTCTACGCCAGAGTAGGCAGATAACTGGTCAATCAAGCCCAGGACTTGAACTAACGTAATCATTGTTATCGGTACGCGAAATATTCTGTACCGCAACAGGATTGCGGAATATCTGACGTAGTATTCTTCGCCGGATGTCTACGGGTGGATGTCGCGCGGCGCACAAGGCGCCCATGATCACGTGATCTCTGCCCGCCCGGCTTACCAATCGGACGCTGCAGCGACGGACCTGGCCGGACAGCGCCCACGCATTCGACCCCGTCCAGTGAATTCAGACAGACTGCCCCACCCGAACTTTCGTCACCCGTGACGAAAGATGCGAGGCGGAGGAGGCTCAGTTGATTGCTACCCACAGCACCACGAACAAGATCGCAAGCATTCCGGCGATTCCCACCGTCACGATGCTGGCCCACAGTTCATCATCACGCCGGGTGGAGGTGGTTGGCTTCGGTGCGCCCGGATGCGGTCTCTCGTCGGTCTCTCTCATGAAGCTCCTTTGAGTCGGTGGCAAAGCGACTATTCTTTCGTCACAGGTGACGAAAGAATAGGAAGTATGGCGAGTAATTTCATGCACACCAACATGTTTCGTGGTACGCGCGGTCGGTTCCGCGGGTGCGGTCAGTGTGGGGCGGGCAATGTCGTCGCCTCGGGGTGGGCTGATGGGGTGAGCACGCGGTAGACGATGGTGGCGGTGTGTCCGGGGTGCCCGTGCTGTACGTCGATGAGGTCGGCGAACTCTTCCCCGACTGCTTCGGCAGCGGTGGCGGCGATGGTCTCGAAGTAGAACAACCGCTCATGCTCGCTGCTCCACAGTTGGGGTGCGTCGGGAACGGTATGGACGAGGTGTCGGTGCTGCATCAGTTCGTTTCTCCTGGCTTGTCAAAAGGGTTACCCCCACCCACCATAGGCACCGCCTTAACGGTTTGTTAACTGACTGATGCGTCACATACCCCAGTACTGGGGTCACCGCAGGTGAGGCCAGACGCATGCACGAACCGGGGATCTAGGGACCCGGTCAAGCATCCGGCCGGGCCCCGGCTTCGCGCCCCAGGCGCACACACCCCACCCCAGCCATGCGAGTCACTCGACATTGCTGTTCCTGTAGCAGAACTCTCTGGTGCGCAGCGCATTTCGTATCGTTGATGCACAGCAGCCGTACCCCACTGCAAGGAAGGCCACACGGGGGGCTGTCGACTACTTTTGGTCTGGGTCGCTGGCGCCTGGCGACTTGCGCCTGGACCTGAGCTATCGACCCGATGGGTGGCACTCATGTGTGCTCGCCACGGTCTCTTACCTGCTACAAGTGTCGCCTGCTGCTTACAGGGGCTAGCTGGCGTGGGGCTTACGGGCTGCGCTCGTGCGAAGATGAAGTTGCCGGCGGAGACGATGCCAGCCATATGCCCGCCGCGCCTATTACGGCCACGCGGGCAATGACACACATCGCCTCCAGGGGTCGAAAGGGGACACCGCCGTGCATTCAGAGGACGATCCCGACGCTCTCGTCATCGAGCACACCGGCCTACGCGCCGGGAGTGCAGCGTTGACGGTCATTACCGTGCGCCGTGAGGAACTGGTGATCCTCACCGTCGAGGGCAGCATCGACGTCCTGAGCGCCCCGCAACTGAGTGAGGCCATCACCGATGCCCTCACCGGGCGGCCCCGCGGCCTGATCATCGACCTCACCAGCACCGATTTCCTGGCCTCAGCGGGCATGAGCGCCCTGCTCACCGCCCGCGACGCCATCGCACCCACCGGACAGTTCGCCGTCGTCGCCGACGGCCCCGCCACCTCTAGGCCCATCCGTCTCGTCGGACTCGACGACACCCTGACCCTCTACCCCACCCTCGATAACGCCATCGCTGCCCTGAGCTGACCACCGCGCCCACCCGGCTGCACCCAACGACAGCTCAGACCAACACCACCGCCCGGGGCACTAGCCACTCACTGGTTCCCTTCCCCACGCCAGTCTGCGGGGGCCGGTATCGCGGCGGCGACTGCTTCGGCGGCCAAGGTGTGGGCTGAGGCCTCCGAATGACCTTGTCCGAGAAAATATCCGATCCACTGCTCATAGGTCACAACAACGAAGGCTACCCACCGGGCGCACCGCACGGTTCCCAGGTCTAGTTTCCCCGGGATCTGGTTGTGGGGTCAGTGTTTGCCGCAGGGCGACAGGGGCTACGCCCTAGGTATGAGTGCAGACAAGAACGTTCCTGACCTTGATGACGTGATGGTTCCGACCGAGACCGCCATCCCGGATCACCACGAGCACGCGAAAGCACCGAAGCATCTCGACGACGAGGACCTCGATCAGCGCGCACGGCATGAGGAACACCTCGTCCACGACGAGAACCCGTCCACCGATCCAAGCGATCGTTAGTCATGAACGCCCGGGACACCGACGTCCGCGATGATCCGGCCACAGCCGACCCGGACGACCCCCGCAAGCCCGAGTCCCCCACTGATCTGACCACACCGTCGGTGTGGTTCGTGCTGCGCAAAACCGTGCGCGAGTTCTCCCGCGATCAATGCACCGACATCGCCGCCGCCCTGACCTACTACGCCGTGCTCTCCCTGTTTCCCGCGCTGCTCGCGTTGGTATCGCTGCTCGGGGTCTTCGGACAAGGACAAAAGACCACCGACACTGTTCTTCAGATGGTCGACGACCTCGGGCCCTCCTCAGCAGTGGACACTCTGCGCGGGCCGATCGAACAACTCGTCGCCGCGCCCAGCGCCGGCCTCGCCCTCGTACTGGGACTGGTCGGTGCGTTGTGGTCGGCATCAGGATATGTCGGCGCGTTCGGCCGCGCCCTCAATCGCATGTACGAGATCGACGAAGGCCGCCCGATCTGGAAACTGCGGCCCATCATGCTGCTCGTCACCCTGATCGCGCTCATCATGGCCGCAGCCGTCGCACTCATGCTCGCCGTCAGCGGGCCGATCGCCCGCTCCCTCGGGGACGCCATCGGACTGGGCAGCACCGCTCTCACGGTGTGGAACATCGCCCGCTGGCCCGTGGTCCTGATCTTCGTGGTCCTCATCGTCGCGATCTTGTACTGGGCCACCCCCAACATCCGCCAACCCAAGTTCCGGTGGATCAGTACCGGGGCGGTGCTGGCCATCGTCGTCTGGATCGTCGCCTCAGTCCTGTTCGCGCTGTATGTCGCGAACTTCGCCAGCTACAACAAAACCTACGGCGCCCTGGCCGGGGTCATCGTGTTCCTGCTCTGGCTCTGGATCACCAACCTCTCGCTGCTCTTCGGCGCCGAGTTCGACTCCGAACTCGAACGCGGCCGCCAACTCCAAGCCGGCATACCCGCCGAACAGCACCTGCAACTCCCACCCCGCGACACCCGCGCCTCGGACAAAAACGACGAGACCGACCGCAAGTTCGTCGAACGCGGCCGCGCCCTACGCCAATCATCCGGTCACACCACCGACCCGGCACCTGACCCCCATCCCGCCGGCCCCGACCACTCAGGCGGGCACGGCGCCGATCCCTATATGCCGCCCCGCAACAACTAAGATGACCGCTACCTAGCCGGGCCGTCTCGCCCCGATCTGCCCACAGCTTCGAAAATGAACGACACCCACGCTGCCCGGTAGGCAGGAGTTTCTGAAGGGCAGGGGGCATTTCACTGCGGGGTGCCCATCCCCGGCCCCCGCCGCTGCGAATAGAAAGTTATGGCGCTGCGTCACTTCACGCTCGATCAACTCATCCTCTCGCACGACGACCCCGCGCTCGAGAGCATGCGCCGCAGCGGGCTCTTCGACGATCTCGCAGCACACCACGCACGCCTGCACCACGAACGTGTGGGCGGCCCGATCACCATCACCTGGACCGACACCACCACAGTCGAGATCAGCTACCCCATCGCACCAGCTACGCCCCCGCACCATCACGAACAGATACCCCGGTCGCACACCAACGACGTAGCCCTGCCCATCCGGTAGCGGCCGACCACCAGCCGACGCACCACACGTACAGACTGTGGTGCACCGCACCAGCTTGCGTTCATGGCACCTGTAGGTGGTGAGCTGCCCCGGCTGCAGCCAGTGCGGTCCCGCGGCCGGGGCGGCACATCGACAGCGAAGGGGTACGTCGCTGCCGACAGTCGCTGACCCTACGCCCGCACCCGACCTCACACGCAAGAAGACCAATCTCGAACCCATCGACGATGACCCTGCACATCCTGTCGGCCACCGCTGTAACGCTGGTAGAACGTGTTCCTATAGAGGGGTATGGATACGGTCGGGACGCCCGCACAGCTCACCGCCCTGACCCAGGCTCGGGACTGCCCCCACTCCGGTTGACGGGTGGGTGAGCGGTTCAGGCCGCGGTTGCGGTCTGGTTGATTGTCTCAAACTCGATCGGAGTGAGTCTTCCGAGCCTGCGTTGGCGGCGCTTGCGATGGTAGGTCCGTTCGATCCAAATCACGATCGCCATCCGCAGCTGCTCACGGGTAGACCACCGTTGCTGGTCGAGGACATTCTTCTGCAAGAGCGCGAAGAACGACTCCATCGCAGCATTGTCACCGCACGCACCAACCCTTCCCATTGATCCATGTAATCCATTGCGTGACAGTCGCTTTACGAACTTCTTAGACCGGAACTGGCTGCCACGATCTGAGTGGACGATGGTGCCGGCCGGGTTGCGTTGATCGACGGCGTTTTGAAGTGCCCGGACCGCGAGTGAGGCCTTCATGCGGCTGTCGATCGAGTACCCGACGATCCTGTTCGAGTACAGGTCTTTGATCGCGCAGAGGTATAGCTTGCCCTCGTCGGTCCAGTGTTCGGTGATATCGGTCAGCCACACCTGGTTGGGTTCGTCGGCAGTGAACTTACGGCCGACGAGGTCATCGTGGACCGGCGGCCCCGACTTGCGGTTAAGCCCTCGCTTCTTGCTGAACACCGACCAAATCTGCTCCTGACTACACAGGCGCGCGACGCGGTTTTCGCCGGCGGTGATGCCGTGCTCAGGTAGTTCATCGGCGATGAACCGGTATCCGAACATGGGGTCGTCGGCGTGGATCTTGCGGGCGGCGTTGATCAGATGCGCATTGTCCCAGTCTCGTTGTGACACTGGGCATTTACGCCACTTATAGAAGGCTTGGGTAGAGAATCCAAGCACCCGGCAGGTCACTGTGACGGGAATGCCGTCGCCAGCAAGGTCGAGGACCAGCGGGTACATCATTTTGGGTTGACGTTTTGCGACAGATAGCCCACCGCCCGGCGCATCACCTCCGCTTCCTGCTCAAGGAGTTTGATCCGTTTGCGGGCCTCGCGCAGCTCAGCAGACTCATCGTGCTCCGACGACCCTGGCTGCCGATTGGAGTGGTTGATTCCGTCCTCGCGGTCGGCGACCTTGAGCCAGCGCTGCAGACAGGTTTCCGAGATCCCGAAGTCAGCGGCGACCTGACGCACCGTCGCCTCGCCCTTGCGGGCTACAGCGATCACATCGGCGCGGAACTCCTTCGGATAGGGCTTGGGCATGTCGAACATCCTTTCACCGTGAGATCAAATCTCACAGGTCAGATGTCAACCAAAGTGGGGGCAATCCCCTACAGGCGATCGCTGCGGCGATATCGTCCTGGCCGTCTACGAAGCCGTAGTCAACGCCGTCGAACACGCCTACCGCACACCCCACGACGCCCCTGCACACCAACACAAAACCATCGGACTCGACGTCCTGTACCGCGCGGACACCAGCTCGCTGCAGGTCACTGTAGCCGACCACGGCAGGTGGAAACTACGGGCGCCCACCGGCGTTCGCGGCCGAGGCCTGATCCTCATCCGCGCCGTCGCCGACTCCACCCACGTCGACACCGCCGCCACCGGGACGACCGTCACGATGCAATGGAACCTGGTTCCCTAGCGACAATCTGCGTGCGGTGTCAAACCCTGTGCGTCTGAGACCATCTGGCCTGGCTGCCATAACAATGAACTAATCCCACACCCGTAACCCGAAGGGGGACCTCGATGGTGTCATGGCACGCCCGTGCCGAGATGGCGTGGATGCGCCTCCAACGCAAGAACCGGTTCTACGCCGACCCGGACGTGATGCGCCGGCGGCCATCGCGTTGTTCTCCCCGTGGTTGAACCTGCCGACCGATCACCCCGACTCAGCCCGGAGGGCGGCCCTGGACCCCGAATCAGGCATCGCCGGTTTGCGTTAGGCCGCCCGCTGGTACGCCACCGGCACCGACCTGCATGGTGCGGCAGTCCGCCCCATCGAGGCCAACCTGACCGGCCTGGCACCGCTGATGGTGTTCATCGGGACCCGCGATCTCCTGCTCCCCGACGCCCGACTACTCGGCCCGCGCCAGCGGCACCACGTCCCGACCGAGACGCTGGTGCACGACGGCATGTACCACAACGGGCACGGGCGCTCCCTTACCGAGGCGCGCGATGCCACCCTCGAGCTCGCCCTGTTCATCACCACCCACACCCACTCGACCCGCCCACTGAAACTCGCGATCGGGAGAGGCTGCGCGGACTGCGGCGCGGCGTGCTTGAGTTCGGGTGATCGGGGTACTCGCTCGAAAGGTCGAAGCCACTGGCCTATCTCCCGCGATCGCCCGAGTCGAATGCGAGCCTTGTCATGACCATTTCCAGTGAAGTTCCCATCCCCGATCCCACCCCGCCACCAGCTACATCGCCACAGACCGGCGCTGACCCGTCGACCACCGATGTTGCCAAAGAGCAAGCCGGAGCGGTCGCCGGCACCGCCGCCGACGCCGGCAAACACGTCGCCAACATCGCCGGCGATCAAGCCCATCAGGTCGCCGGGGAAGTGAAAAGCCAAGCCCAGGACTTGCTGGGTCAGACCCGCGAGGAGCTCACCACCCAGGCGGCCGCACAGCAGCAACGCGTCGCCGGCGGCCTGCGAGCCCTCTCGGACGAGTTCAGTTCGATGGCCACCAATTCTGACAAGCCCGGTATCGCCACCGATCTGACCCGCCAGGCCTCCCAACACGCCCATACTGTTGCGTCCTGGCTCGAAGACCGCGAACCCGGCCAGGTCCTTGACGAGGTGACCCGCTTCGCCCGCCGCAAACCCGGCACCTTCCTGGCCCTGGCCGCCGGCGCCGGGCTGCTCGCCGGACGCCTCGGCCGGGGACTGACCGCCGCCAACACCAGCATCGACAGCCCCACTTCGGGCTCGCGTGCGGTAGCGCCGCCGCCCCGCCCTGATGACACCCCCACCGCTCCCCTGCCACCGCTGCAGACCCCCGCCGCCGGGTACGCAGCACCGCCGCAGGGGTATGCGGCTGGGCAGCACACCGCCGACCCCACACCCAGCGGCGGTCCGGCCGATTCGCCGTACACCGTGCCGCCCGCCTCCGCGCCACAACCCGGGTACCCGCAGCATCCGGTCCCGGGTGCGGCGCGATGACCGTCCCTCCCCCACCCCCGCCGCACGCGCACAACGAAAGCGACCCACCATCGCTGGGCGAGTTGCTGTCCAACGTCAGCGAAGACCTCTCCGTTCTGGTCCGCCAAGAACTTGCCCTCGCCAAAGCCGAAGCCACCCAGACCGCCCGCCGCATCGGCACCGGGTCCGGAATGCTCGTCGGCGCCGCCGTCGCCGGCTACTTCGTGCTGCTGTTCCTCTCGGTCGCGCTGTGGGCCGCGCTAGGCAGCATGATCGGGCACGGGTGGTCCGCGCTGATCGTCGTGCTCGTGTGGGCCGTCATCGGCGCCGTCCTGGCCGTTCTCGGACGGACCGCGCTGCGCAAAGCCAAAGGTCTGCCGCAGACCACTGACACTGTCACCAAAATTCCCGGCGCCCTCACGCCGCATCCTCAGGAGAAGCCATGACCACCAGTAGTTCCGACCCCGACCAGATCCGCGCCGACATCGAACGCACCCGCGCCACGCTCAGCTCGGATGTCAATACTCTGGCCTATGAAGCCAATCCCACGACTATGGCCAAACGTAAAGTCGGCCGCGCCGCCGGGGCTCTGGGTAGCGTCCGCGAGAAAGTGATGGGCTCAGCCTCCGACACCGCCCAGAGCACCTCGCAGGCGACAAGTTCGGCGAAAGACTCCCTGTCGGATACGGCGCAGTCCGCGAGCGATGCGGTGCAGTCCGCGCCCGGGGCGATCAAGTCCCAGACCCAGGGCAATCCGCTGGCGGCCGGGTTGATTGCGTTCGGCGCCGGCCTGTTGGTGTCAGCGCTCATCCCCGCCAGTGAGAAAGAGCAGCAGGCCGCGGCCGCGCTGCAGGAGAAGGCGCAGCCGTTGACCGATGAGGTCACCGACATCGCCAAGCAGACCGCGCAGAACCTGCAGCAGCCCGCGCAGCAGGCTGCGGCTGCGGTGAAAGACACCGCGACCGACGCCGCTGCGACGATCAAAGACGAAGGCACCTCGGCCGCCCAGGACGTGCAAGACCACGCCCAGAACGCTGCCGGTCAGGTTGCCGACCAGCAACGCTGATTATCGTTGCGCGGCAACGGCGTCCACCCCGTGGGCGTCGTTGCCGCGCTCAGCGGAGCTACTGCCCGTCATCGGGTGTGTCTGCCGTGGGCGCCGCCGAGGCAGTGGCCACGGCGTCTGCGGCCAGGGCGTGTGCGGACTCCTCCGAATGGCCTTGCCCGAGGAAATACCCGATCCACTCCTCGTACGTCACGCCCTCAGGCTACGCACCTGTCGTCGGGGTAGGTTCTGTCGCTGACTATGTGGTGTTTCAAGTGCGCTGATAGTGGCTACGCCTTAGCTATGAGTCGTGAAGAGAATGTTCCCCACCTCGATGGCGCGATGATCCCGACCGAGACCACCACACCCGATCACCGCGAGCATGCCAAAACGCCGAAACATCTTGACGACCAAAATCTCACCGAGCGTGCTAACCATGAGAAACGGCTCCTCGAGCAGGACGCCGAATCTTCTAGCACTGAGCGCAGCGACTAGCGATGAGCACCCAGGGCAAGGACGTTCGTGATGATCCGGCTTCCGCCGATCCGGACGATTCCCGCAAGCCCGATTCGCCCACCGATCTGACGAAGCATTCGATGTGGTTCGTGTTGCGCAAAACGGCGCGGGAGTTCTCCCGCGATCAATGCACCGACATCGCCGCCGCGTTGACCTATTACGCTGTGCTCTCGTTGTTTCCGGCGTTGCTGGCGTTGGTGTCGCTGCTCGGTGTCTTCGGTCAGGGGCAGAAGACGACCGATGCGGTTTTGCAGATGGTCGACGATCTCGGGCCTTCCTCTGCGGTGGACACCCTGCGTGGGCCGATCGAACAACTCGTCGCCGCGCCGAGTGCTGGTGTCGCCCTGGTGCTCGGTTTGGTCGGTGCGCTGTGGTCGGCGTCAGGATATGTCGGCGCGTTCGGGCGGGCACTGAACCGCATGTACGACATCGACGAAGGCCGCCCCATCTGGAAACTACGGCCCATCATGCTGCTGGTCACCCTGATCGCGCTGATCATGGCCGCCGCCGTCGCGCTGATGCTAGCCGTCAGCGGACCGATCGCCCGCTCCATCGGAGATGCCATCGGACTGGGCAGCACTGCCTTGACGGTGTGGAACATCGCCCGCTGGCCCGTCGTCCTGATCTTTGTGATCCTCATCGTCGCCATCTTGTACTGGGCCACCCCCAATGTGCGCCAACCCAAGTTCCGGTGGATCAGCACCGGCGCCGTACTGGCCATCGTCGTCTGGATCGTCGCGTCGGTGCTGTTCGCGTTGTATGTGGCGAACTTCGCCAGCTACAACAAGACCTACGGCGCCCTGGCCGGGGTGATCGTGTTCCTGCTGTGGCTGTGGCTGACCAACCTCTCGCTGCTGTTCGGCGCCGAGTTCGATTCCGAGCTCGAACGCGGCCGCCAACTCCAGGGCGGCCTGCCCGCCGAAGAGCACCTGCAACTGCCACCCCGCGACACCAAGGCCTCGGACAAGAACGATGAGACCGACCGCAAGTTCGTCGAGCGGGGCCGGGCACTGCGCGAGTCCTCGGGCACCACCACCGACCCTGCCCCCTAGGTGCAACCGCCACACTTGAGGTGGCCACGCGGACGCGCCCACCTGCGGTGTAACGCTGCGGGTCCGGTCACGGATCTGTAGGCATGAGGCAACCACGTCGGCAGGTCGACCAGGACCAGCTGGCGGCGTGGCTCGCCTTGGTCGCCGAGGCCGACGAGGCAGCGTTTACGGCGCTGTACCGGGCGACGGTGACGCAGTTGCGTGGGCTGATCATGACCACGGTGCGCGATCATCATCTGACCGAAGACACACTGCAGCAGGTGTTCGTCGAGGTGTGGCTCAAAGCCGGTCACTACGACCCGCAGCGGGGCAAGGCGCTGTCGTGGTTGATGATGCTGGCGAGGCGCAGGGCCATCGACCGGGTACGCGGCGAAGAAGTAGCGCGCCGCCAGCTCGCCGCCCACACCGCGCTGATCGACCTGGTAGCCCCTGCCGCGGATGAACGTGTGCTGGTGAGCAGTGAGCACTGCGAGGTGCGTAGCGCACTGGCTACGTTGACCGGCCGGCAACGACGCAGCATCGACATGGTGTATTACCACCACCGAACCGCGTCGTCGGCGGCGGACGAACTCGGCATCAACCTGCCGGCGTTCAAATCCCGGATCCGCGGCGGCATCACACAACTGCGCCGCGAACTCACCCGACCCTGACCTGCCCGCCATCGCCGTAGCTCATCACCCACCCCCCCCCGGCCCAACCGCAACTAACTAAATGCAGACCACCACCGTGGCGGCCGACACCGCATTGCTGCGGTGCGGCGGTGTCTGGCAGGTCGGCGGGGTTTCGATATGCGCGGTGCCGGGCATATAGCGGGAAAATGCCTGTCGGGGAGGGACGTCGTCGCATGAGCGCGAGTCATGAAGTGTCGGCCGGGACCGTTGTTGTCATCACCGGCGCTACCAGCGGGCTGGGTCGTGGCACGGCGCTGGCGCTGGCCGCCCAAGGTGCGCACGTGGTGATCGCCGCGCGCCGCGGCGACGTCCTCGACGATCTGACCGAACAGATCAGCGCCGCCCCCGGCGGGACAGCCGTTCCGGTCATCACCGACGTCAGCGACCCCGCTGACGTCGCACGGCTGGCGTCGGTTACCGTCAAACGGTTCGGGCGCATCGACGTGTGGATCGACAACGTCGGTGTCGGTGCCCTCGGCCTGTTCTGGGACATTCCCATCGACGACCACGCACGCGTCATCGACGTGAACCTCAAAGGTTTGATCTACGGCGCACATACCGCGTTGACGCAGTTCCGGTCGCAGGGCTCGGGGACGCTGCTCAACATCGGATCCATCGACAGCGAGGTCCCGCTGGCCTATCAAGCGTCCTACGCCGCGTCCAAAGCCGCAGTGCTGAGCCTGAGCCGTTCCCTCAACGAGGAACTGCGCCTGGCCGGCGAGGACGGCATCAAGGTGGGCACCATCTTGCCGTGGGCGGTCGACACCCCGTGGTGGACTCACGCCGCCAACTACAGCGGCCACACTCCACGCATGGCCGCCATGGACGATCCGCAGATCGTGATCGATGCCATCGTCGCCGCCTGCACCAATCCGAAAGAACAACAGCCCGTCGGACCAAAAGCACGCGCCTCGAACGCCTCTCACCACATCTTCCCGGCCCTCACCGAGCGCCTGTCAGCGAAGATCGCCGGCAGCGAAGTCGCCAAGGGTGCACCCGTGCCGCACACCACCGGCTCCATCTATCACCCCATGGACGTCGGGACTACCGTCGACGGCGGAATCAGAGAACGAATGAAACACGAAGACACCCAGCACTAGCGGTACAGCACGACTGCGCCGATCACGCTGCCCACGTCGCCTATTGCGTCGTTGACAGCCTCGGCGGTGAATACCGATCGAATGCTTGCCGCGCACAAAATCGGTCAGCGCGCTGAAGTATTTCGCCATCCACCAGGATCCGTTCGCTTAGAACTCACCACCCGCGATGAGCTAGGCAGATATCAGCCCCACACAACACCCCGCGCGCGCACCACAGCCGTCTTCGAGCTCAATTGCATCGCAACTATCGGGCGCGCACACGTGCCCCAGTTGTGTCTGGCAGGGCGCGCTGAACTGGTGATCTTCGCGAGATATGGCATCGTCCTCATCATGGCAACAAAGATCGCTATTGAGTATTTTGATGACCTTGACGGTCACCCTATAGATGCCCACGACGTGGTCAGCGTCGAATGGTCCTGGCAAGGAACTGATTACGAGTTCGACACCACGACCGCACACCTAAACAAGATCGAAAACGGGCGCGTTCCGATGGCCACGGTCCTGAGCAAGTCCCGACGGGTCGGTCGGCACACCCCCCGATCCGCACCACCGGCGCCCACGGCTGGCAGCAGGGGCGAGGTCAGCCGACGCGAGATCCGGGCCTGGGCACGCGCCCACGGGTATGAGATCGGCGACCGCGGACGCGTCGCCGCCGATATCGTCAAAGCCCACCACCAGTCCGTTGGCTAAACCCCCTAGCTTTACCCACCGTGAGGCCTTCCGGCCGCCACGCTATGTGTGTTGGCACTGAACCGCATCCGGCGCAGGGCTTCAACACCGCAGCACTACAGCAATACGCGATCCTGGCCAGCGAAGCACTCGATGCAGCACGGTCGAGCACTGAGTGCACAAACACCACGGTGGCGGTCGACATCAACGAGGTCGTCAACGCAGTCGACAACGGACCCACCACAGCGCTGATAGATGCCCAGGTCATCACAGGCCTGCAGGATCGCGGCTACCCACGATCCAAGTTTACGTAATATTAGTTATCGGTGCGGCACACAACAGGTTTAGTCACCAGTGACGAAACAGGCCGCGAAGCAGTGCAGTTCGACCCGCAATGCGGTTGGTTGCCTGAGGATAGGTACCCAGCACTCCCTGCCAAGGGCGGTCACTCAGGGCCGCCCGGCCCAGGCGCGGCCGAAACCTTCCTGACGCCATCAGCACACCACTCTGCGGCACTATGTCAGCCATGACCTTGGAATCGAGCTTGAAGACTCTGCGCCAGTTGCAGAGCACTCGGCGGCCGCCGGTGCTGATGTTTGCGGCCAGCTTCCTGTGGACGCGTCAGAACACCGCGTCCCTGGCCGACTTGAAGCACACGCTCGGCATCGACGCCACGCTCGACACTATCGACGCAGAACTTCGCGTCGCCGCCGAGGAACGGTACGACGACCTGCTGGCGTGGTGCATCCGGACCACCGCCCGCCTCGACGGGACCACCGTGCGCAACCCCACGGTCTGGCTACCGAAGACCGTCGAGGCCCTGGACGCATTCCGTAACGCCGGTGACACCGCCGCTGCGCTGACGCAGATTGCACACACCGACGAGCTCCTGGCGGCCGCTGCACCCGAAGACCTCCTCGAGGCCCACGCCCACATCTCCACCTACACCGAACTTCGGCACACCATCGTCGGCGATATCGCCGACACCAACTGACTGACTTGCAGGCCGCCCGGCCGAGACCTCTTGCAGTGCACGACCGCCGAGCACCACCACGGCGTCACCAGCACCATGTCGAGGGCAAGGTAGTCGGGATTTTCCGAGTGCCGCGGCAGCACTGTGTGTGTTCGGGGGTTTACAGGCCCTGCGGGTAAATCGCGGCCGGCTGCTCCTCGGGCAGCTCGTGCACTACTGCCCAGCACGTCCGGCAGGTCCAGGACCGGCACGGCGGCCGCCGCAAGTTATCCCAGCCCACCAACACCGTGTTGGGGCCGAGCTGGTGCCCGTTCGGGCACCGCCTGGGCGGATTGCGGTCGTTGTACACACTGCTCCTCACGCGAGCCTTCACCCTCCGCAGTCGTGAGCATACGACCGACCTCCGTCAAGCAGCGAGCCTCCGGCGATCGTCGTGAGGAGATGTCAGGACCTCATGGGACGCTTAGGGAATGGCGTACCCACCCGAACCCGATGAAGGCCAACCAGGCTTGGTTCTGCTCGCGACGGGCGCTTACGGCTACCGCTACCCCAGTAGCGACGACGTGATCATCCTGCAAATGCCACCCACCCCGGCCACTGAGCCCACGACCGACGAATCCTGACCGTTGGCCGCCAACACCGTCGACGTCGACGTATTCCGCGACGATGCAGGACGGTGGCGATGGACCTCCAAACAGAACAGCAGTGCACCGCCCCAGGACTCCCCCACCACCTACGTGTCCGCAGCCGCAGCTATCGCAGCGGCTCAGGCCAATCTGGGCCCCGGCGGCGTCTTGATCATCGTGCGATAAAGCCACAACGCATGGGTGGTGCGGGCCGGCGCTTCCCGGGCATTCCTGCCCCGCCGACCCGCAGCACCCTGCGATGTTATCGAAACAGTGTTCGACAATCGACTTGAGGGCCGTCGGCGCGGGTCTCACTCCCCCACGTCCGGTCATGGGTCGACATACGCCGGTCACGACGCCTAAAATGAGGAAATACAGAATTACAGAATTATGTTTGTCTGTATTTCTGCTCCAGCAGATCCCTGATCTCTTCGACCATCTTCGTTCCACGGTCGGCTGTCTGTTTCTTGATTTCACGATGAAGGCTGGCGGGGATGTCCAGCGTGAGTCGTTTGAGCGGTTCGGCCGGTGGTTCAGGGGTCGACGATGAGTTCTTCGCTGAGGAATCCAAGGCCTCCCCTGCCATGCGGTCGCCGCCGCCCACCCAGTTGTCAGCCTCTGGAGGAAGGTCGCGATGCTGGGGCCGGGAGGGTCGACCCGCCCCGAATGCGACTTTTTTACCCGCCATGGGCGATCAGCTCCAACTCTTTCGTGAGGTCTCTGATTTCTTCTGCTGCCACAGATTCCGGGTCAGCCTCAGACACGGCGAGGCCACGAGCTGTTGCCTCAGCGAAGATGACTCGTTGCGCGACTGTCGAGTCGAGTAGTCGGGGACCAAGATCCGCTAGGAGTGCTTTCACGTCTCGCCCGATCGCTGTGCCCGTAATTTTGCGATTAATCGCAAATACAGATTTCAGGTTTTCTGCATAAATTTGCGACTCATTGACCAGGTCGATGACCTCTTGGGCTGCCCATACGTCTAGAGGTGATGGTTGCATGGGAATCACAACGACATCGGACGCGAGTATCGCTGAGCGGGCTAGTCCGGTAACTCGCGGCGGGCCGTCGATAACTATGTCGTCGTACCCCTCCCCTAGTTTACCGATCTCTCGATGCAAGGTATCCCGAGGAAACGCAGCGACCGTGACTGCGCCGGGCTCTGCCCGGGCGGCCGACCAGTCCAGCGCACTGCCCTGGGGGTCTGCGTCGATCACAAGAACCCTTCGGCCGTCAGAGGCCAGTTGCACGGCAACGTTGACGGCGAGGGTCGTCTTCCCAACCCCACCCTTCTGATTAAGAAATCCGTAGATCATTATTTCAGTGTACACGGAAGTAAGGAAATGTTGTAAACAGGAAACACAGAAACACAGAAACACAGAAACACAGCCCTGCGGAGCCGGAGCTGAATTGGCAGTAGCACGGCGCATCGCTAGACCAGCCGACTGCATTCCTGTGTTTCTGTGTTTCTGTGTTTCTGTGCGATCGCTTCCCCGCGTACATTCCCCGTGGGAAAGGGGGGCTCTCTCGCGATCAGCGTACAAGCGACCTCGCCATACAAATGAGAACCTCATCAACGTGCCTACATCGCCAGAACCGCTGGACAGCGACCTCGAACTTCGCTGGACTGCCCTACGTGCAGCCCTGCTGGCCAGAAGCGCTTACGCCACCCTGTCCGACATGCAGCCAGGTCTCGCACCGGCCGAAGTTGAGGCAGCGTTTCACCGCATGGGTATCAAACACGCAGGTCAAGTAGGAGCACTATTCGCACAGGTAAACGGGCCAACGCCAGAAGCCCACCGCCCGATCGAAGTTTTCCCTGGGATGGACTTACTATCCTTGCAAAGCTCAGTTCGTCTCCACGAAACTATGCTGCGTAGTGCACGTATGCCGGCGGGGTACGGCTACCCAAAGCTCGCAGGATGGCCAGCCTTCCAGTTCATTCCGGAGTTTGTTCCTATCGCCGAGGGGGAGCGCGACCTTCTCGTGGCCGATGCTCGCGGAGGGAACGACCACGGCCGTGTGTTCAGGTACGACAAAGTCCTCGCCGACGACGTCTCCGTGGCCTGGCCCGACTTGGCAAGCTTCATCAGTGAGGTCGCTGCAGCGATCAGCTCCGGCAGCGCGCTCCAGGACTGGACTCCAGTAATCCGGGACAGCAGGCTCTATTGGATCCGGCCCAGTTGAGGCCTGGCAACCCCGACCGCGCGGGTGTGGACCGCAGGCCTAGGAGGGCCTGATCGCTGAGTCGCCCCGGTGGGTGCAGCGAGTACCCACGTCGGTGTAGGGAAGCAGCCAGCCCTCCTCATCGCAGCGTTCGCACGCCAGCCGCGTTTGGCGTTGCTGGGCAATTTCGGCTTCGCGAGCGTCATCGACGGCAGCCGGGCGATTTTGTAGGTCTCCGTGGTGATTGAGGATGCCGGCAAGCAGCCTGATCGGTTTGTGGGGGTTGTGTGCGATCCAGTTGCCGTTGCCAGGCAGGGTGTAATCGTGCAGGAGTTGGTTGAGGTCGCGGCCGGTCCAGCCGTAGGCCGCTGGTTGGGCTAGGACGTGGGACCAAGCGGCGGGGGTGAATCGTCGGGCCCATGTCGGTGTTCGTGGGTCCTGCCGCCATCTGGAGGCCAGCAGCATGCCTTTCTGATCCGGTTCAGGCCCGGTCCACCCCCTTCTGTCGGTAGCTCGGTCGCGCGTAGCGCGGCCTTTGAGCTTTCCGGCTGTGCCGGTGGGGGTTAGTGAGTAGTGACCAAGGGGGGATAGGCACCCTAAAGGGTGCCCTTCGGGGTGGGGTGCCGCGGCGGTATGACGTGCGGTTTTATCCACAAGCTGCGGGCTGTGGAGGGCGTAGACCGAGGCCCATCCTCGGGCGCGGCTGCCGACTCGGTGGGAGGCGAGACGTTCGCCCAGGGTGCGCTGGCGGCCGCGGATGATTTCAGTGGCCACGCCGATGAGTCGGAGGACGTGACGTGCTCGTTGGATGGTGCGTTCGCCGTAACCAGTGAGTTCGATGAGCCGGTCGAGGGTGGGCCGGCAGTTACGGCCGGTGCGAAAGTCCGCGTGGACTGCGTGAGCGGCAGCGATTCTGATCAGGGTTTTGAGGGAGATGTCGTCTTTGCGGTGTTTGGTGCTGTGCGCACCAATGAGGTGCCTGATCTGGTTGTAGTGCTGGGCGTAAGCGATAGGGACCGCCCAGGTGATCCAGTGATCATCTTTGTTCCAGCAGGGGACCCCGGCGTAGGCATCTTTGCCCAGGTCAAGGGCAATGCTGTCGCGCACGCCCATCTTCTCGACGATCTTTGCTGCGTCTGCATGGGGCACAGATTGAGCGATGATCCCGAATAGCCTGCCGCGAGCGGTGGTGGCGCGGCCACGTCTCCGCCGCAGCGGCGTGGAACCGCAGTAACGACGAAGGAGGGGTGTGTGGTCGGAGGTTGTTTCCGACACGTGATGTGCAGGGATTGCACAGCCCAAAGGGTGCGCGGTACCCTGAGACCTGTCCATCGAAGACGGTCCCTTCGGGGAATGGGTGCGAAAGCAGCCACTTGGATCGAGCGCCAACTCGATCCGCAAACTTCGTACGAAGCTCCCTCGGCCGACACCGGGGGAGTTTTGTCATTGAAGGCGTGGTTTAAACAGGCTTCCGAACTTGTGAAAGTAGTTGTGACACTTCGCCTTAAGCACTCTTAGGTATGAGAGCCTCCTGAATTCCAGTAGCAGCCTGCAGATCGGAAATATCGGCAGCGATCAAACCTTCTAGGTAATCCGTCAGCGTCATGCCGTGTGTCTGGGCCTTCGCTTTCGCGGCAGCTTTGAACCGAGCCTGCACATTGAGGTTCAGTCGTGCCAGCTCAGCACCTGTCGGGTCCTTCAGCGGTCGCGCCATGCGGCGATTCTGTCTGCATATAACCTCCAGTTGGGGGACCGACACGCTCAAACACGCGCTTGATCCTTCAAGACGGCCGCCAGGACTGACGTTTCGCAATCAGCACGGCGAGGTTTAAGATTCCACACTGACACCTGGGCATACCGTGTCCACGACCGGGAAGTACGAACGCATGAGTGACTTGACATCTGCCGAGACCCGCCGCGCGATTAGCGAGCGCGCCGCGCCCTACTTCGTACGAATCGACATACCGAAAGAGCTGACTCAGCCCGAAACGTGGGTTGTCGAAGCGGCAGCAGAGAACACAGAGGCCTGCGCTCACTTTTGCGCCCAAGCACTGGGCGACAGGAATGTCAACGATGAAACGTTCTCTAACATCCAAGTCCGAGTCTGGCACCGTCCGCTCACTAGCGAATCTGCCAGTTTGGTGTTCGACCGAACATGCCTGCCTTGGGCTGTCCCCGAAGTATTGGCTGAGTTCGCCACCCAGCAGAACCATTCGGCGCTTCCTCCGATCACGAGTGAAGCCATGGAGCACCAGCGCGAAATAGGCGGACCGTTCGACAGCGAACATGCGCTGCTAGTCGCCGTGAACGATCATCTGATGTCGCCTCGACGAGAAGGCAACGGGGAGTAACTAGGCGATGCACCCACACGTCGGGGAAGCGCAACAGCTGCAAGGAGATAGCATCGGGGAGTGGCTGCTTGTCGCTACATTCGCCGGAGACGCCCGCACCTATCCGCTCATCGCGTACGGCAATGACCCGTCAATCCCGCCCAACGAGACGGGATTCCAACAGCTCAAGCGGCTGAAATATTCGTCAGAAGTAGTCAGAAAGCTGATAGAGATCCCGACTAGTCAGACCATACGCACGAAAGCTACCACCACATCCTCAAAGGTGGTACGTGGTAAGCAGCTTAGCTCTTTTACAGACCCCGTGATCTCAGGGACAGGCAATGTCCATGCAGTGTGGGTGTGGATCGGCCCGTCCGGCAGTCCCATCAGCTACGACCACCCGATGACGGGGGGATGGGAGTGGAACCTCACTGACACCAAAGCAATTCACGTGACTTACGGGCCCAATATTCCCGAGATCTATGGCCGTGACTGGACAGTCGGACAACCCTATCCTCTTCACACAACAGCTGACACAATCTGGACCAGCGGCATGACGGCAGTGGCTCAGCTGCTGGAGAGCGGCAAAGAAGGGGACCGCCACACTTTAAAGGGGATTGCAGGCCGACCGGTCAAATCGCCGCGCAACAACGAGGTGAGTCTGATCTCGATCCAGGCAGCGACGGAGATTGCGCAGACCCCAGGAGGTCGCGTCTGGCGGGGTGTCACATGGGAAACAACCAATTTTGAGGTTCCTCAATTGGACCCGCAACAGGCTTTGGTCGCCCGCCTAGCGATGGAAGCCCGGGGGTGGACCGCCATCGTCTACTGGGTCCCGAGCTGGTCAACAGAGCCTGGGAAATTCCCAATCCAAGTTGCGCGATGGGAAGGACGAAAGGTCATCCCCGGCCTTTGGACCGATCCGATCACCGGGCGAGCACGAGTTCACCCAGACGATCGAGGACTACCGCACAAGTGGGCCATCAGCTTGGAACGCTCAGACCATCTCGCGACCGAACTCCGGCTGTGGGGCCTGGACGGACTTTGGCACCGATTCGATCTTCGGATAGAGCGCATCAGTGGAACTCGGCCTCCTGCCGCAACGGTCCGAGTCACCCTCCACGATTAGTGTTGACGCCGTTGATAGTTATCGCGTAATTTAGTGGGCGCTCTTGGAATTCTCGTCGCCAGACACGGCTGCGGGAACACTCTGAGATACCACAGGTGTGTCGCTTCGCCGGGTGGGTGCTGACAACAGTTTCTGTTGCAAATCGCGGGTCCAGGTTTTCTTGGTCGCGTGTAAAAAGCATCCTGGGGGAGTGGGCAATCATGGTCGTTTTTCGGCGGCGCGGTAGGAGCGAGCGCTCCGAACTTCCGCTCAGCGCGCTCCCGTACAGCGGTATCATGCTGCGTCTCTACGATCTGTTCGTTCTGCGCTTCACGTCGCCGTACGCCTGGGGGTGTGACCAAGATTCGATCGCAAGGCTGTACGCCACGTATGGCACCACCCAGCACGCGGAGGTGGGCGTGGGTTCGGGGCACTTTCTAAGCGCTCAGCCCAAAGATCACTGGGAGACACTCACTCTCATTGACCCAAATCCGGCCGCACTGTCCTATACATCGGCGCGCGTCGGGGGCACCCCAACAGTCTATGCGGCAAACATTCTCTGCGAGAGCGGATTACCCCGCCGACGGCACAAGTCAGTAGCCGCCAACTACCTATTACACTGCCTTCCAGGGCCAATGGCTGCAAAAGAGCCAGCCATACGCAACCTCTCGCGCCTGACTGATGAAGATGGGACTCTGTTCGGTGCGACAGTGATCGGTCGATCTGCCGAACACAATCTTCTTGGCCGCGCCTTGATGTGGGCGTGCAATCGAACTGGAACATTTGGCAACACGCTCGACACAGAGTCGGAGTTGCGGTTGTTACTTGAACGCTATTTTTCGACGGTGGTCATACGGCGTCAGAGCACCGTCGCACTGTTCGTAGCTTCCTCGCCCAGGAGTGTCGTAGTAGATGTCTGACACGGGCCGAAACAGAATGATCCATCATCCAAAACCTGCCATCCCAGTATTAAGCCCTCGTGTTGGGTGGACGCTCACGGACTCTGCGGTAGGCAGCTCTAACAGTGTGTTCGTCAGTCCCAAGGACATCAATAAGGCGGGCGACGTGATCGTCACTGAGAGTAGCGTGGCCACGTTCCAAGTCAGCCACGGTGGCGCTCGAAAAGCCTATGCGCGCAGCCAATTGGGGCTGAGTGAGACCCGCCAGGGCGCGGAGATCGCCCAAGTACAGCTGGTCGCTAGGGATGTCAATGAAGGTTGCCATAGAGACGCTCAGGACGGCTGCAACGCGCGCAAGGGTATCGACGCCGGGAGTCGCCTGCCCGGACTCCCATTTCGCTACAGCGGAGGCGCTCACACCTACCTGTCGAGCAAGTTCCCCTCGCGACGAAAAGCCCTGCGCCTTCCTGATTTCAATCAGCCTTTCTGGCCTGAAACCCCGGAGGATTCTCCTGCTCATACCCGGTACCCGCACATAAGGAATCACTCTGCCGCACCCTTCTGCCTGCTGTCACAGTGTACTGTGATGGAGAAGTGATATAGAGTACAAATATGGAAGGTAGCCGATTGTGGCCGCCGAAGCGATGTGAGGGGGCCTGTGCTGGCAAGGAGGGTCGGTGTGTACGGAACTACCGACATGGTTTCGCGCCCTCGGGGACCGTCCTTGCCAGCACAGACCCCCTCACAGGCCGCCCTACTAAGAGAAAGGGAGGACTACCGAAAAGTGATTGACCATCAGAAGTGGCACCCACCGGACCCTGAGAAGATTGGGGCCCTGGGAGAGGGTCTGATTTGCCGTCTGACCTCTCCCAGGGCGAGAAGCGCCGAGTGAGTAACCAAGATTTGCCGTCTGATCACTCGTTTGGCACCAGTTTGTTCAGTTTCTGACCGTGTAGGTGCAGCACCGAACGCTTTCCAGTGTAGGTGCTGCACGCCGACCCTTTGGGGTCGTTGCTTGTAACAGTTCATGTGGCATCTGCCCTGGAAGGCACTCATATGTCCGTTTTTTGTTGGCGCACAACACTTTTTCGCCTGGTCGTGGTGGTTGCCGCGATGGCGACCGTTACCGGTGTGCTGGTGGGTGTGGGGTCCGCGAGTGCCGCCCCCTCCGCACCGGCGGGTGGGTGTCCGACGCTCTATGTGCTCGGTGTTCAGGGCACGGGGGAGTCGTCCGAGGACGCCGCGGTCGATACCGATTCGGGGATGCTCGGATCGGTCATGCGACCGTTGCTGTCACTGGCGGGATCCAAGGTCGCCCGGGCCTATGTGCCGTACCCGGCCGGTTTCGGCGGAGCAGTAGCCGGCGGCAAAGAGCCCTACGCCGCATCGGTCACCACAGCAATGAATCGGCTGACGTCGATGATCACCCAGATCGCCACCAAGTGCGCTGACACCGAGTTCGCGTTGACCGGGTACTCCCAGGGCGCGCACGCCACGGCGAACCTCGCCAAACAGATCGGTGCCGGCAAGGGACCGATCGCCGCAGATCGTGTCGCCGGAGTGGCACTGTTCGGCAACCCGGCACGCCCGACCGATTCTCCGATGTTTCCAGGTGCGCCGGGCAAGTCCACTCCTGACCCGGCGCCCGGAACGTCGGGGGAGTCGTTGGAGCAGGTGCCCGCTCCGGAGGCGGTGGCTGTTGCTGGTGGCGGGATCGGCCCTACCGGTGATCAGCAGTCCGGATACGGCGCCCTGTCGGGCCGGGTGATGGATCGTTGCGCGCCAGGCGATCTGGCGTGCGCTGCCCCGGCTGATGCGCCGGTGGCTCATCTGGTGGCAAATATCGCCGGGCAGTCGAGCCTGGACAGTTCTGACCCTGTTGCCGCGCTGACCTCCATTGGGCAGGCGCTGGCGGTGACCTCGATCAAAGCAGGTGTCGACGTCGTCAACGAAGACGTCCAGGGCGAGACGCTGGAGGAGTTGTCGTACACACCGACCGAGTCGATCTCGCAGCGCCTGGCGACCGCATCCGATCCCCGCACACCCATGCCGACGATCCCGGAGGCGATCAACGCAGTCGTGAAGGTCGGCACGATCGGCTTCAACGCCGTCACCACGGTCCTGCGCAAGACATTCACCCCCGACACCATCGGCGCGCTGGCAACGGTCGGCCTGGCCAATCCACCGGCAGCTTTGGGCATCCTCGGCGCGAAACTCGGCGCAGCAGTCGTCGATCTGGTTCCTCCAGTCACCGTCAACCGATGGGCGAATGAGGCATTCACCGCCGTGGAGCAGAACCTCACCGACAACAAAGAGCTGTTCGAGGTCTCCACGATGGTCAACTACTGGAAGACCGCGGCCGCCCACGGCTCGTACACCAACGACGCCTCCACCTCATCGGGTGCGAGCTCCACTCTGTTTGTGGCGCAGTGGTTCGCCGCACTCGCCCATGACCTGGCCGGCGAGACCGTGGCCCCGTACACCGACGACGGTCTGCTGCGATACGACTCCGGGTCGGCCGTCTCGGGCGCGCCGATTCCCACCGTGTCGGACACGTCCACCAGCTCCACCGACACGAACACCACCACGCCGACGTCGGGCGAGCCCGGTCCATCCGGCGCGGACTCGGGCGAGCCGTCGGCTACCGATGCACCGGTGACGACGTGGAGTCGGCCGCCGCTGAACACCAACGGCGACTCCTAAACATCTGTCCGCCAGCATTTCTGCCCGCCCCCACATTTCTCACTGTTGTTCTCCGGAAGGAGGGACCAGCTCTTGGTGAACACCAACAACCCCACCGGCCCCACCAGTAGTGACGGGGGAGGGTGGTTCGACGACTTCGCACCCCTGACCGACCAGAGCACTCCCGAAACGGTCAGCGGCGATCACGCCGGCGAGGAGTCCACAGACGATGCCGGTACCCCCTCATCGGCATCGGGCGATGAACTGGAGGAGACCGACCCCCTCTCCGCGGTCTCCTCCAGTGCCCCAACCATCTCGGCACCGACGCCGGGGGAGGCCGATACCGACACCTTTCCCGCGATCGCACCGCAGGTGTCGGGGTGGGAGTGGATCGCTCCTGAGCAGCCAGTCTCGACCAGCAACCAAGAACCCGGTCTGTGGCCCGGCGCCGACGAGAGCAGCGCGCCGCACCACATCGACCCGATGCCCACCGATGTCTTCCCGCTCTCGGCCGGCGGGCCGCCGGTGCGCCCACCCCGGCGTCGACGAGCGTTGCGCGGCTACATCATCGCGGGCGCACTACTGGTCCTGGTGATCGCGCTGGCCGGGGCCGGGGCGTTCGTCGCACTATCGGGCGACAGCACTGAGAACCGCGCAGTGAGCGACCAGTCGACCCCGTCTGCGATCGCACCCCCACTGACCGCCGCCGAGCAGGATGCGGACTGCCCCAACCGCACCGACGGTCCGGTGACCACCGGCCGTGATGCGGGAGGTACCACCTCAGGGCCGGACGCGATCAAGGCGTTCGAATACGCCTATTACGTGCAGCGGTCCGGGGCCAAGGCCCGCGAGGTCGTCGCGCCGCTGGCACGGGTCCCCACGGCCGAAGAGATCCAGGGCGGCATTGATTCTCAGCTTGCTCAAGGCACGGGGCACTGCCTGAAAATCACCGACCGCACCGGCGGACTGTGGGGCGTCGAGCTGACAGTAGTTCCCCCAGCCGGTGCCGAGCCAGAAGTGCTGCCCCTGCTCATCTCCACCGCCGTCATCGACGGCCGCACCCTCATCACCGCCATCACCAAAGACACCACCCAATAGCCAGCCACCCCAGAACTATTCGTACGGAAAGGCCGACCATGCCCAACCCGCCACATGCCCTCCGCAGACCAGTACCGATGATGTCGCCCGTCCCGGCCACCGCACGCGTCCAGGACATCGACGACGCGCGTTCGTTCAACGCCTACGCCGCCTGGTCCGAAGCGGTGATCGCCCAAGCGTTCCGGTCGGTCGGGCTGTGCGAGGAGGAAGCCACCCGCCGCGCGGCCTGCCTACCCACAGTTTCCTAGCTCCACCTGTTTCTCCTATCTGAAAGGTACTGCCTCACATGCAATCACCACGAACCACCCCCGTATCTCATCGCATCCCATGCGCGCCGGTCACCGCGCGCCACCATCACCTCCCACTCCGCGTCCACGCTGTCGCCGTCGCACTGGTGGCCTCGGTGTCGCTGGGCACGGCCCTGGCTGCACCGGCGCTGGCTGACCCCGAGCAACCGGGCGTCACCGACGTCAACCCCACCACCCCCGAGCAGCCCGGCGTCACCGACGTCGCACCGGCCCCCGTACCCGCTCCAGAACCGGCACCTGAGCCCGCACCGGTTCCGGAGTATCCGCAAGGCGTCCTGCCGTCGCCGCCGCAGGAAACGGCACCGGTGCTCTGGGAGGAGCCGTCCGGTCCTCCGGCGACCACCTATGACCCGGCACCGACCGGCCCCATTCACGCCCCACGCCCGACCGCACCGGTCGCTCCGAAGATCGTCGAGGATCCGGCCGCGAAGATCCGGATCGGCAACCGCGTCTTCGACCGCCCGAACGAGATTCCGCGCGACTACGCCATCTCGATCAACGAATACTCGGCCTACGCTGAAGCCAAGATCGCCCAAGCGTTCCGGTCGGTCGGGTTCTCCGACGAGGAAGCCGACCGCCGGGCGGCCGCCGCCGTACTCGGTGGTGTGATCGGTGGTGTCGCCGGCGCAACCGCGGCCGGGGTCCCGGTCACCCTCGCCGTCGGGCTGTTCACGCTGCCCGCCGGGGCGGCGATCGGAGCCGCCATCGGCTCGGCCGTACCGCCGCAGCCGTTCAACATCGGCACCGGCGCACTGATCGGCCTGGGCGCAGGCGCAGCCGTCGCCGGAGGAGCCGGAGCCGTCGCGGCCGTCGTCGGCGGCACCACCGGCGCAATCATCGGCGCCGCCCTGGGCTACGCCCTGGGAGCCGGTGACCCCAACGCCAACCCCGCCGCGCCCTGGGCCAAGCCACCAGCGCCCGCCCCGGCCCCCGCGCCGCTGCCCAACCCCGAAGCGAACCAGTACGAATTGGTGCTCGATGCACCCACGGCCTCTGACGCCGGGCTCCCCGCCGTGGACTACACCGTCACCACCGATGGGGACGTGAACTTCTCCACGAATATCGCAGGCGTGCCGCCGATCTCGGGTGGCTGGACCGCTGAGCAAGCCGCAGCACCGTACGAGGTGTTGGGCCAGTGGGCAGAGCCTGCCAAGGAGGCCGTGGCATCGGTGACCAAGCAGGCCAGCGACGGCCTCACCGCTGTGGTCGACGGTCTGCACATCTCCTATCCACAGACCGTACCCGCACCGTAAATCCGTTGATAACTAAAGCAACTGAGTGAGTGAGAGGGCCAAGGGGAGGATCTGATGAGTACACCAGCAGCAAGCGGATGGGACTGGCTGGCCGCATCCGAGAGCGATCGGCCGGCGGCGCCGGTGGTGGCACTGCCACCGCGCCCGCGCCCGGCCCCCACACTGCTGGTAGCCGGGGCTGCGGGCGGGGCCGGGGCCAGTGTACTCGCGGTCCTGCTCGCTGACGCCCGCGCAGCCAGCGGCGGTGATGCGGTGTGGATCGATGCGTCCCCGGCCGGGGACGCCGCCGCACGCATCACCGCCAGCGACGGTTCAGACCGTCTGGGGTGCAGCGTCTCCGGGGCGCAGCTGCTCACCGGTACACATCAGCCCCTGGCGCAGATGATCGCCACCGCCCCAGCAGGATCGTCCATCGTTATCGACGCCGGAGTGCTCGACGACCCGCAATCATGGCCAGCCGGGGTGTCGGTGGTGCTGGTCATCGCCGCCCGCCCCGACACCGCCAACCGGTCCCGCACCGCACTGGCCGCCCTCGCCGACGCCGATCTACTCGAGCACACCACCGTCGTGGTCGCGTGTCTGGACCCGTGGGCCGCGCACCTGGTCGGACATCGCCTCACCGACGCACTGTCCACCCGCACGCAGCGGGTGGTGCTGTGGGACTACGACCCTCACCTGGGCGCGGGCGGACCAATCGACCCGGCCCACCTCAGCGCGGCCACAACACTGCTGCTCTCGCGCATCACCCAGCCCGCCGCCACCACGGCGTGGGAGCGGCAGTCATGAGCGCCGCCTACGACCATGCCCCCGACCACCCCACCTCGCAGCCAAGCACCCAGTGGCGCCGCGCACCGCTGCCAGTGACCGGACCGTACCCACCACTGTTCGCGCTGATGGGCGCGCACGGGTTCGCCGGCACCAGCACGATCGCCCAGATGTGGGCACCGGCCGCCGACACCGGACTGTGCTGGCCAGCCCACCCCGGCACCACCCAACTGGTGCTGGTCTGCGCGCGAGCCTCGATGACCGGATTGCGGCGCGCAGCCGCGGTCCTGCGCACCGCTGATCAGGCACCACCGGGAGTGCAGGTATGCGGGCTGATCCTGATCGCCGCCCGCCAGGGAAAGACACCAAAAGAGGTGGCCCGCTACGCCGGGACCGTCGCCGAGCTCGTCCCGCACCGCTACGACATCGACTGGATCGAACCCCTGATGACCCACGCCGACCCGGCACGGCTACCGCAATGGACTCCCGGCGACCGGCCACCGGGCAAAAAGACCGGATGGCCCCAGGTCGTCCCCGACCAGATCGCCGCGCTCGGGCAGCAGATCTGCAACGACCTGCGCACCGACCACCACCCCGCACCGAGCCCGTCATGAACACCATCGACCTGCGTGCGGGCCGGATGCACTGCCTGTGCCCGCCGGCGCCCAATCCCGGTGCGTTCTGGGACATCGTGTCCTGGACCGGGTGGGGCGTCATGCTCGCCGCCATCGTCGTCATGGTCGTCGCTGGCGCGCGGTTTGGCCTGCGCCGCACGACCTGTGGCGGCGATGACGGGTTTGTCGCGGTGATGGCCGGTGCGGGAGTCGTCGCGCTCGTTGCATGTCTCGTGGCCACCCTCGTCCCCGACTAACCCCACTGCCCTGACTGTTTCACCCCACAAAAAGGAGATATGAAATGAACACCCTTGTTGCCCAGGCCAATAACCATCTGATGATCGTCCTCGCTGAGGGGCCTGACCAGCCGAAGCCTGCGCCGCCTCCGGGGTCGGACAAGTTCCTCACGATCGTCTCGTGGGCAGGGTGGGGCGCGATGCTCGCCGCGATCGTGGCACTGGTGATCGCCGGAGCCAAGTTCGGCTATCAGCGCTCGAACGGCACGGCCTCTAACGAGGAGGCCGGCAAGGTCGGCTGGACCCTGGTCGGCTGCGTGCTCATCGCCATCGCCGGGTCTCTCGTCGGTGCGCTTGTCGGATGACTCAGAATCCGCGACGCGCTGAGAGGAAGGGCTGATGAATGCACGCGACAAGAGTTGTGGCCGAGGGGATCACAGTCGGGGATTTGGCCGAGTTCTGGACCGCCGCGTCGTGGCTGGTGTGGTTCGCGTGCCTGATCGCGATCTTGCGGATCGTGTGGCTGGGCGGGATGCTCTACGAGGCCCGCAAAAGCGGCAATTCCGATGGCATCGAGGGGATCGTCGCGCAGTTGATCGGGCTGTGCATCATCCTCGGCGCGTCCGGCATCGCCACCGCGTTACTGTCCTGATGACGCTACTGGCGGCCATGCTGATGCTGACCGCTGGTTGCGGCACCAGTACCGACAACGATGCCTCCCCGTCGTCGGCCGCCGATATGCCGCCGACCGCACCACCGACGAACCTCACCTGGGTCACGTACGCGGGCATGGCTATTGCCCAGGCGGACCAGGGCCCGACTACCGGGCAGCAGTCCGTGTCACCAGCGGGTTATCAGCACAACGGCCCCGGCGCGGCGCTGGCCGCGATCTCGTCGACCATCCGGATGTCGGTCGCACCCGATAGTGACTGGGCGCAGATCGCCGGGGCGTTGGCGGCTCCCGGACCGGGCCGCGACGCCTGGTCTCTGGAGCGGACCCAGATCTCCATCACCTCGGCGGTGCCCGATGGGCAGGCTCCGCGGGTGTTGGGTTACCTCGTCGACGACTACACCCCCGCCCGCGCGGTCATCTCGATCATCACCTCCGAACCGGACCGATCACTGACGGCGACGACCACGACGATGGCGTGGTCACCGCCGGGGGACTGGCGACGGGTACTGCCCGACCCGGCCGCGCCCAACCCGGTCAATCCCGTGCGGGTGCTCGATGCGGTTCCCGCGCAGATGATTCCGCTACCGCAACCCTGACCCACTGCACACCCACGTCGAGACGAGGAGACACCCATGATGATGGGAACACCGCTGGCGGCTATGCCACCGCAGGACGACCAGCAGCGCAAGCGCTGGTACCGGCGGCCCTGGTGGCTGATCGCCGCTGCGGTCGTGGTGATCACCGCCCTGGTCTTTGCCGTCGCCCAGACCACCGGCGGCAGCGACGATGCTGCGCCGCCACCGGTGTCCACCCCGTCCTTCACCCCACCGCCGAGCACCGGGCTAGACGGCTATCTCCCCGACACCGTCGACGGGTACGGGCAACGGCTACGGGTACCGAACAACCCGGCCGGGCTGGCGCTCCCGCAACAGAAACGACGCGGCGAGACCGACCTGAACGCCCCCGCCGAGGGGGTGCAATGGCAACAGATCTACGGCCGTGGGGCGGCCGTGTTCTCCACCTCCGACGGCCCGAGCTCCATCGACGCCGCCGGTCTGGCTCAGGGGATCGCCCAGACGCCGCAAGGATCGGCAATCGCCGCCAGCCAGATTGTGAACCGCCTGTACTTCGGTCCCCCGCAGGTGCAGCAGAAGGTCCTCGCTGATCAGGTCCTTGGTCCTGACTCCGCCAAGGAATCTCTTGCCGGGTTCAGCGGCCGGACACAGCAATTGCCCGCAACGACGACCATCCGGATCGACCCACAATATGTCGACACATTCTCACGGGTCTCGCTGGCGGTCGGGCCTATCTCCAGTGCCGACTACCCCTCCGGGCAGTACTACAGCGTCAGCACCATGACGATGGTCTGGGACGGCGGCCAGTGGAAATGGCGCATCCCCGCCGACGGACTGACTGCGGCGACCGGGTCCAGCCCCGTCGAGTCCGTGACCGGGTGGACACAATGGTGAGCACCGCCCCCGCGATCAGCGCACCTGCACCTGCGCGAGACCGACCGCTGCTGCGGTGGCGCCTGCGCCTGATCGCGGTCGTTCTTGCAGTACTGGCGGCAACGATGGTTCTACCTGCGCTGAACTCACCTCTGACCGGTACGCCCGTGGCACACGCGGTGGATACGTGCGACGTGATCGGTGCAGTCGTGCCGATCGGGCAGGTATGCGACGCCGCGAGCGATATCGGTGGTGCGGTCACCAATCCGGGCGAGACGATCAAAGACGCCGCCAACGACGGCTTCAAGTCGATGACCGAATCGTTGCTGACCGGGTTTTCCACGATGGTGCAGAAGTCGTTGACGTGGTTCATCGAGTTGCCGACCCCGAAAGCTCAGCAGTGGGGTCCGGTGCAGAAGATCCAGGAATGGACGTTGCAGATCCAGATCCTGGGGTTGGTGGTCTCCATCATCGCCGGCGGTATCCGGTTGCAGCTAGCCCGCAAACAACAGCTCCAGTCCGAAGGTGAAGAGCTGTTCCATTCGCTGATGCGAGCGGTGTTCGGGGCGTGGATGTTTGGGGCGATGATGATCGGCCTGACCGCCGGGTCTGACCGGATCTCGACCAAACTCCTCGAACTCGGAGCGGCCGGAGACACGCCCGTGAACATGGCCAAAAATATGTTCCAAGTCGGCCCGATGCTCGGGCAGCTCGGCGTCGGTTTGATGTTCGTCATCGCCATCATCGGCATTTTGGGTGCGGTGCTGCAGGCGATCATTCTCGTTGCCCGCCAATCGATGCTGATCGTCGTGGTGTCGATTCTGCCGATCATCGGCGCCGCGTCGGGCACAAAGATGGGCAAACAGGCCTTCTCCAAGACCATCGCCTGGACCATCTCCCTGCTGCTGTGGAAACCAGTCGCGGCGCTGACCTATGCGGTCGCGTTCATGCTCGCCGGCACCGACTCCGAGGACGGCACCCAGATCTTGTACGGCGTGCTACTGCTCTCGCTCGCCGCCGCGGTGCTGCCGATGATGACCAAACTGGTCTCCGGCGGCATGGCGATGTCCGGTGGCTCCGGACTGCAGGCCGCGGCGATGACGATGGGCGTCGTCGCGGCCGTCGGCGGCATGGCCGCAACAGGCGGCGCCAGCGCCGGCGCGGGAGCCGGGGCAGGTGCAGGAGCCGGAGCTGGTGGCTCGACCGCCGGGCAAGCCGGAGCCGGAGGCGGTATGCCCGGCGGCGGTGGAGGCGGCGCGGGCGGCGGTGTGATGCGCGGCGGCGGCGATTCCGGCGGCGGAGGCGGCGGGGGCGGCGGTAACAGCGGCGGCAGTGGCGGTCCCGGCGGCGGCCCCAGTTCAGGTGGGCGCAGTACCCCACCACCACCGGCGTCTTCGGGTGGCGGCGCGGAGGCGTCCCCGGCCTCGGGGTCGGGCAGCGCGCAGACCAGCGGCGCGGGATCGTCCTCGGGCAGCGGCGGGTCCGGTGGCGGCGGGTCGACGGTGTCGGAGGCGATGAACAACGTCTCGTCCTCGATGCAGATGTCGCAAGCAGCCGAAGACTTTTTCAACGATGACGCCCCCGCGATGAGTGGAGAACCCCGATGAGCAGTGTCCGTACGTGCGGTACGACCCGGCTAGGGCTACCTCCGGTCGCCGCAGCCCTGGCGATCGGTAGCGCGTTGATGCTGGTGGCCGCGTTCGCACCACTGCCACCGCTGTGGGTGCTGGTGATCTACGGCGCGGCCATGGCCGCCGGAGCCGTTGCCCTGATCATCTCAGCGCGCCAGCGCCGCGACGAGCAGGACGGCGGGCAGCGATGAGCGAGAGCGGCCACGACAATGCCCTGATCCTCTACGGGCGGTGGGAAAAACCCCGCACCACCGGCCTGTACGGAATGACCTGGGGTGTCACCGTTTTCGCTGGAATCCTCGTCATTCTCAATATCGGGGTGTTCTGGTTCACCCGGTCGCTACCAGCCACCGGGATTCTCTTAGCCGTCTCAGCGCTGCTGGTCGGTCCGATGGTCATCACCTTCGGTGGCCGCACAGGGTGGGAGTTGATGATCTTGCGTACCCAGTTCCAATGGTCCAAGTGGCGGGGGGAAACCCTCTTTCGCGGCGGAGCGTTCGGGACCGTCCCCGGCATCGGGCGGATGCCCGGCATCGCCGGAGACACCCGCCTCTACGAATACGAACTCCGCAATGGAGAACGGTTCGGGCTGGTGCACCTGCGGGCCAAAAACCATTTCGCCGTCTCCTTTTCGATCCAGCCACGCGGTCAAGAGCGTGTCGATCAGTGGCAGATCAACGACTGGGTCCGCGGCTGGGGCGACTTCCTGGCCCAACTCGGCAGTGCTCGCGGGGCGGTCGGCGCAGCCGTGGTCATCGAATCGGTCCCCGACAACCGCACCCGCATCTCCGCGGAAGTCAAGCGGATCACCCACCCCGACGCACCCGCCTACGCCCGGCAAGTGATGGCCGAAACCGCACTGTCCTCGTCGGCGGCGATCGTCCGGTCAGAGGTCCGCCTCACGTTGACGTTCGGCAGGTTGCGCGAAGCAGCGGGCAAAGAGGTCGCTGATCAGGCCGCTGAGATAGGGCGGCGAATGTCCACCCTGATGGGCGCGGCCGCCCAGGCCGGAGTGGAAGCCACCCCGATGAGTGCGGGGGAGTGGTGCGTAGGTCCCACCCGCGCCTACAACCCACAGCTGACCGAGGACCTCGAAGCGATCTCCGGCACCGGCTCAGAAGATCAGTTGCACTGGGATGGTGCCGGGCCGGTGACTGCCGAGAACAAGTGGGACCATCTGGTGCACAACGGATACCGGTCGATTACCTGGGAGATGGCGTCCGCTCCGGCGGGGCAGGTCCCAGCTCATGTGCTGCGGCCGTTGTTGATTCCGCGTGCGGACGTCCGCCGCAAGCGGGTCGCCATCATCTACCGGGTCCACAACACCGCCGAAGCGGTCAAGCTCGTCGACTCCGATTACCGCGAGGCCCTCGCCGCCGAACAGTCCAAAAAGGGTGTCGTCTCCGCGGCGGCGACGGTGCGTGTGGAGAACACCAACGCCGCCCGCCGCGAACAAGCCACCGGCGCCGGGCTGACCCGGTTCGGGATGCTCGTGACCGCCACCGTCGCACCGGGCGAAGACCTGCCGTCGATCCGCGCGGAAATCGAAGGCATGGCCGACGGCGCTCACATCGGCCTTCGCCGCTGCTACGGCTACCAAGACGCCGCATTCGCCGGCGCCCTAGGGATCGGGATCATCCTGCCCGAATACGCCTCCACCAGCTCGAAACTGTCCGCGTGAGCACCGCATCGACTGCCTTAGGAGGCGTGTGATGACCATCCATACCGACGGGCCGACGACCCCGATCGTGCACCGGCCGCAGCGATCCGGTCTCGACCGTGGCCTGACCTTCGCCCAGACCGGCGCACTGTTCGCCGTCGTCTACGCCGCGCTGATCTCGTTCATGCTGTGCCCGCTTCTTCTCGCGGTGGTGATCACCGTGATCGCGGCCGCGGTGCTGGCCGGGGTGATTCTCATTCCGGTCCATGGCCGGACGCTGTGGGAATGGGCCGAGCTGCGGTACTGGTCGTGGCGCGAGCGAGGCTCGGTCGATAGTGGCTGGTTCCTGGCCACTGACTGTGAGCGGCGCGACGGCGCGCCCTACGGGGTAATCACCACCGGGGGAGGCCGTCCCACGGTCGCTCTAAGCGTGCGCCTGCCCGGGGCGCGACCGGGCACGCGGTGGCTGACCCGGCAGCACTGCGACGAGCTGGCGCATGCGGGCGTGATGTGCGGGGCATCGCACGCGAGCGTCGTCATCGAGCCCGACGGCTCGTCCTCCTGTACTGATCCGGTTCGGGTGACCTACGCCTTCGCCCCACGCGGCGGCGCGACCGGGGGGAACCGGCAGACACAGGCCAGGGAGATCGGCCGCCGCCTGCCGACGATCATCGCTGGTGCCGCGCACGCCGGGCTGGAGCTCACAGCCCTGACCGCAGAACAGCACACGGCCATCCTCGACGACGCCTATCGGGTACCGCCGCACGCGCGAGGCGAGGACTGCCCGGGGCTGGCCCACGAGTCCCAGCTCACGTGGGATCACCTGGTGCACAACGCTCACCGCTCGATCACCTGTGAATCGGTGGCCCGCGGGGTCGGACAGTTCCCCGACGTACTGCCGCACCTGCGCAGCGGGTGGGAGCAGGCGCGCGTGGCGCTGCTCTACCGCTTCGACCGTCCCGCGCAGACGATCGTTGACCAGGACTACCGCACCGCCTTGATCCGCCGCCGACGCGGGCGTATCGACGCCGCCGCCCAGGCCCGGTCGGCGGTGGCCGCTGGAGCGGCCGTGGCCCAGGTCCGCACGTTCCTGACGGTGACGGTCCGAGCCGATGACCCCCTGCCCGACATAGACGGGCGGGCGCTGCGGTGCTGGTACGCCCAGCAAGCCAGCGCGTTCAGGGCCGCTCTCGGTCTGACGCATCCGGCCTCCTCGCGCTACGTGCGCACAACGTTCATACGACGATGAAAGGACCTGTGCTGTGACCATTCTGGGCCGCCACGCCGCCGCCGACACCCCACCGGCGCAAGCCGGGCCGGGGATCACCTCGGCCACCGAACACGACCCCGACCCCGACGTTCTCACCGACACCGACGTGGCCGACCTCCTCGACGACGGCGGCGATGACGGGGTGGAGTTTGTGCGGATCGGTGGGATCAAGATCCGCACCGCCCGTGCCTGGCGTGAGCTCAACGCCGCGGCGCAGATGCCGGGGTGGCGGGGCCGGCGGGCGCGGCGGGCGCTGCGCCGCGAGCAACGACTGCGCAAAGCCTCGATTGAGCGGGTCGTCGACGTCGGCGGGTTCGACCGCCCGATCCCGATGTCGGGCGGGCGGGGGTTTTCCGGCCGGGGCGGTGGACGGATGCGGTCCGTGGCCCGGCTGCCGGAGTGGCGGGCCACCACCACTCAGGCGGGCGGCGGGTTCTGGCCGTTCTCCATCGGAGCGTCGGCGCCGATGCTCGGTACCCCGTTGGGGTCGCATGCCATCACCGGCGCTGACGTGGGGTTCGACCCGATTGTCTGGTTCGATGCCGGTGGTCTGATCAACGCTCCCATCACCTTTGTGTTGGCGCTCAACGGGTTCGGCAAGTCCTCGCTGGTGCGGCGGATGGCGACCGGGATCATGGCCCAAAATCACACCTGCCTGTTCATGGGCGACACCAAAAGCGAATACGCCGACCTGACCGGGTTCGTCGGTGGCCAGCACATCGGCCTGTCCTACAGCGGGGGCACGGTCAACCCGCTGGCCGCCGGCGGGTTGGGTGCGGTCATCGGCCGCCTGCGCGCGGCGGCCGACATCGCTGATGATGTCGCGGCGCCGTGGGCGTGGGACCCAGACCGGCGCGCTGGCCTCGAGGCGAAGATCGTGGGGGTCGGGGAGCAGGTCCGCGCCCGGCAGGTGCAGATGGTCCACGGACTGTTGCAGCTGGTGCGCTCCAGTCCAATCGAGGACTTCGAGGAAACCTTGATCCGAGTGGCCCTGGACCAGCTCTACGACCCGGCCGGCGGCGGGTTCACCTACGACCGACCGCCGATTCTGTCGGACTTGTATGCCGCGATCGATGGCAGCGACGAGCGGCTGTGGCCGAAGGTCGGTGCCGATGACCGCGAGCAATACCGGCTGATCACCCGCAAGCTGCGTCAGTCGTTGAATTCGTTGATCGACGGCAACTTTGGGCGGGTGTTTAACGCGCACACCTCGCACCCGATCGATATCGACGCTCCGGCGATCTGTGTCGATGTCTCGGGTATCGACGAGTCCGATGGCAAGCTGCTGGCGGCGGTGTTGATGGTGTGCTGGTCCGATGGGTTCGGGGCGGTGGAGGCCGCGCACACTCTCGCCGACGCTGATCTGGCTCCCAAACGCAACTTTTTGATTGTGATGGACGAGCTGTGGCGGGTGCTGGGGGCCGGGGCCGGGATGGTCGACCGGGTCAATGCCCTGACCCGGTTGAACCGGACCATCGGTACCGCGCTGATCATGATCACGCACACCATGAAAGACCTCGGGGCGTTCGATTCGGCCGCCGACGTCAACAACGCACAGGGGTTCATCGAACGCGCCCCGGCCAAGATCATCGGACCGGTCGGGCCCGATGAGATCCGCCGTCTCAAGGCGGTCACCAAGTTCACCGCGACCGAAGAGCGGTGGCTGACGTCGCTGGCCTCGACGCCGCCGCCCAGCCCGGCGACGATCCGCAAGATCAAGCAGGGGCACCGGCAAAAGCCCACCGGGCTGGGTTGTTTCCTGCTCAAGTACGGCACCTCCGATGAGCAGATCGGGATGCCGTTTCAGACCACGTTCACTCCCACCGAGAGCCGCCGGGGTGTGCACAACACCAACTCCCGCTGGAGCAGCGGAGCCCAAGCCGGCCAGGGACAGGGGCGGTGAGCATCGTGGGCACGCAGCGTTACCGCACCATCACCGACGACACCCGCGCCCAGGCGGTCGCGCAGGTGCAGGCGTTGTTGCCGCACTCGACCTCGGTGGCGCAGGCGGTCCGTATTGTGGCGCAGCGTTTTTCGGTGTCACCGAACTCGATCCGCAACTGGATGGCCAACGCTGGCGTCGACCCGGCCCAGAGCTTGGCTGAGCAGCGCCTCGCCCAGGCGCAGGCGCAGATCGCACGGCTGACCGAACTTAACGCCGCCCTGACCGCAGGTCGCCCACCCACCGCGGGGGTCGAGTAGCCGATGGATGAGCAGGGGGGCGGGGCCGGCGGCAAGCTGCTGATGGCCGCGGTGGCGCTGGTGGTGGCGGTCCCGATGATGATCGCGCTGGCCTTTAGCGGCAGCGGCTCGGACTGCGCCGTCCCCACTCCGGCGCCCGGCGCCAGCACGTTGTCGCCCGGTTCCAAGGTGCAGCCCATGAAACCGGGTACCTACCAGCTCACCTCACCGTTCGGGCCGCGCGGCGGCACGATGCATCAGGGGCAGGACTACGGATCGACCCCTGATCAGCCGATCTACGCCGCCGCAGACGGCACCGTCGCCAAAGCGGGCGAAGCATCGGGGTTCGGGCAGTGGATCGTCCTTGACCACAACATCGGCGGGAAAGTCTTCTCCACGGTGTACGGGCATATGTTCCCCGACGGCGTGCTGGTCAAGGAAGGTGACACCGTCACCGCGGGCCAGCACATCGCCAATGTCGGCTACAACGGTGAAGTCGACCCGGCCGGCCCCGGCGGGGCGCACCTGCACTTCGAAGTCTGGGACGGCGGCCGGTTCGGCGGCTCAGCCATCGATCCGATGCCGTGGCTCGCGGGCGCTGTGCAACCGGGCCAGCCCCCTCCACCCGCGAACGGCGGGGGAGCCCCGGCAGCGCCGGGTGTGGTGTCGGTCGCGGACTGGGACAAGATCGCCCAACACGAATCCGGCGGGAACTGGGCCATCGACACCGGCAACGGGTTCTACGGCGGCTTGCAGTTCACCGAGCAGACCTGGAACGGGTTCGGCGGCGGCACATACGCACCGACCGCCGACAAGGCCACCAAAGACCAGCAAATGGAAGTCGCGAACTCCGTGCTCGCCGGCCAAGGCTGGGACGCCTGGCCCACCACCTCCGTACAAGCGGGTGTGCGCGACAAAAAACCCGCTCCCGCAGGCACATTCGCCGCCGCCGCTGATCCGGGCGCGCCGAAGCAGATGGCGGCCCCCGCACCGGCGCAGCCGCGTGCACCGCCTGTCGCCGGTGCCCCCGACACCGCAGGCGGCGACCTCAACAAACCTATGGACGCGGCCAAGGGCTCCGAGGAGCACTGGCAGACCGACACCATCCGCCTGGCCCGCGCTGTCGCACTGAAGTTCCCGCAGGTCCAGACCATCGGCGGCTGGCGACCGGTCGACTCCTATCCCGATCACCCGTCGGGCCGGGCCGCCGACATCATGATCCCCAATTACGAGAGCGCCGAAGGAAAAGCTCTCGGGGACGCGATCAACAAGTACGTCCTGGACAACAAAGATTTCTTCGCCGTCGAGTACACCATCTGGCGCCAGCACTACCACCCCGCCGATGGTGAGGGCAACCAGATGGAGGACCGCGGCTCACCGACGCAAAACCATTTCGATCATGTCCACGTGACCACCATCGGTCACGGATTCCCGGCTCCGGGAACTGATTTCGGTAAAGCCCCCGACGGTGGCAGCAGTGCAGGCAGCAGTAGCGATGACTGCACGCAGCCCGAAGACACCCACGGCGGGGAAGACAACCTGGCCGCCGGGACTGTGCCGCCGGAGTTCGAGCCCTGGTACCGCAAGGCGGGCACGTTGTGCCGTCCGATTTCGTCGGCGTTCCTGGCCTCCCAGGGACATCAGGAGTCGGGGTTCAACCCGCAGGCGACGTCGCCTGACGGGGCGATGGGGCCGGGGCAGTTCATGCCCGGCACCTGGCCGGCCTACGGCAAAGACGACGACGGCAACGGCAAGGTCGACCCGTACGACATCGGTGACGGGGTGATGGCCCAGGGCCGGTACATGTGCGCGATCGCGGCCACCATCGATGGCTGGATCGCCGACGGGTCGGTCAGCGACGACACCCCCGGCGGCCGCGAAGCGCTCTATCTCGCCGCGTACAACGCCGGGGAAGGCGCGGTACAGCGCAATCACGGATTCCCCACTGACGGAGCCGATTACATCACCCAGACCCGCCCCTACGCCGACATCATCCTGGCGAACAAACCGACATACGAAGCTCAGCTCGCCGCCGCACCCGCGCCGAGTTCCTCGACGAGCGCACCGACCCCGGCTCCGGCCCGATAAAGGAGAACACCCGCATGTCTCATAACCTCACTGGCCGACCGCTCGCCAGTGCCGTTGCCTCAGCAGCGGTCGCGGCCGGGGTGTTGCTCGGTGGCTGCGCGAGCAGCGAACCGGTCAGCGAACCACCCGTCTCGACGAGCGCTGAGCAGATCATTGCGGGCGACCGTGCCGTGGTCGAGCTCGCCCAGGATCTCACCGACAGATTCGGGCCATTGCAGTTCAGCAGCGTCCGGGCGGGTGATCCGCTCCCTGAGCACGCCCGGGGTCTGGCCCTGGATGTGATGGTCCCCGGGTGGGACACCCCCGCCGGACAGCAGCTGGGCGATGAGATCGCGGGCTGGGTCTTCGAGCGTGCGGGGGACTACCGGGTCAGCTACACCCTGTGGCGCCAGCACTACCAACCGTTCCCGGCAGGCAAGTATCAGGCCGCGATGATGGAGGACCGCGGCAGCCCGGCCGCCAATCATCTCGATCACCTGCACATCACCGTCGACCCGGCAGGCGACGGCGATGTCTGAGCGACAGGCAGTGCGGCGGCCGGTGGCGGCGGTCCTCGCGGCTCTCGCCGCGCTGACGCTGATTCTCACCGGGTGCGGCGGCGACACCAGCCCCGGCGCCCCTGAACCGAGTCCGTCGGCCGGACACGATCACGACCACGAGCTGCCCGGCGCCCCCGACCCAGCCACCGCCGGACCCGATGTGGTCGCCGCCCAAGCGCTGTCGATGATGTTCACCTGGCAGCCGGTCACCGACCCCAGTAGCGGGGCAGCACTGCGGCGAGCCGCTCCGTGGCTCGGTGGGGATCTCGCCACCGCCGCGACCTCGACCCAGACCGCCGGACCGCAGCGGCCTGATCCGCGGTGGGCATCGTGGCGGCGCTCCGGCGATGTGGTGACCGCGACCGCCGACGTCGACGCCGGACACATCCCCGACACCCCCACCACCGCCGTGCGGCTGGTCACCGTCCGCCAACAGACCCTGCACGCCGACGGGACAACGACACCGCTGACCCCAATGCGCATCGAAGCCACCATCTCGCACACCGACGACGGATGGCGCCTAACCGCATTCACCGTCACCGCCGGATAAAACCCGCCGCCACCATCGCCCCGAAAGAGAGATCACCGGACATGAGCACCGCACCCACCGCCGCCGGATCTGAGCAGACCCACTCCCCGCTACCGCTGCCGTGGGAAGGAACGATGACCGTCGCCGCTATGGGCATCGTCGTCGCGGTGCTGGTGCGCTGCACCGACCACGTCGCTCGCACCAGTGACGGTGCGGTCGCTCTCACGCTGAGCAGGTCCCACGAATGGTTTACCACCGTCGCGAATGCGCTCACCGGGCCAGCGGTCATGACACTGCTGGCAGTAGTAGGCGCGGCGGTAGCCGGAGCCGGCCCCTTCCTCTCCGCCCGCCTCATCTTCGGCGCCTGGCCCGCACCGGCCGAACGGCCCGGCCGGGCAGCGATCATCGTCGCCTGCGCCGTCGGCGCCGCCAGCGTCTTCACGGCCGGATTCCTCTACACCGCAATCGTCTCCACGATGACAGCACCATCCATCCCGGCCGCTGCGGGCGCGGAAGTGTGCGGCGCTATCGCCGCCGGGTGCGCGCTGATACACCACCGGTCCCACACCACCTCCTCGGGCGGTGAGCCCGCCCGCTGACCACCACCGCAAGCACAGAAATACAGAAAAACAGAACCGCACAACTGATGAAGGAAATGAATGACCATGACACAAACCCAGGATTGGGACACCGCTGAGCACGCCGTCACCGACGGCGCCGAGCAGCTCAAGGCCGCCGCTGATCACCGCCAGATCCGGGCGTGGGCCATGGAGGTGGGGGTGGCCACGAAGAATCTGTGGCCGAAGGTCAAAACCGAGCTCCGCAAACAGCTCGATATCGACTATGACCAGCTCCGCGCCGACACCCTCGCCGCCGAAGCCGCCGACATCGAAGCAGCCTCCCAGGACGCACCGGTCATCGAATTGTATTGCGCCGGTGACGATGAAGTCTCCTCCTATGCGGTCTGCGCGGTCGCTGACGATCACGAATCGTGGTACGGCGAGTTCCACTCCAAAGACGTCATCTACCGGGCAGGCGACGAACTCTCGGCTGAGCGCTCGGCGGCCGATAAGGCGATCTACCTCGCCGGCAAAGCCCGCGAAAAAGCCGGCCTGGACACCGTGCGGCTCATCGTGCACACCAGCCACCACGACCTGACCGCCGAGGACCTCGCCGGAACCGCGTCGCGGCACCGGGTAGCGGTCAGCGTGGAACTGTCCGAGCAGAACCCGGCGATCGCGTTGTGCCGGGCACCGGGCTACCGCACCTGGCGCGAAATCCGCCTTGATGCCCTGTTCACCCCGGCCGCCTCATGACTGCCTCCGACCCGGCCGCCGAGTCCGCTGGTGGACCGGTGCCGTGGCAGCCCCGGTGGGAGCAGGTGCGCGGCCGCCATGGGCGGACGGTGATCATCGTCGAGGCTCTGGTGCTCTCTGCCGTAGCCGCAGCGGTGCCGCTGTACCTCCAGTTCGGCGGCTACCAGTGGACCGCCGGCGGCGGTGAGCAGGTGCGCGAGCTGCCACCGAACATCGACCACGTTCTCTCGTGGGCCTTGTGGACCGCGACGGTCGGTGCGGCGCTCGGCGCCGCGGTCACCATCGGGATCGTCGCAGCCCGTCTGCTCAGCCAGCTCCGCACCCCACCAGCTCAGTGGCGGCGCATCCCGGCCGCCGCCGGGTGGGCACTGATCCTCGGCGCGCTGTGGGCGGTGTCCTCGATCACCACCACCGGGGTCATCGTCAACGGCCTGGTCATGACATGACCCCCACACCACCCGCGCCCACCCCGGGCGAGCTGAACGGTGACCGAAAGGAGGTTCTCCTCAACCTGTTTCACACCCGCTCACTCTGACATTTCCGCTCACAACAAAGGACACAGCAATGACAACAACCCTTCGCAGGAAAATCGCTTCCGCCGCCCTGGCCGTGGCCGCTACCGCCACGCTCGCAGGCCTCGCGGGTACCGGGACTGCCTCGGCCGGCGCACCCAACCCACTGCCGCCCGGGCAGCTGATGGGTCCTTACGGATCAGTGGATCAATGCCGCGCCGCATTCGGCAAACCCATGCTCCCGAAAACCGGCTGCTTCTACTCCGTGTCCCCGGCTGGCTGGTACTTCGTCGGCGGCATCGGAGCCTGACCACCCCGAGCCGCTGACGCACCCCTCGGCGTGCGTCAGCGGCTCCACCCACCCGACCACACCCCACGACCAAGGAAACCCACTATGGGCATTCCCGATGACCCCGAAGCACTACTCGACGACGCCCACGCATCCCTCCTCGAAGCAGCCTCCCACCCCGCACACAGCATCCGGGCGCGCTGCTCCTTCCACCACGCCGCCACCCAAGCCAGCGACGTCCTGCTCCGGCCCGAATCCACTGCCACCCAGCGCGATCACGCCACCCGCTACCTGCATCAAGCGTTAGCGGCCGGACCTTACCAGGACACGACATCAGGTGGGCACACGTGAGCGCCAATAGCGCGTTCATCCTGACCGGCTGCGCGTGGATAGCCGTCATGGCGACGTGGGGGCCGGCAGTGTGGATGCTGGGTGAGGCGGCGATGGGGATGTGCCGCCGACGCCCCCAGGCCCTGTGGCCGCTGGCCGCGCTGATCGCGCTCGGGATCCTCACCGTTAGCGCAGCTATCACCGCCGTGATCTTCATGATGCTGGGTACCGAGATGATCGGCGGCCCTGACCGGCCCACGATCTGTGTAGGGACCGACGAGCTCGGCATGTGTCGGCCGACCGTTGATCGCAGCGGCCCCGCAACACCGCGGGCAGTGCATGCGGTCCACGTCCTGGCCGCGATGGCCGTGGTTGGTCTTGTCACCGATGCCGTCCTGCTCGTCAGCAGGCGATGGATCGCTCCGACCCTCACTCGCGGTGTGGGAGACCTCCTCGCCGCATCGGGCGGCACGCCCTCGGCCGAAGATCCTGAGACGCAGAGTGTTTCTGCGACACCACTTCTTGGTCACAACGATAGGAACACTTCACATGAGTAACGACAACGACCGCATCGGGATCGAACGGTACCGATGGACCTGGCGCGACACCGCAGAGGTGTTGACCTTCACCATCGCGAGCTGCGTAAAACTGAGTGTGTCGTCCGCAGTGCTGGCGGTGGCGGCAGTACTGCCGCTGTATGTGCGGTTCAACGACCCGGCACTGCTGATCAGCACGGCCTATCTAGCCCCACCGGTCGGCTTCGTGATCTGGGGGATTCGAATGTTGCGGCTCGGACAGGGCGGATGCGGACAGCGTTGCGGCTAAAGCTCCGACAGTGCCTCTACACCAAAGGCTTCCACAGTATTTCAGACGACAACCAGAAGGAGACAGACACCATGACCACACCTGAGGACTGGTTGCTGCTAGCCACAACGCGGCGGCGTGCCCTGCGGCGCAGCGTGATCCACGTGGGTCCGCTGCGGCGTAGCACATCCCCATCACCAGTGGCAGCCCGGCCCGCCGGTCACCGAATCTGGGGGGCGTGAGATGCCTACGACTCCAGGTCAGATCCGGGACCCGAAATCGTCGGAGGCGCCACTGATCTTCGGTGGCCTGGGCGTCCTGGCGGTGATCGTGGGTGGGGGATGGGCGGCATTGCAGTTGGCCGGTGGGCAGCAGGTGCCGGGCAACCCGATCACCGCCGCTGGGCAGCTCGCCCGCGGGCAGATCGTATGGACCACGGCCGCGACCGTCTGGGCGGTGGTGATGCTAGTGGCAGTTGTTGCCGTGGCCACGCTGGTGGCGGTGTGGTGGTCTCGCCGGCGGGGGCAGCGCCTGCGGGTCGATTCCGCGGCCGCGCATATGGGCCGGGGCAAAGACATTGCCTCCCTGACCCGTTCGGCGGTGACCGCGAAGGCACGATCACTGGGCGTGGTGATGCCTGATCAGAAGGACTGCCCGTATTGCAGTCCCGGGGTGCCGATCGGGGCCACCCTGACCGGCCGCACGGAGCTGCTCGGGTCGTTTGAGGACATGTTCATCGCCATCTGGGGTCCGCGCCAGGGCAAGTCCACCTCCCAGGTCATTCCCGCGATCTGCGAAGCGCCCGGTGCCGTGCTGGCCACGGAGAACAAGCGAGGCAATCTCGATCACACCCGGTATGTCCGTGAGCAGATGGGCCGCGCGGTGTGGGTGTTCGACCCGCAGCGGGTGGCCAACTCTGAGCCGGTGTTCTATTGGAACCCGCTGTCGTATGTGACCACCGAGGACAAAGCGCAATCGTTGGCCGAGCAGTTCGCCGACGGCGACGATGGGGCGGCCGCGAAGAAAGACCCGTACTTCGACCCCGAGGGCCAGGATCTGGTCGCGAACCTGCTGCTGGCCTCCGCGCTGGCGGGCGAACCGATCACCACCGTCTACGAGCGTCTGACGCGCCGCGACCGGTGCGCCGAGGCAGTTCGGATCCTGCACCAGCACCGCTACGACCTGATCGCCGCCACCCTGGAGGCGCGCCTGTCGTTGGCTCCCAAACAGCAGGACGGCATCTTCGGTACGGCGTTGAAGATGGTCCACTGCTTGCGGTCTCGGCAGATCGCTGCGTGGATCACCACCGGCCACGGCGATGTGCGCCCGCACCTGGACCTGCACCAGCTGGTGCGCGAAGGGGAAACATTGTACTGCCTCTCCCGCGAAGGTGTCGGGTCGGCCGGCCCGCTGATCGCTGCGCTGACGGTGGCGACCTGTGAGGCCGCCGAGGACATCGCGACCGCCTCACCGGGCGGGCGGCTACCGACGCCGATGCTGTGTGCGCTTGATGAAGCGGCCAACGTCGTGCGGTGGCGACGTCTTCCGGCGCTCTACAGCCACTACGGCTCGCGCGGCATCAACATCATGACCGTGTTGCAGGGCTGGTCCCAGGGTGTGGAGGTCTGGGGCGAGAAGGGCATGAACCAGTTGTGGAGTGCGGCGAACGTGAAGGTGTACGGCGGCAACGTCTCTGAAGAGAACTTCCTAGAGTTCCTGTCCAAACTGGTGGGGGATTATGACCGCCAGACCGCGACCGTGTCGCGCTCGAAGGGCAGCGATTCCGTCTCGCGCCACATCACCCGCGAACGGATCTTCACCGTCGCCGACCTGCAAGCCTTCCCCCGCGGCCGGGCGCTGGTGTTTTCAGCCGGCAACCCCGCCACCTTGATCAAAACGGTGCCGTGGATGGCCAAGCCCTACGCCGAGCTCATCAGGGAGTCGCTACGCCGCTACGACCCCGAAACCACTACCGACACAACACCGGCAGGCGCATCGACCGCGCTTTCCGGCGGCGCAACGAAAAGAACAGGAGAAATATCGCGATGAGCAGCACCAATGGGACCACCTCGGATCTGGACAGTGATCTGGCCGGCGAGTTCGCCGACGATCTCGACGCTGAGTTGAGCAGTGGCGTCCAGAGCAGGGCGCAGGCCGTCCCGGACGAAGAGCCGCCGCCGGAGCCGCAGTTCGCGTCGGTGTACGACTTCGTGGAGCAGCACCTGGTGCTGATCTATGCCCGCAACGTCAACAAACCCGGCCGCCGCTGGTGCAAGCAGTGGTGGGACCACAAAGAGGCGATGAGCCGGTTCGAGGCGCTGTGGCGGGCGTATGAGCAGATGCGCACCGACCCGGGCAGTGCCATGTCGAGCTGGTGGCTCGACCACGCCGACCGGCAGATGGCGGTCCTGCTCGATCCTGATGGCCCGTTCGATGGGTGCTCGGCCGAGTTCGACCGCCACGAACCGGCCGCCGACTACCTACCCGTCGAACCGATGACAGACGACTTTCTGCGTGAACTGATGAGCGGCAACTACTCCGAAGGGAACCGATGATGGAAGAGCACGAGAACGAAGAACGCGAACTGACCAGCGGTATGGAACGATCGCTGGCCGCCTCGATCGCCGCGGCGGCGGCACTGATCGAGTCCTTCGCGCGTCGCCGCGCCCGCCGCGACCGCGACGCCGCCCGCCACCTGACCGGCGATACAGACCGCACCGGCGGTGGCGCCAGCGACACCGCCAAGAGCATCACCGAGCAAGCGGGCATCCAAACCGCCGCGCGGGCCGCACTGGCTGCCGGGCGCGAGGATTCAGAGTTCTGGCGCACCGCACCGACCGAACTGCTCCACGAGAAGATCATCGCTGAACACGGCATCGACCCGCGCCGGGTCGGGGAGTTCGGGACCGACCAGCAATGGATCACCCAGGCACCCGGCCCCGAAGTCCTGTCGGTCTATGCCGCTGCTGACCGGTGGGCCGAGCTGTCCGAGGCCGCGGCCTCAGTCCGCGAGAACATCGCTACTGAACTGTCCAACTACGGCCTCAATATTGATGAGCTGCAAGGGCAACCACGCGGCGGCGCTGCCGAACAGATCCACACCGCCCGCGCCGAATACTGGGCCCAGCGCGGATACGACCCCGACGGCACCGCCGCCGAGCAGGCCGACGCCGCCAAAGACGGCGAGCACGTCGAGCAGCTCCTCACCCAAGCCGGTCACATCGAACGCCAGGGCGACCGGTATGCCGGCTACAGCGAGGACGTGCGGGCCACGGGGGACCGCCTGGCCGCCGATACCGGACGGCCCGCGACGGCATCGGTAGGGCTCGACAAGACAGCGAGCAGGTCCGAGCAGATCACCGCCCACCGCGGGGACACCAGCGCCGGACAAGCCGCGGCCGTGGCCGCGATCGACCATCCCACACATCCCCGCGATGCCGTCACCGCCAAATCGCGTGCACCCCGGCGACCGGCACCACGAAAGAGCGCTGCGCGAGACCGCAGCCACGGCCGGTGACCATCACCATGTCCACCCACGATCGCTGCCGCCCTCATCCGGCGGCGGCGATCGTGCACGGCCGCAGCGCCGCTCATCCGCTCCCGACAGCCGCCGATATGGGCGCCGTCATCACCAGCGGGCTCGCCGGGGGTCTCGATGTCAGCCTCGAGATAATTCCCATCGCCTACACGAGTGGGGAGGTCCTGATCCTGATCGGCGGCTCCGACGCCCACCGGGTCGCGGGCGCGATCACCGCCGCACCCACCCAGTACGGCCTGGCCCGCGCCACCCTCACCGAGGACCTGGGCCACAGTCACGACCCGGACTGATGCCGCACTGCTAAACTGGATAGTGTCCTGGTGAAGAGCCAGGAAAGTAAGGCCGGGAGCCCGCACGTTTTGCGTGGTCGCCCGGCCTTTGCGCTATCCAGGGGCGTGCACGGCTCTCACGACACCTCGTGAACGGTGACCAGCGGGGCCACCGCGGCGCGGGCACTGCCTCCGGCCCCGTACGCCCACGCCACCAGATCCGCCGCCCACAGCAGCTCGTGAGCGGTCGGCCGATCGATGGCCACCCGCACCCGACTCAGCGCCCCGATCCGGGCCAGCTCTCCCGTGAGTACCGCATGGTCTTGTTTGTCCTGGGAGCACGACTCGACCAGGATGCGGGTCGCGCCGGCACCGGCGGCCAACCGCGCCAACGGCTCTAGACACCGAGTGCGCACGGCGCGATCGGAGCTGCGCCCCGTCAGCGCTCCGACGAAAATGTGGGCTTCGGCGATCGGCCGCAGCCGGACGAACTCGGTGATGATGCGCTCGCGGTTGCGGGTTTCATCCTTCATGTGCAACCGGTCCCGGTTGCTCGGCTTGAGCTCGCGCATCATCTTGCGTGCTGACGCAATGTCGCCGGAGGTAACGACGGCCGCACACAGCAGATAGTCCCGGCGCCGCGACTCATCAACAAAAATCTCCACCGCACTCATTGCACTCCCACACCTATCAGGGTCAGTGGTTCTGCTGGTACTGGTGGATGGAGAACGCCGACAAGTCATCGATGAGGTACAGGTCCGCGACATGTTCGATGGCGCGGGCAGTGGGGCTGTTCGGCTCAAACAGCAGGACCGACACCAGATGATCACTGAGCCGATCGACGCGCCCCGGCCCGGGGGAGTAGTCGACGACGAAACATTCCACCTGCTGCCCCGGCAGCGACAGCGGATCGACCACCAGCACCGCGCGAGCGGCGCTGATCGCGTCCTCAGGCCCCAGCACGGTATGGGTCGGCAGATTCGACCGCAGCGCGTCGCGAGTCGGGATCGTCAGATCCCGTGCGCCGCGCCTCGGCTGGTTCAAAAATCTGGTCACCGCTTCGAGAAATGCCGCACCCACAATCGCGTGTGCCGCTGCGCACGCCGTGATCGAACACCGCTCGGCATCGAGCACCAGGCGGCCTGTCGGCAGCGCGAGCGCCGCGCCGCTGGTGGCCGTCACCGGCCGTAGTCGTCTCGGTCGCGGCGCGTCTGGGTCGGTGACGGTGAGCGCACCGCGGCAGGCGCCGACGTGGTGCGGGCCGCTGGTGTCGCCGCGGCTGTGGCGGCGGGACGGGCCAGACGCAGCCCGTCGGCGCGGGCACTGTCTGTGATCTCGCTGTAGCGGCCTGTGGCCGCATCGATAGCGGCCCGCAGCTCCCTGGCGCGGTCGAGTTCGCCGCGTGCCTCGGCGGCGTCACTGATGGCCCGGCACGTCGCGGCGACCTGCCCGAACATCGCTACCCACGCGAAGCGGGGATCGTCGGTGCCGGCGGCGATGATCATCGCCGCCGCGCGGCGCATGATGCTTCCCGCGTGCGCCCCCTGCGGGCGCGGCGGACGGCGCTCGCCGGTGGTCGCCGCCAGCGCATCAGCTATTCGAGACAACTCCGCGGGCTGCTGGCGCTCAGCGGTGCTCGCCCACGCCGACACAACCCCCGCAGCTTCGCCCGCCGCACGTGTCCACGGCGCGTCAGCACCGGTGAGCGCGCCTCGCCATTTCTTCGCGTCCTCGTACGCAGAGAAGTACTGCGGTCCGGCTTTCGGGGCGCTGCCTTTGTCCGCAAGCCCTGCCGCCCGACCCCACGCATAGGCCGTGGCCTTCTCGGTGCCAGGGGTGCGTAGCCACCGCGACCGCAGCGCCGGGAGAGACAGAGCATTGTCGAGTTTCCCGCCGCCGTGCCACACCGGCTTCCCGTAGCCGTCGGCATAGATTGATGGCCGCAACGCCACCGAATACCCGACCACCTGCTCGGTGCTGCCCGCGGCGAAACGCGGCCGGATCAACACCTCCCGATGGGTGTACAGATTGCTGACAAAGCCATCCTCGGTCGTCACTCCCTTCGCCGCAGCGGCGACGATCGCGCGGAGCCGGTCTTTGGCTTGATCGGCCGTCACACCCGCCCACGCCCGGCTCTGCCCCTCAGAGGTCGCAGGCGAATGCCCGCCGGCGGGCAGGCTCTCGCGGCTGTGTGCCCACGCGCTCACCGCATCAGCGCGTGCCCCCTCATCGGGTGCGGCCCAATGCTCCCGCAGGCGCGGCAAGGACAGATCGTTGCCGAGCTTGCCGCCGCCGTGCCACACCGGCCGCCCATCGGTGGTGGCGTACGCCTCGGTGGGCAGCGCCACTGAATACCCAACGACGGTCTCGGTGCTGCCTGGCGCGTAACGCGGTCGCACCAGCAAGCCGTGGGCGCGGGCCATCCGTACGAACTCTGCTTCGGACTCGGCCGCAGCGGCGACGCCGCGGACCCGGCGCGCGAGCGTCGTCTTCGCCGGCTCGGCCCGTCCGGTGCGGGCGGCGATGTTCTCCTGGGCGGGGGAGGTGCCCTTGGCCGGAAAGTTCTGTGCTCGCCCGGTCGTGACTTTCAGCCCGTGCGACTCTTCCAGACGCGCGCACACGTTCTGGGCCCGCCACTTGTCGCCCTTGGGGCGTTGCTCACCGGGTTCGGGGAACCACAACTTGACGACACTGCCGTCATCACGCACGCGTGAGGCAGCGATGTGGATGTGATCGCCGCCCGCCTTGGACAGACCGTGACGGATCGCCACCCACCGCGCCGGAGCATCACCCTCGGAGTCAAACCCCATGCCCACCATGAACTCCTCAGCGATGCGCTGCCACCGCTCATCCGATAGCCCCTGTGCGGTCGCACCATCCGGAGTCAAGGCGTCGGTTTCCTCCGGCGACAACGACAGCGAGCAGTGCCACACATTCTCATCACGAGTCGCCAGCGCGATCGCCGCCTCACCCTTCACACCGCGCTCCATCGCCGCTGCCAACGCGCCCTTATCGCGGCGGGCCACTTCGGTACCGAACACCAACCGCGGCATATCCAGATGCTCGGCCACCGCCGCCGCCTGCTCGCGTGTCATCACCATTCCCGCGCCACCAGCGATGCTCACCGGGCCGCTACTGGCCGCAACCACATGCGGGTGGGCGTGCTCATTAGCCCGCCCCGGACCGGCCAAATACATGACCAGACCCGTCATCTTCCCGCCGTTGCTGATGTTCGGAATCACTCGCGTTTACCCTCAAACCCAAACGCTGCTTCGAACGCCCCCATCACCCGGCTCAGCGCACGCCGCACCGCCTCCATGGTGGGTTCAAAGTCAGCCGGAATGCGCTGCTCGGAGTTCGCCTGGCGGGCGATCTGATTCATGTTGGTACCCAACGCCGCAATCAGATTCTGCATCTCACACGCCTGCGTGAACGCTGCACGCCGCGTCTCATAATCCACCGACGGACCCTGCTGCTCCGACAACGCCCGCGACACCATCAACCGCTGCACCGACACATTCGCCACCTGCGCCCGCGCCCGCAATAACGCCGCCTCATCAGCGCTGACCTTCACCACAAAACGGCCATCCCGCCCACCAGGCACATTCGCCCGACGACGACGCATAATCGACCGCGACGGCCGCCCATCCCCACCCGCCTCGGTCATCACCACGCCCCTTCCGTCATCGCCGCCCACCGTTGCGCGAACCCCGCTGCCCAGCGCGGGAACTCTCGTCCGGCCCAGCGCAGCGAACCCACCCCGTGGGGACTGCCACCAACACCGTTGATGGCCAACCGTACCGCGACCAGGTACGGTTTTCAAGCATTTAGGGCACCTAAATGACAGCTTGCTCCGCGAGTAGCCGCGTCAGCGGGTTCCGAGCGGAATCCCGCGCGCCTTCGGCGCGACAACAAAACTGCATCGCCCTCCGGGCGATTCCGTTCGCCCTTCGGGCCACGCACAGCACGGCCTGCCGGGTGCGCATCACGGCGCGGCCGACGCCGAGCAAAGCGCTCAGAAACGTCGGCTTAGGACAGCGGGGGATTCGCGGACGGGAACGACGTGCCTCCCGGCTGGCCGTTATAAGAGAACGGGACCGCGAGTAAGCGTCAACAGGGACGACATGCGCTGGGGCGCGAAAGAAGGCGACCGGGAAAAGGCAGCTCCGACGGGTCCGATGTCGCTACGGTTGCACCGTGAATTCCCAGATCCGGAATGATGACGAACCGATCACCACGAAGGAAGAAGATCTCTTCGGCCGAGACGGCTATGCCACGCGCGTCGCCGAACAGATCGCCGCCACGCACTCAAACAAGGCGAGCGTAGTGTTCGGACTCACTGGGCCGTGGGGCAGCGGCAAAACGTCTCTAATCAATCTTATCGAGAACGCGCTTGCTCTCAAGGGTGGCGAGTATTCAGTGGTCCGGTTCACGCCGTGGGCCGCGCAGGACGTCAGTAGTCTTCTCGGCGAGTTCTATGCAGCACTATTGAGCGCACTGCCGGAAAGCAAGCTCGACACAGCCCGACGGGCGTTCGGCAGTCTCCTGCGTATCGCGGCACCTATGGCGATCGCCATTCCGATCGCCGGCCCGTCAGCGAGCGCCGCAGCGACAGCCGCTGCGGACTCTCTTACAGAGCATCCGGCGTGGAACAAAGCATTTCAGACCGCTGCGGATCAAATAGCCACCGGTTCCAAAAAAATATTGGTTGTGGTCGACGACATAGACCGGCTTCAGGGCGACGAGTTGTTGACCGTGCTCAAGGTGGTCCGACTCCTCGGCCGGTTCCCCGGTGTGCAGTACCTCCTCGCATACGACCACAACTCGCTGATGCGCACACTCGAAACCGCGCGCACAGCGGGGTCGGCCAGCGAGGCCCGGCGCTACATCGAGAAAATGGTGCAGTACCCAGTCCCGGTCCCAGCTCTCATCGGCGCGCAGATCGTCAGTTTGCTCAACGCCGGCATAGCCGATGTGATGCAGCGTCGACGTCCCGATAGTGACTTGACGGATATGCACAGACTTCGAGATCTCGTACCGACCATGCGCGCCACATTGATCACACCTCGGTCAATCGGTCGCTACATCTCGCAGTTGGACTACGACCTCAGCATGCATCCGCCCGGCGAGACCGACATCGAGGACGTCATGGGCCTTACCCTCCTACGCGTAGTCTTCCCGGAGCTTCATACCAAACTCCCGCAATACCAACACCAGCTCGTGACAAGCCCCACTTACGAAGCTGCGACAGGCAGTATAGGGACCGGTGAGTACGAGCCGTTCAACCCCGACGATCTGCTCACCGAGCTCACTCCCGCCGTCAAAGAACACGCACGCACGATGCTGCACATGCTGTTCCCCAAGTTAAAAAGCGATCACAACTTCAACCCTCGGCGGGGAGTCGCGACGCAAAGTTACTTCGGCCGCTACTTCACGATGGCGATCCTCGCTGACTTCGACCTCCCAGACAGTGTGGTCGGCGAAGCCATACAGGCAGCCGTCGGCGGCGGCGACGGCACCGAACTCCTCAAACTGCTACACACCGATAAACAAACTCTCGCATTCCTCGCCCTCGACAAAGCGCAAGAAGCGTTCTCGGCGGAACTTCAAAAAGAGACAACGACCGCCGGCAGAGACCAAAAGTGCCTTGCGCTGCTAACTCTGCTGGCACCCGCGCTCGACGACCTCGGCGAGCCTGGAGCGTTTCTGTTCACGCTTCAAGACTTGGTCAGCCGATGGGTGGCCCGAGAAGTGCTGGCAGCCATCTCCAACGACAGCGACCCGGCGAAGGTCGCGGCCGCTTTGACACTGATACACGTACCTCGAACACGTATCGCAGTCCTGCATCACGCAAAATCGTCCCCGCAAATGCAGGGCACGCCGCAGTGGTGGGCATCAACGCTCGACGCAGCGCTACCCGACGCACAGGAAGAGTTTCTGAACCACTTACGGGAACAGGACCACGCACCCGAAATTCGTGACGATCTGATCGAGTTTTTCCGCCTTGCCTACGCCGTCGGCGTTGACCTCGACCCGCTACGCGACGGCATCGCAAGCGCGATCGCAGCCGGAGAGTTCGGCATTGAGCACCTCGCGTCTCGTTTCATCACCACAGATCTCGCCAACCAATTTTCTCGAAACCAAAATGACTTCGACATCATCGCTCCCCGCGAAGACTACAAGTGGTACGCGCAGCCCGAGCACCCGTTCACCGTCGACGCCAACAACTGGACAGGCCGACGAATACTGGCCGCTGGCCGAATCGAGAAACCAGACGATAAATGAGAACCCAGCGGCCATGCCTCTGCCGCGGCTTGCGCGGTCGGCCCTCAGGTGTGCGCCGCGTTGGCGATGGTGACTTCGCCGTCAGCAGCACCAGTCTCATTGTATTGCCGTACGTCGCAACGCAATGGACACGCCGCCCCCTCGCCAGGCAGCGAGGCAACAAACAGGTTCGATCCGGCGTTACGATGAGAATGAGGGACCACCTGGTTCGTCAGGTGTGTGGATGCATATTTGCCGTCTGTGTTCACGCGCTGCTGTAAGCGAGAGGGTTTCCCTTTCGTCTCCGTTTTGCCGTCAACGAGAGAAGAGAACACCGCATGTCATCTACTGCTGCGATCGATTTCGACACCATCGAAGCTCAGGTCCGCGCCGACGCCGAACGCAAAGTCACCGTCCTGCGCGAGATCGTCGACACCCACACCGAACTCACCCGCGAACGCGAGGAGCTTTTGTCCGCCGACGCCGACCGTGTACGGCGACTGACCGCGCTGCTGGCCGAAGCCAGCGCGGCCGGGTTCGACCGCAAAACTTTGGCACCGTTCCACGCCGAACCACTGGGTGCCAAACGCCCCGCCACCCGCAAGCGAACCGCCGCGCCGCGTGCACGCACCACCCCGGCACCAGCCGACGACACAGACAGTTCAGCGGGCACCACACCCACCACGTCGACGGCCGCCGATGCTGCGCCGGTGGGCGGCTGAGGGCGATGCTGTTCACCGTCCTGTGTGCGGCCGGTGTGATTGTGGGTGCGTTCATCGGTGGCCTTGCGTTGGCGATGGCGCCTGAGCCCGATCCGTCGCGCACGCAGGCGTCCAGGGACAGCGGTACGAACCCGTGGCCGACGGTCGTGTGCGGCGCGGTCGCCGTCGTCGTCGGCCTGGCGGGACTGCTCACCCAGCTCATCGCGGGCTGGGGATAGAGCACCGACTGTAGTCGCGCACTCCGGTGTTAGCGGCCGTAGTCGTCGGTGTCGCGGCCCGGCCGCGAACCCGGCGGCCGGCCCGCGGCGGGGGGATCGCTCGCACCCGGCGAGGTGGTGCCCCGTGATCTCGTCGCGTCGCGGGGATGGGTGGGGTGATCACGCCGCGCGAACTTCGCGGCTTGGCGTGCGGACTCGAACCGCGGGTCCGCCGGCGGCAGGCCGGGGCGGGCGATCGTGATCCGGTCGAACACCGGGACCAGCTCGTGGTGATGCGGTGTGTACTGCCCCAGATCGGGGCGGCTGAACTCCGATTGCTGATTCCACAACGCCCGATCGATCTTGGCGTAATCGATGTCGTACCGCGTCATCTCGGCCATCTGAGAGATAAACAGCTTGCCCGCACGACCGTTGCCTTCGCGAAAACAATGGGCCGTATTGATGTAGGCATAGACCTTCGCGGACTGTTCCACGAACGCTGCCCGGTCCAGCTCCGGCCACGCCGTGGTGGCGATGATGTGGGCGGTGTCGGCAAGGTAGGACCCGATCCGATCGGGTGTGGCGAACGCAAGCCGCCCCTTGGACATCTCCACCTCGCGGTACTGACCCGCCCACTCATACACATCGACAAATAGATGCGCGTGCAACGCTTGCAGATGCCGTGCGTCGAACGTCCGGTCGATCGGCACTGTGCCGCTACGGATTTCTTGTTCGCGCACCGCCGCCCGGAAGTACTCAAACTGATCGAGCTGAGTTTGATCGGCCAAGCCCCGCTTGTTGATCAACACGGTGGTACCGGGCCAGAAGTAGTCGTTCCATCCCCTCACCGGCAACCCCGCATCACCCGGCGGGCGTTACTGCGCGCGTGCGCCGAACCGGGCCGCCATCCGCGCGTCACTGCGGCGGACAGCTTCGTCGCCGTCGATGTCGCCGCGGACCAGGGCGGTCAGATCCGCAATATCCGCCGGCTCCGGCGTCCAGCCCTCCAGCACACCGTTGGCAATGGTGTTGTGCACCGACCACCGCTGCTCGATGCTCAAGCCAGCGAACAGCTCCGGGTACCGCAGCGCCCACCCCGGTTCCTGAGACGTCGTCATAACAGTCATGGTAGATCCCTCTCCATCGGTCCGGGTGTTTCCAAGCCCAACGGCTGCGAGCTCGGGGCACCGGGTTCGCGGCCAGATCGGGCCGCCACGAGCTCAGCGAGCATCCGAGCAACTTCCTCCTCCGCAGTGCTCTGCCCACGCAGAACCCGCAACGCCGCAGCAATGTCACCGTCAGTCAGCCCGGAGCCTTCCATCACTTCACCGGCGTTCACTCCCGCCAGGATGCGGTGCTCCCTGGCGGTCACCGGCCGATCAGCAGGTGGCACCGGCTCCATCGCTGCGTCCCTTCGCGCGGTCAAAACAAGGTCCCCTGAACCTGCGCCGCCTTCTCGTCAGTGAACCGCTCATAAGCGGCGGCCATCCGTGCCACTGCCGCCAAGGGTTCTTCCAGCTCGACGGCGATCTGTTCCCAACTCAGGTGTTCGTCGTAGTGCATGTGCCAGGCCATCGCGTGCACGTCTTGCGCCCGCAACACCGGACCACCCACCGGGCCACTGGTCGTCGTCAACGGCCGCTGCGGGACGCTCACAGCTTGGCCAACTGGTCGCGTTTGGTCAGCCACAACTCTTCGGCCCGCTGCTGATGACCAGTCAGGTTCGCCCAATGCCCGGCCAGCTCCTCAACACTCACCGTCTCGCGGACCTGAGCCATCCGGGCCAGCAGCCCGGCGTACCCGCGCCGGTACCACTGGTCGATGACCTTGGCGGCCAGGTGCGGCAAATCCACCCCGCCGACCACCGGCCCCCGGGTGGGGGAGGTGATCGCCAACAACTGCCCCGCCACCGCCGGCAGACGGCCAGTCTCGAACAACTGCGCCTGCACCAGCGCCGGATTCGGCGGTGCTCCACTATCAAGGACCACACAGATCGCCTCGAAAATCTCCCGGTGCGCGGGGCTCCAGAACGGATCCCACCGCTCGGTGACCGCCATGATCTGCCGGACCTGGCGGGCCATGTCGGCCGGCGCCCACATCAGCGCGGTGAGAAAAGCAGCCTCGACACCAGAGGTGACAGCGGTTTCGGTATCGAGGTCGGCTCCCATCCCACCGGGGAACTCGCTGGCAGACAACGCGGATTCGTCGACTGCTCCCGTCTCAACGACGGCGGGTTCGTGTAGGTCGCTGGTGGTGATGGTCATCGTCTCGTCCCCCTCGTCTCGGTCACTCGGCGACGTGGGCATAAGCCAGGTCCGCGTACACACATCCCGGATCGTGCGGGTCTGACAGGTGCTGTTCGCATTCGGTGCAGCAGTCATCAGGCCCGTAGCGAAGGTCATCGGCGGCCTGCCATGACCGGGTGGTGTGGGTGTGCTCGGCTCGCTGGGCCAGTTCCTCCAGGCGCGCTGCCACCTCCAGGTCGCCCGCACGCCTCGAGGCAGCAGCTTCACGCCGGTAGTGGACGGCACGGTCGGCGTAGCTACTCGGTGTCCGGGTGGTGCTCGCAGTCATGATGTGCTCCTGTCTTTTCACGCGGCCTGCGCGGCAATCGCCTTGATTGCATCGGGCCGGAAACCGCTCCAATGTGCCTCTCCGGCAACAACAACGGGGGCTTGCAAATATCCCAGGCTCATCACGTAATCCCGCGCCTGATCGTCTTCGGTGATGTCGACGACGACATAGGGCAGTCCAGCCTTGTCCAGGGCTTTGTAGGTGGCGTTGCACTGCACGCACGCTGGCTTGGTGTAGACGGTGATCGTGGTGTCAGTCATGGTAGAGAGCCTCCGCTGGTTTCGTGCGACTGGTGTCGGTATCAATAGGTCCATTGTATCGGTTTATGCGTTGTGCTGCAACCGTTTTGGGTAACCAGTGGGTCACTTGTTGAACAGCGTGCGGCAGTGGGAAGGGTGTCATTTCCTGATATCCGCCGCTCTCGTGGCCCCGGTGTCAGAGTCCAGTGGTGACGGGGAGGAAAGTCCCGCGAAATAAGCGCAGCGCGTGGGGCTTTGGTGCCCAGAGCCACTTGACTCCGGCGGTGGGGCTGTTCGAGATACTCCAGCGGGTCAGGCAATGCCACCGAATCAGGTGAAAGTTTCGGCGTGCGCCTGGCCATCTGCGCGAAGCGTGGTGGGGCCGGGCTCGATGCCCGGCTCCACCAGTCCCGGCGTGAGCCTGGCCGCATTGCTGGGGCCGACCCCCGCTGGGGGATTTCAGTAGCGCGTGCGTGCGGGGGTGGGGGCGGCGAGGTCGGTGATGTTCAGCGCCGACCCAATAGCGGCGCCCATGTCGTAGGGCTGACCGGGCAGGGGTTCGCCGAGATAGGACAGCCACCGGTCCGGATCGATGGTCAGCATGGCCACCGACCGATGCAACGTGTTGTAGGTCAACGTGTCCGGGTCGATGTTCTCGACGGCGAACGCTGCGGCCATCTCACGGTTCTCGCTAAGCATCTGGCGGGCGGCGGCTTGCACGGCTTCGTCGGAGAATCCGCGTGCGCCGTTGATGCCGTCGCAGTGATAGTCGCGGACCTCGGGCAGCTCGGCCGGGTCGGTGCAGACCAGCTTGGCGTCGATCAGGTCGTAGCTGTCAGTCATGCCGTTGAACTGCGCACCCTGAAACTGCGACCACTGAGCTTGGGCCTGGGTGTAGGTCGGTCCGTCAGTCCAGGCGACCCCAATCCACGCGCTGGCGGTGCCCCGGTTGCAGCGCACCGAAAACTTCACGTCCGGCCACACCGCACGCAGGTGCTTACGCAGTTCGGCGGCGGTCTCTTTCGTGCTGTAGCTGGTCATCTCTGGTTCTCTCCCTTACCCATTCGGCCGGAACCTCCGTGACCGGAGGCCCCTCATTTCCTGATACCTGGCCGCATTCGCAGACGGGCCGCAGGACCAAGAAGGGAGCACAAAGAAACCGGCGCGAAATAAGCGCAGCGCGTGCCGGTTTGTTTGGGGGAGTCTCTTGGTCCGCAGGTCCGGCTGTGGAAAGAATCGGCCTATCAGGGAATGAGAACCTCCCCGCTGTTGGGAGGACAGTTCTGTTGCGCCGCAGGCGTATCCGATCAGATGACCGCGCAGCGGGCACATGTGCGATGCCCGTGGGTATAGCACGAGCGGTGTGGAAGAGCCTGACCCGCGCGCCTTGGAGTGGTCGGACGGTTCCCCGGGGGAGGGAACAACGACCCGCACGGGTCAGGCTCGTTCCTGACACTAACAGAAAGGTAGGACATCCAAGCGTTACGAGGTTTGTTATCGTGACGGTCAACTTTAGGGAGGGAATGTTATGAGGAATCGATTCAAGCGTCTGGTTGCCGGTGTTGCCGCCGCGTCAGCGATCGCCGTGGGTGGCGGGCTGGCGGTCGGTACTGCACCCGCGACCGCTGCCGACGTTCGAGAAACACAGGGGGTGTGGGTCATCACCCTGACCCATGAGGAGACAGTGGCCGCCTCGCAGGTCGGGGCGGGCCATGTCATCAATGCCGTGCTGGGCAACGATCACTGGCGCGTCACCCTGGATGAGGATTCCAGGTACAAGGGCGGCAGCTACTACCGCCCCGACAAAGCCCGCATGTGGAGCAACGTCACCGGCCAGCAAGTCATTTCCGAAGCCGCCGCCCACCGGGGCGGATACGTAGTGCTTGGGGTGTTCCCCGACAACCCGGACATGCCGCTCTGGGTCGCACAAGCCTGGTAACCGCACCACTGACCGGGGATCAGTGTCCTCACACCGATCGTCTCTGACACGCCAGAAGGGACCCACCTCCATCTGTGAAGGTGGGTCCCTTACTGTTAGGCGCTCTCGATGGCCGCGATGCCGAGGGCTTCATCGAGGTAGTAGCCGGCCCTCTCCATATCCCGGTGCCCGGCGGTCGGGTCGGTCAGAACCGTGTTCGCCAGGCTCTGGGCATGGTGGGCAGCTGATCGTTGCCGGTCGGTGCCGTTCTCGGCGGCGACGGCCTCGTGGATGGCTTGCCGAGTGTCTTCGAGAAGCCGGGAGATGCTGGAGGTGGACATGATGGTTGGCCCTTTCGTTGTGGGTGGCGATTGACGCCTTGCGTTCGCGCTGGGCGGGGTGGGCAGTCAACCCCGAAGAGTCCCGGCGGCCGGAAATGAATTTCATGCGAGCGCAGCGAGTGTGGGATGAAAATCGTTGGAGCGCAAGGGCGCAGCGCAGCGGAGAACGGGCGAGAGCGCAGGGGCGTGGGTTGACAGGTCGGGGTCCCCGGTCAGCGACACTGAGAAGGCGCGCGCCCCCGGTGGTGACCACCGGAGCGAAGCTCGGGCCGAAGGCACGACACAAACACTGGGGGCGGGTGAGAGAAGTAGGGAGCCTGGCCAGCCGCACTCTGAGAACACGCTTGGGACGGGATTGTCCCGGCTGACCAGGCTCGTTCGCGACGTTAGCAGCGTGCGGCCTCTGCGGCACGCACGCTGCCGGGGCAGGAACCGGTGTAGTTCCTGCCCCGGCTTCGCTGAGGGTGGTTAGTCCAGCGGTACCTCATCGGCGGTGCTGTCGCCGCAGATCACCTCTTCGACGTCGGAGAGGGTGTACCCGAACACCGCGACCAACATCTTGAGGTAGGTGGCTCGGTGGGCGGTGTAGCTGCGATCGGTCTCGCGCCACGCGCTTTTGGGCATGTCGGCCTCGTGCGCGCCGATCGCGATGGCCAGGTTCACGATGTGGCGGCGTTCGGCGCTGGCCCCGGCCATCGCCTCCCCCGGCTCGCCGCCGCCCAGGAACTGCCGGGTGAGCGCTTGGGCGTTGCCGTCTTGGCGGCTGTAGCCGAACAGATCGTGGTTGTTCCACATCGTGGCCGCGAGGAACTCGGCCACCTGCCCGATCGCACCCTTCGGCAGCGTCTTACGGGACAGGTATTCGGCGATCTTCTCCCGCCGGACCTGTAGGGCTGCCTCGGCTTTTTTGTTGAGCGCGATGGTCTGCCGCCGCGCGGCGCGGTCGGCTTCCTTCTTCGCGTCGATCTCGGCGTCGGTGGGCATCGGATCGGCTCCGGCGGACCCGTGGCCGTAGGTCCGGGCCTGTAGTCCGGCCGCGTCGGGATCGGTGACGTACCACTGCGTGGCCACGGCGGTGTCTTCGGTGCGAGTGAGCGACCGCATATCGAGCAACCCGTCCTGCGGGGTGGCGTCGGGGTCGTCTTCGTCCAGGGACCAGTCGATGAGGTCTTCATCGACCCGGTTGCCCTGCGCGTCGGTGTAGTAGTCCTCGAACTCGACACTGACGTACGCCAACCGGTAAGGGGCCTTGACCTGCTCGATGTCCTCGACCGCGTTGCCCTCGGCGTCAGCGAGGCGCGTCAGCGGCTGAGCCTGCCCGTTGTAAGCGGGCCGGTTGCCGGTCGCGGCAATACCCTGCTCGGCGTACTCCGCGATGGCGGTACGGACCAGGGCACGTTCGGCGGCGGTGTCGGCCAAATGCTGAGCGACGTGCTCGAACCGTCCCTGCGCTGCCCCGGCCAACAACCGGGCGGTGGCATCGGGGTCGTCGTCATACTGAGCCAGGGTCGCCGCCTGCTCCAACGTCAACTCACCATGGGTCTCGAACGCCTCCAACGCCGACGCGGAGCTGGCCGTCGCCAGCGCGTGGTCGACCTGCTTTTTACTCGTGCGCACGCTTTTCGAGATCTTCGTGGCCGACAACCCCGCCAACGCGAGCTGCTCGATGGCGGTGACCTCATCACGCCGTGTCAGGTTGGTGCGGTGGGTGTTGGCGACCATCTGATCGATGATCCGCGCCGCTGTCGCCGCCTTATCATCGTTGGTGTCGTCGGCGGGGACGATGTACACCGGGATCGTCGCCAAACCTGCTTCAATCGCGGCAAGTGTTCGGCGCTGCCCATCTCGCACGAGAATGTCAGTGCCGGTCTCTACGGCCAGCACCGGCAGGCGGATACCGTCACCAACTGAAGCGATGAACTCTTTCGTCAACGCCGTGGTGGTGCGAATATTGGTGTCGATGACCAGGGTGGCCGGGTCCAGGTGACGCAATTCGCCTACGCCAGTGGTTGTTGCGGTGGTGGTGTTTGCCATGAGTGTTCTCTTTCTCCTACTGTGGGTTGAGAAAGCAGGCGGGCCGACTACCGATCGGCCCGACTGCTTTTTCTCGTGTGACCGATAGACCGAGTGGCTACCGGGGTTCTGGGGTAGTGCCTAGCGGTTGATGCGGATCTGGTCGGTGGGGTAGACCACGAACGTGCGGGTGCGTCCTGCGGTGCTGCGGGCGATCAAGGTGATGACGGGGTATTCGGTGGCGCTCTCGCCCCACTCGGTGCCGGTCACTGTCCAGGCTTCGCCTGATCCGTCGGTGAATACCGCTCCGGCTGTGATCTGCTGGGCCGCAACCACTGTCGTGGCGGACTTTCCGATTCTGTCGGTGCCGGTGTCGGCCAGGAGCTGGGCGGCGATCGTGCGGATCTGGGCCAGCCGGTTGACCTCGGTGAGGTGGTCGTGGGCTTCGTGGTACCAGGCGGCGCGCTGGGTGCCGGTGGTCGCGATGTCTTCGGCGTTGCCGATGTAGATAGCTGCTTCGCGGGCGCTGCGCTCGATCGCGTCATCCAGGGCGGTGCACCAGGAACAGGTCTGCTCGACCATCGCAGCTTCGAACGTGATGCCGCGCAGGGTGGCCGACAATTGGACAGCGGCCATGTTCGGGGTGGCGATCGTCAGGGCGTCGAGTTCGGTGTAGAGGTCGTTGATAGTCATTGCGGTAGAGCTCCCTTCGTGAGGGATGAGGCTCTGGCCCTGGTGACCAGAAGTTCCTCATTTCCTCATAACTGGCCGCATTCGCAGACGGGCCGGAGGACCAAGAAGCGGAGACAAGAAAGGCCCGCGAAATAAGCGCAGCGCGTGGGACTTTGTTGGTGGAGTCTCTTGGTCCGCAGGTCCGGCTGTGGAAAGAATCGGCCTATGAGGGAATGAGACCTCCGTAGGAGGAATACAGTTGCGCCGTAGGCGTATCGGAGTAGGTGACCGCGTAGCGGGCAGTCATGGACGCGGCAGCGGACACGAGAAAGGCCGGCCACCTGGCGAGAGTGGCCGGCCTTCGGGTTGGCGTGTGACTCCCCCTCGTCGACGCTGGGAGCCAGCTGTGCGGGAGCTGCGCTAGGTCGCGGTAGGGCTTGGTGCCGCGGTAGCTCTAGGTGGTTTGTCGTACGTCGGGGATGTGGGCGAGGGGGGGTCAAGCGTTAGGTGGCTGCTACTCGTGTCCAGTGTGGTCGGTCGTTAGTGGGGGTTCCACGTGTCATCGAAGTCGGGCATTATGGTGCTGGTGACGGACTGGGATCGCAACAGCCGGTCCGGCGTTGACCTCCTATGGCCGGGTCTTCATGGGGTGACGCAGCGCCCCGGGGTCGTTGGCGCGGGCGGGGTGTGGATTCGCGACGTCGGTGTGCTGCCTTCGCCCGGACTCATTGTCGACTTCTCAGCCATCACGCCGTTTAGCCTGGCGGGGCTGGGTTTGGCGCGTGTGCGGCGGCGCGGCCGGAAGGCCCCTGTGCCCGTGTTGAGCCATCTGGCCCTGGACCTCAGCAACCGGCGCGCGGTGTCAATCATGTACCAGGTGCATCCCGGCGACGTCGAAACGCCGCTCGCGCGTGGGATGTTTCCCGACGAGCACCCCGCAACCTGGACGACAGCGCTTACCGACACCCACCACGTGCTACTCACCGTGGCGCACTGCGCACCACTTCTCGACGCTCGCACACCACAGGCCGCGATCGGCGCGCTTGATGACGCGTGGACCGGACTCATCGGGTGCGACGAAGAGTGCGTCACGCGGTCGAAGTTATTTCCAGCCATTGCCTGCACGCGGCATTCTCGGCTTCGTGCTGCCGAGTAGACAGGTGCCGCCTTCGGATCTGATCCGCTCCTGACATAATGGCACTGAGGGGGACCCATTCGATGGTCCAGTCGCTATGCGGCTTGGGGTTGGTGGGTCGTGGTCCACTGTAGGGCGAACTCGGCGGGGGTGAGTCCGTGGTGGGCCGAATGGGGTCGGTTGGCGTTGTAGTCGATCCTCCAGTCTTCGATGATGACCCGGGCTTCGCGCAGGGAGTCAAAGCGCCAGGAGTTGAGCAGCTCGTCGCGCAGGCGGCCGTTGAACGATTCGATCCAGGCGTTCTGCCACGGGGAGCCGGGGTCGATGAATAGTGATCCGGTGCCGTTGAATCGGCACCAGTCGTTGACGGCGTGAGCGACGAATTCCGGTCCGTTGTCGAACCGCACGTAGCACGGTGGACCATGTATCAGGGCCAGGCGGTCGAGAACGTCAACCACGCCATCGGCGTTGATGACGCGGTCGACGTGGATCGCCAGGGCTTCGCGGGTGAACTCGTCGATCACGTTGAGCATTTTGATGGTTCGGCCGTCGGCGGTGGTGTCGAATTGGAAGTCCATCGCCCAGATCACGTTCGGCCGGATTGGGCACATCGCCCCAACCGCGGTCCCGATTCCGGTGAGCCGTTTCTTCCTGCGGCGCTGGGGAACTCGCAGCCCCTCCTCGCGCCACAGGCGGCGGATGCGTTTGTTGTTGACCGTGAAGCCCGCTTTGCGCGCGGCGATCGCGGCGCGTCGCCAGCCCCAGCGGGGCCGGTCGGTGGAAAACCCACGTAGCCAGGACCGCAGCTCGGCTTCCTCCGCGGTGATCGGCGCTGGGTGCAGTCGCATCGTGGAGCGGTGGATGCCCACCACAGCACATGCTCGCCGCTCAGATACCCCGAACCGCTCACGCAGCATCGTCACGGCGCTGCGCTTGCGGTTCGGGGTCAGAAGTTTCCCGACGAAATCTCCTTGAGCATGTCGATATCGAGGGCCTGGTTGGCGACCAACTTCTTGAGCCGAGCGGGACTGCTGCACGGATAGGTGACATCTGATCTGGCTTGCCTTCGGGCGGTCGGGAAGGATGTAGCTGTGCCTAAGCCGTACCCCCAGGAGTTCCGTGAGGAT
>NZ_JBEYIW010000023.1:0-68725 GCF_040636045.1 Rhodococcus sp. NPDC006774 | reverse complement strand
CGAAGGATCACACGGTGGCCGCTCTACACCCGTGCACAACACGGAATCGCAGACGATCTCGGCCACCGAGTTACACCACTCTATGGGGCACTACTCGTTGCGATCTGGAAGGCCGCCGGTCGTTCTCGCCCGTTGCGGACAGCGTGGGTTCCGTTCGAGGACCTGCACTGGGACGAGCAGGCGACAGTCCTCGAGGCCGCAGCGATCGGCATTGCGATGGTCGAGAGCGGTGAGATCGATGCCGGCGGTGCGCACGCATCTCTGCTGCGCCCACGACCGTATGAGCCGGTCGATCCCGGGACAGCTCCGACGCGCTCGTCTTACCCCGCACCCGAGCGCGATTTATGGGCTGACGCGCACGCTGCGGCCGAGGCCGCCATCGCGGCAGCGCGCGTCGATCCCGCATCCGCCAGGTCGTTGTACAACTTCCTACGCTGGGGGTGCAGCACCGCAGCGGAGCTGGATGAGACGGTGCAACTGTTCCTCGACCACGGGATCCCGCTGCAACATCCGCCGACATAGCTATCGCCCGATGGAGCGGGGTTGTCCGCGACGATGCATACGCGGCGTCAGCCGAGAAGTCCGTTTTCGCGCCGGGGTCATAGTCACCAACGTTATGTGTGCGGTGACCTACGAGAATTTTCCTTCCCGCACCATCATCGCTGAAACGCCTGTTCAGCGTGTTTTGGACTCGAAAAAGCTGTCGGGGGTGCTCGCTACAGTCCCTGTCATGGCAGAACGGCAGCTCGATGAGGTCCTGGACACGTATTCGGTCGTTTCAGTGAGTGGTGCGGCGGTGTTTCCGGACCTGCCGGTCGAGATCGCGGCTCGGATAGAACGGTCGATGGCGTCGGCACGGTCTCCTGCTACCCGCCGCGCCTACGATTCGGCGTGGCGACGATTCGAGACCTGGTGCATCGCCGCCGGACAGATCCCGCTACCGGCGCACCCCGCGACGGTGGCGGCATACCTCGTCGCCGCGGCCGACACACTCACCGTCGACGGCACGCGGGCGTACGCGCCGTCGACATTCGGCAAATGGATTGCAGCGATCACCGACCGCCACCGCGCTACCGGCCACGACAACCCCTGTGGGCACGAGATCGTGCGCGCCACCCTCGCAGGTATTCGTCGGGATTACGCGTCGGCGGGGGAGCGGCCCCGCAACCGGCGTGCCCCGCTGCTGACCTCCGACATCACCACGATCGTCGACTACGCACGCCGCAGTGCGTCCGGGTGGGCGTCGGAGGTGCTCGAACGGCGTGACACCGCGCTGCTGCTGATGGGCTACACCGGCGCATTCCGCCGCAGCGAACTCGTCGCCCTCGAATGCCGCGATATCCGCCGTGACCGCCTCGACGGCGCACACGTACGGATCCGGAAGTCCAAGACCGACCAGGACGGCACCGGAACCGTCAAAGCCCTACCGTTCACCGATCGGCACGAATCCTGCCCGGTCTGCGCATGGGTGCGATGGCTGCAGATCGTCGCCGCGTTCGACACCGGCGGCAGAGTCGCCGTCATTCGGTTACTTTCCCGCGCAGCAGAATTCGATTCTCACGTCTGTCGCGGCCCCCTGCCCACTGCCGAGAAACGATCACCCCTGTTTCGGTCCATCCGTAAGAACGGCAACCTTTCCGGCGCCGCGTTGTCCGGGGCTGCGGTACATGCGGCCATCCGCCGCCGCGCCGCTCACGCCGGGTACGACCCCGACACCGTCGCACAACTCGGCGGGCATTCACTACGGGCAGGATTCGTCACCCAAGCTTTCCGCAACGGCGCCGACGCGCACGCGATCATGCGGCAAACCGGACACACCACACCCGGCATGGTCGAAATTTACGCGCGCGAGCATGCGCCGCTGGTCGGCAACGCCGTCACCGACCTAGGATTATGAGCCAACTCGAAGATCGGGGGGCACGTGCGCCGGCGAGCCGACCGAAGTCTGGGCGGCACCTGCAGCCGACGTCGCCAATCCTGATCCGGTGCATGCGGCACGTAGCGTGAAAGCGTCTGTCGTGGAGCGGGATCGGCACACCTGGTCACTGTTCGAGGACTGGTGCGCCGCTCTCGATCAGCCGGCTGTGCCGGCCTCGCCGGAATCGCTTGCTTGGTTCCTGCAAGCGCATCCTGCAGCGACGGGGACACAACGCCGACGTATCGCGGTCATCGACGCCGCCCACTACCGCCGCAACCTACCGCCACCGGGACGCGCAGAGACCGTCCGGACTGCCCTCGATGTGGCCCGCGCAGAACGACTGCACGATCTCGTGGTCCACTTGGGATCCGCTGTCGCGCAGCTGCCTGAATTCGGTTGGCCGACAGCGTTGTTCGCGCGACGAGACGCCCTGATGCTTGTGTTGGCTTCGACGGGTCTGCCGTCTACGCAGATCGCGGCGGTGCGGATGTGCGATGTCACTGTCGATCTGCAGGCAGATGCTCTACAGGTCGAGACAGCCAACGGCGCTCACGCCGTCACCTCGCTCAGATTGGTGAGATCGGGTGTATCCCCGAAAAGTGTGTATCGACGTTGGTGCGAGGTACTCGGGCACTACGAGCGGTACCCGAGCAACGGCATGCTCGCTGATGCCATCGAGGAGGTAGGCGTTACCGAACTCGCCGGATGTGACCGGCATCTCGATCCGGCCAGCGAACAGCTACTGCTGACTCCGATCGACCGGTGGGGCCACACCCCGCTGAGTGAAACCCCGCTCACCCCGCGTGCGGTGGCCGACATCGTGCGGATGCACCTGAACGGGCGAGCGCCTATCCACCCACGCCATCGAATTCGGGCTCAGCGCCCAGAACCGGATCTTGCACCGGAACCCGCATCGACGGCCTTACTCGACTCTGGCTACTACGAACGTGGAACACTCGCACGCAGACGAGCTCATGACTTTCTCGGCGACATCGAATCCGTCCTCGCCGACGTCGAAAGCCGCGCTGAGAAGATGCTGAACGATCTTCTCGGGTTCCTCGACCCGGACGCGGCGGGAGACTGGTCCGACGTCGTCGAGTAGCGAACAACTCTCTGCTGGAACCCAGCTGAGTGAGAGAGGTCGAGGCACGCTGGTCGGTCGTTGCACGAGATCCCGCACAGCCTCGTGCGAGTGCTGTCGCGATTGTGGTGTGTCGATTCCGTCGTACCGCCGCGACGACGGAACCGACACACCGCATCCTCAACCTACCGGGAGCGCACAGACCTCTCGTCGTCCGTATCCGCCACCCATCGGTACCGAAACAGTGGTGACGCTCGGCTTATTCTTCACTATTCGCCGACGCGGCGCACGCACTCATCCCGGCGTCGCGAATACTCGACCAACCGATCCCGTAACGCCGGGTCGAGGCAATCTCGATCATGTGCGTCCAGTCAGTTCCCTCAACCGGGCAGCGATACTCACCCATCCCGAGTCCGAACTCGACGAATACATCCGATGCCGACGCTCCCCCGAACGGCTCCCACAACACGGCAAACGCAACCAACGATCACATTGCTGCTCGGACGCCACCGCTCACCGTTTCTTTCCGTCGATCTCGGTCAGCAAATCACCGTCGTCGACGAAGGCGAGTTCTCCCGAGTTCAACGCGACAGCCCATCGATGCGGGTGCGCCCAGTCGCGACCCAACGCGGGACCGGAGACAAGTTGATCGGAGTAGTCCTCGACGACGATCCCCGACACCATTTCCCCGCCCCTCCGGAGCTGGACCTCATCACCAATAGCGGGTCCAGAATTTGTGTTACTTCCTGCAGCAACCATGGATGAATTCAAACAGAGTTCGTCACGTATCGGGCACGCAGAGAACCAGACACACCCGCTGGATGGCGAGAGCGAGAGCAGCGCAAGAACTCGACAACGATCGTGTTCCCGATGGGTGCGGATTAGCCCGCCGCTCTTCGTGTGCGGCGAAGAAACCGTAGTCTCGCTCCGCCGTAGGACGACCTGTGCCTGAGCGACATCCGGAGCGAACCGAAGTCGTTGACCGACACATCCTCGCTGAAAACCGGCTCCACGCAACCAGGTGATGTGATGAATCATGAACTGTGCGACTTCCACGCGCTCAATTCAGTGACATAACACATTTGAGCCGCCGTTAACAGACTGAAAGGATGTTTTGAAGCATTCCTCCGGTCCGTAGGCTTGTTTGTTGCACAATAGCTGTGTTAGCTGTTCCACACCGACTACTCGCTCGACATGCCCCAGAAGGGTTATCGGGCACCACCCCCTCAGGAGCCTCATCGATGACGATCCCCGTACTTTCGAGCTCGCACTCGGCCGATGCCATCGAGTCCGCAGCCGATCGGCACGCTACGCGCAACTCGTCGGCCAGCCGACAGAGCACACAGACAGACAGGCTCGTCCGTCCCGTCGGTCACGGGCTCGACGTCGGTTCCCGGTCGACGCGCTGCGCCGGTGGAACCATGACATTGACGGCCGCGACACCATCGGGATCCCCGGAACTGTGGTCCCGCTATGTCGAAGGAGCGTGGGAATCGTACTCACGCCATGGTGTCACCGCTGCGCTCGATCTGGACGAAGTCGCCTCCGGCGCCACGACAACCCTGTTCTACGTGGTGCTCGACAGGGCAGGACAGATGCTCGGCGGAGTCAGGGCACAAGGCCCCTACACGATGATCGAGCAGTCCCACGTGTTCACCGAATGGCAGGACTCGCCTGGACTGCCTCTGGTCACCGAACTGTTGCACGCCCGGATCCCCCACGGGATCGTAGAAATGAAAAGCGCGTGGGTCGATGCGGGTGCCGCAGGGCGGACGGTGTCGAATGTGCTGGCTCGGACAGCATTGCCGACGCTCGAACTGACCGGCAGCCGGTACCTGTTCGCCAGCGCGGCCGATCACGTCCTGCGCCTGTGGGAAAGCTCCGGCGGGCGGATCGACCACGCCATCCCGGCCGCGGCGTACCCGAGCGAGCAATACCGGACCGTCATGATGTGGTGGGACATGCACACGCTGGCCCGCAGCGCGAGACCCGAGGTGTGGGAGTCGATGGTCCGCGAGGCCCGCTCATTGTGTGGAAACGCTCAGCGCGTCCCGTCGGCGGCGTGACGGCTGGTCGAGAGTTCGGGGCGGCTCGTTCTCATCTGACCGGACCTGGGGCTGCCCGACCATGTGATCGTGAGTGTGCCCGCGTGGTACGCGCGATCTCGTCCGTCGGCTTTAGCGCGGTAGAGCGCGGCGTCGGCGGCGCGGACGGCGGCGTCGAGCACGTGATCGAGACCGCCCGATTCGCTCGAAGCAACGTCTGCGGAGGGTAACGCCGGGTCACCGGGTGCGATGGGCCGGACGTCGAGCGTCACCGTTCCGATGCTCACGGTCACCCTGCAGTCGGACCGGACTCGATCGAGTATCCGCTCAGTGAGTTCGCGGCCGTCTCGGTGCGGGGCGAGAATCAGGAACTCCTCGCCACCGGTTCGAGCGACGATCGCATCGTTTTCGCCGACCGCTGCGTGCACAGCGCACGCCAGAGTGTCTGCGACTGCAGCGAGCGTTCGATCCCCGGCTGTATGACCGTCGGTGTCGTTGACGGTCTTGAAATGGTCGACATCGACGACGAAAGCAGCCAGTAGTTCTTTCCGCTCGCACGCCTGGTGCACGAGAACCTGTGCACTCGAAAGCAATCCACGGCGATTGAGAAGACCGGTCAACGGGTCCGTGTCGGCCAACCGTTGCAGTTTTTCGTTCACCAACGTCAGGGTTCGGCGCAGGCCGCCGATGAGCGCAACCGGCACCAGCACCGTGGTCGCGGCGGCACCGATCGCAACGGCGGTCACCGCCCAACCGGAGGAACCCACACTGACCACCGACAATGCCGTGACCATGACCACCGAGGCCGCAGACAGGCGCGCGGTCACGCGTGGCGGTGAACTCGACGCAGCGATAGCCGGAACGATCGCCAGCATCGAGGTGACCGCGCGCGTCCCGGACGGATCCGCGACCAGGTAGGCGCTGATAGCGACTCCGGTCATACCCCCGAAACCCAGGACCGCGAACTGACGTTCGCTCAACCGCCCCACCTTGGCAGCGAAGAGCACGGTTACCGCGGTGAACGTCAGCACCACGATGAGAACCGGAAGCGCATTCGGCCGCAAAAACGTCGGAGACAACAGGGCAATGGCCAACAGCGGTACAGCGCCGGTAGCGCTGACAATGACCGCGGTAGTACGGGTATCGAGCCGTGACCGCCACGGGTTTGGATGCCGACGAGACGACTTGTCGATCACGTTCATCCGATGATTCCTCGAATCAGTGTTGGGCGCGATCCCGGCACAGAATGTTTGGCGGCCCTTGTTGTCGTGGCGTGCCCGTTCATCCCCCTGCCGGTCCAACCGTCGGATCGACTCCGGTGCGCACCAACGAATCCAGGTCGATTCGCCGTCGACCGGACGGGAGCGGTTCACCGCGGCCGAATGCTCTCACAGCGGCGGTCACAGCGGCACCACCGAGCGCGACGTCTCCGCCGAGCTGCGGCCAGGTCGAGAGCGTGCGCCCGATTTCCGGCACCGACGCAATCATTCTCGGGGTCAGTTTGGTCGGCTCGAGCAACGTCGCTGCGATCGTGCTCTTCTGCTCGACGGTCATGTCGGCCACATCCGCGGTTTCCATCTCGCCGAGCAGTCCGTGGAACACCGGTCTGTCGGGTTCGAGATCGAAGCGTTCGACATCGAGGACGCCGCCATCGCTGGTCTCCATCACCACGGGGATGCCTCGGGCGCGGGCGTGTTGGCGGATCAGTAGCTTGGTGTCGATCGAGTCGCATTCCTCCACCACGAGATCGAGCCCGTCCAGAAAGCCATCGAGCGTCGCAGCATTCACACCGTCGGCGAAGACCTGCACATTCAGGTAGGGGTCGAGCTCGGCGATCCGTCGGGCCGCGGCGACCGCCTTGTTCACGCCCAAGTCGAACACCGAGGACGGGACTCGGTTGAGGTTCGAGAGATCGAGTTCGTCGAAGTCGGCCAGACGCAACTCGCCGCACAGTCCTTCCAGCGCAAGGGTGTGAGCGACGGCGTGGCCGACGCTCAACCCGACCACTCCCACCCGTAGGTCTCTGAAGCGAGCTTGTTCCTCGGAGGTGATCTTGTTTCTGTTGCGGTCCAGCCGTAGCTGATCGAAGCCGCGTGGACCGAGGACGCGAACCACTGTGCGCCGCCACGGGTAATGCACCCACCGCATCTCCTCGGAATCACCGGCCGTCGTTGGAAGCAACCGACGAAGCGAGGCCAGCTGTTCGTCTGTCGTGTCGACGACATCGACGTGGGGATCATCGAGCAGAGCACGGACAACCGAGTCCTGTTCACGCTCGGAGGGGTCGAACACGCTGTGCTCTGACATTGCTGATGCTCCGCATCTTTCGGATGACTGTCGACGACAAAGCAACGCCGATCATGTCCGACGGCCGGGAGGGATATCAGACTGCTTCACGTTACTGAAGACTCGTCGACAGTGCGGCTGCGCACAGCCATTCAGGAGCATCGCCGTCGTCGGAATCGGCACCTGTGGCAAAGTGGCTCATCCCAATCGGGGGTGTAGGAGTTGGCCTCGCGGGACGGAGGGCAAGTTGACACAGTTGCGCTGCCATGGAACCGCGCTGGCTCTCTCGATGACCACCGGTGAAACAGTGCCGCTCCAGGCTTGCGCCTGGTGTTGCCTGGCCTCCTCGTGATCGGCCCGTCGGGGATCGTCAACGTGGTGCGGGTGTCGAGGCGGTCGGGTCCGACGGCTCGACGGGGCGCGATCGTCTCGTGCGTTGGCGGACTACGGGAGCTTGGACGCGAGGACGTCGGCCGCCAGGATCTCGGGTGCTGCCCCGAGGAGGTGCTGGTTGGCCATCAGGGCTGCGACGATGGCGCCGTTGGCGTGGGCGTCGCGAGCGGCCTCGTCGGGGAATGCATCGAAGATCCAGAAGGTGTCGGCGTGGGTCCTAGCCGCGAACCAGACAATCGTTCCTACTTCTTCGTTGGCGAGAGCGACAGCGCCGGCGAGCAGATCGGCGAGCGCGTCGTGCTGTCCATCGGCCGCGACGATCTTGGCGACGAAGGCATACGGAAGTGATGCGGGTGTGGACATGAGGGGTTCTCCTTGAAGTCGGGGTTCTTCGTGGGGCGAGTTCAGCTTATGACGAGCGAGGGCCGGTGGGGAGTGGCGTATACGACAGTATTGCTATTGTTCGCGCCATGCGTATCGGACTGATCGCGATCGACGGCTGCTTCGGTTCGGCTGTCGCGTCGGTCATCGACATCGTGCGGGTGGCCGACGGAGCCCGCGGCGATGTCGACCCGCGGATCGACCCGATCGAACTCGCCATCCTCGGACCGAAACGGCGAGTGACCACGACGGCATCGATGACCCTGTCGGTGGACCACCCGCTGTCGGAGTCCGCAGAGTTCGACGTGGTCGTCGTCCCTGCGCTTGGAACCCTCACGGCCGCCGCTACCAACGACGCCCTCCAGAGCCGAGATGCACGTTCGGTCATCGCCTCACTCGGGCGCCTCGACGACGCGACCACCCGGATCGCCGCGGCGTGCACCGGCGTGTTCGCCGTCGCCGAGACCGGACGGATGCATCATCGGCGGGCGACGACCAGCTGGTTCCTGGGGCCGGAGTTCCTGAAGCGCTATCCGACCGTCGCCCTCGATCTCGACACCATGGTCGTGGTCGACGGGAACCTCGTCACCGCCGGCGCCGCGTTCGCCCACATCGACCTCGCGCTCTCACTCGTGCGATCGATCAGCCCCGACCTGGCCCAACATGTCGCCAAGCTCCTCATCATCGACGAGCGTCCGTCGCAGGCGGCCTTCGTCGCCTACGAACATCTCCGGCACGAGGACCCGATCGTCGTCGAGTTCGAACGCTTCGTGCGCGCCCGCCTGGACGAACCGTTCAACGTCGCCTTCGTCGCGCAGTCGCTCGGCACCAGCCGGCGCACCCTCGAACGACGAGTCCGTGCGGCGCTCAACCTCACTCCGCTCGGCTTCGTCCAACGGCTTCGCATCGAACGAGCGCGGCACCTCTCAGCAACCACGGACCTCACCTCCGCCGAGATCGCGCTACGGGTCGGCTATGCGAACGCCGAGACTCTGCGCTCCCTCCTGCGCAGGGAGCGACGCCGTTCCTGACCTATCGCCATGCCTGTAGCCGGTGTCCTAGCGCTCGGTTGGAACCACCTCTCAGCACGTCGCGTCGACTCTCCTGCGTCGCCCCTGGACGACCCACTCGACACGCCCGCAGCACAGGCCATGTGACGTGCCCCGGCTTCCCGGGCGGTCGGGGTTGGGTGGCTGTGATGTCGCTGCGTTCTCGTCGAGGGGGTCAGCAGACCCGATCAGGGTCGATTGGGATGAGCCGCGAAGGCGGTCAGGTCAGGGCGGCCGAAGCCGGCCGGCGGGGTAACGTCGGACACGTCGAGGTCTTTCGGATGGATGGCGTAGGAACCTCCATCGTCGGGAGACCTCGACGTCTATCTGCGGACCGACGCGCCCGGCCGACCTACACCCTCATCTGGGAAGAGCCGGCAAAGTCCGTAAGCAGACAACGCCCTGCGTGCCTCGGCACAGGCAACGACAGTTTCTGTGCACGTGCAGTACGGGGATCGAGAACATGGGGTGAAAGTTGGGCGTCGACGGTGACTTCGATGAGCGTTTCGGCTCACTGAGCTCAGTTTTTCAGCCGATCGTCGACTCGAGGACCGGGCTGGTGGTTGCCCACGAGGCACTGACCAGGTGGCCGGCCTTCCCCGACACGTCGCCGGAACAGATCTTCGACATCGCCCGCACGATGGGAATGGCCGAGGAGTTGGACCGTAGATGCATAGCCTCAGCAGTTGCTGCAGCGGCACAGTTCACCCCCGCCGACCACCCGCCGCGCACGTTGTTCGTCAACATAGAAGCCGACGCAATGTCCTCCGAGAACTCGTCGACTTCGGCCCGCCGCCTCAGCGAACTGTTGCGATCAGGCGGCTCGCAGATTCGGCCCGTCGCGGAATTCGCTGAACGCTCCCTGCTCACCGACCCGGCGCGATTGCTCCGGTCCGCTGACCGACTCCGGCGCGACGGCATCATCATCGCTCTCGACGACGTCGGTGCCGACCCCGATTCGATGGTGGTACTGCCCCTTCTCGCACCCGAGGTGATCAAACTCGACAGATCGCTGCTCGACGACGACCTCCCCGGCGACAAGCTCGCCACCTTGCTTGCCGTCCTTGCCTACGCGAGCCGGTTCGATGTCGCCCTGATCGCCGAAGGAATCGAAACCGAGAGACAGAAGGACAAGGCGATCGCGTGGGGTGCCGCGTACGGACAAAGATTTCACCTCGGGCGGCCCGCCCCCTCGATGCATCCCCGACGTCGTCCTTTCCTATGCTGCCACGCCCTCCTGCGACGAGACCGTTGACAGAGATACTCGACGATCGCGCCACCGACACGACGTCGATCTCGCTGCTCACGTTCATCTCCGATCACCTGCTCGACTTCGCAATGACCACCACCGAAACTCTGACGATCGTGATCGCATTCCGAGAACCCGACTTGTGCACCGCCGACATGGCGCGAACGCTGCAGCATCTAGCACGCAAGCACCCGTATGTGAAGGCACTCGGCGCACCTCGTGCACTGTTCACCGCCACCGACGGGGTACGTCACGCTGACCTGGTTCAACCTTCGGAAAGAATCGGTGCCATCGCCGTTATCGGCCAACGGTTCTACTGCGCCCTGGTCGCTCGCCCGCTCGACCCCGACGCTCCAGCGTCGTCGTCGAATCAATGGAGCTACTTCTTCACCGTCGATTCAGCCCAGGTCTGCACTGCTGCACACAGGCTGATCGTGGACAGTACGAGTCCCACCGAACCTGCATCCGAACCGCATAAGTCCAGCGGGCTGGGCTGAGACTCGAAGTTCAACCGTGCTCAACGCCGATGTCTCGGCGAGACATGCACTCAACTGGTAGTACTCGGGCCGACGTCCGTAACACCCTCACAACCGGCGCTGCACAGGTCGAGAACGGTGTATTTCGAGCTCGTGGCGATCGGTCCGTTCGCGGGTGGGAGGGTCGAGCATCTGCCGGAGCGTTCGATCGTCGACCGGACACTGCACCGCGCCGACCCGGCAGCCCGCAGATCGGCGTGCCGTCGGTGACTTGTCGTCGATGTGGCAGGTTGACCGCATGACGTGAAACGGCGCGCGTGGCGGCGGGGTCTCGGTGCGTGGATGTCTACCCACGCACCGAGGTGCATGCCGGTCGATCAGTAGCGGTGCTGTGCTTCGTTCTTGGCGTGCTGGGCCTGCTGCTTTACAGAGGGCGCGTTGGCGGCCTGTTCCTTGATCCGGGGCATTTCGTCCTCGGCCTTGGTCAAGTAGCCCTCCCAGCGCTTGGCCATCGGCTGGACGAGTCCGCCGCCGACACCGACGACGAGAATCCCGCCGAGTGTGGCCAGGACGGCGATCAGGATCGGCGTGGTGACCGTGGTGGCGACACCGATCTGGTTGAGAGCTGCGATGACACCGAAACCGAGGATGAACACCGACGCGATGTTGGCGAGGGTCTTGCCGTAGGACAGTCCGCCGAGGGAGTTCGAGATCAGCTCACGTACTGCGGCTGCGATGGCCGAGGCAACCACGATGATGATGATGGCCACGATCAGGCGCGGGAGGAACGCGATGATCTGGCTCAGGAGCACGCTGATCGGATTAGCGGGGAACACCCCGAATGCCAACTGCAACACAAACAGCACCAAGGCGTAGTAGATGATCTTCGAGACGACGTCACTGGCATCGTATTTGCTGTTCTCGAGTGCTTTCTTCACTCCGCCGCGTTCGACCGCACGGTCGAATCCGACGCGTTCGAGGATGGCCGAGAGAGCTTTTCCGATGGCCTTGGCGATGACGATTCCGATCACCAGGATCACCAGAAACAGCAGCAGTTTGGGCACGAACTCTGCGATGGTCGACAGAGCGTTGTTGAGTGCTTCGGACATAGTTTCCAGTACTTTCTGATCGTGTGAACGGTGACGAACCGCAAGGGGTCACGCGTCGAGCCTGCGTAACCGCAGAACCGAGGATGAACTCGGCAGCGACACGTGCAGGTGATGACTTTGCGACTTGTCACCGAAGGGCGGTGTGCGCGGGGCGGTCGGTGCGCGCCGCACACAGGCGAAGCGGCCCCCAGTGGGGAGTATGCTTCGCGGTCGACCCCGGGCACCCCCGAATCTGGAGGTGCGCGACGCCATCGCGTTCGAAGCCGACCTGTTGTGTGACGACGAGAGCGACCCACACCGTACGCAATAGTGATACAGATCACATTATGTGGTCGCTTGCTGGGCTTCGAGCGACGGCTGTAGCTCGACGAGGTCGAGAGCATTGCAGGGTCGGGGTGTCGCCGCCGAAGACAATGCCGCAGCTCGTACCTGCCGATGAGCGGTTGGATACTGCTCTGGAGCCGACACCGGCGGACATGCCGGGGCATGGCACTGACACTGACACTGACATCGGGGTCGGGCGCGGCGGATCTCGGGTGCGAAGCAACTATCCCGGTGCAGTGGTGGTCAGTGTGTCGATGATGTCGTGGGCGATGTCGCGGAGTTTGCGGTGCGAAGTCTGCGATTGGGAACGCATGAGCGCGAACGCGGCGTCGGCATCGATGCGGTGCAATGCCATGAGCATGCCTTTGGCCTGTTCGATGGGCGCACGATGTTCGATTGCTTCGCGCAGAGCGATCGATACTTCGGATGCGGACTTGAAGCGTGCGTAGTCACCGATCGCGCGTGCGGTGGCGGTGGTGAGCACATCGAGGACGTCGGCGTCGAGTGCGTCGAATGCTGCGGGCGCGCGGCCGTAGAGGTTGAGCGCACCGAGAGTGATGTCCGCGGTACGCAGCGGCGCTGCGAGAAACGAGTGGATGCCTTCGCGCGCGGCGTCGGCGGCGAACCCCGGCCAGCGCTGCTCGCAGTGATCGACATCGACCAAGACGATCTCGCCGCTGCGGGCAGCGTGCAGGCAGGGCCCGTCACCTGCGGCGTATTGACGAGCATCGACCTCGAGGGTGCGATCGTCGGTGTGGACTGCGGTGTAGATGCTGCCGCCGAGTTCGATGGTGACTCCGGCACTGTCCGCGCCGTCGATGGCGTCGGCGGCGACCTCGACGATGCGCTGCAGGAGCACGACCAGATCGTCTTCGTCGGATATCGATCCACCGAGCGCGATGAGCATCGCTCCGAGCTGCGCCGGGTCCAGGCCCTCTCTGGCGGCAGCCGTGGCGATATCGGAGGCGTCGTCGGTGGCACCGATCGGTGTGGCGGCCAGGATGGAAGCGCTGGTGGCATCGGTGTTGTCCATGGCCCCTGATGAAAGCACACGCGTGGAGGTGAAGCGACGCCAGATGGCACGGGAGTGATGGTCGGTCTGGAAGTACATCGTAGAAAGTGAAAATAGGCGGCGGCTGACCGCCGGTCACGACGTCAGCGGATTGCCGTCCACGATGTCGGTGACTGCGACATCGACCGCAGGACCGCCGCGGGTAGAGCTACTTCCGTCTCCGGAGCCGACCGGAGTTGTACCCATGATGTCGTCGACGACATCGAGTACGGTGCGGCGGATTCGGTCGGCGAGGATGTCGAGTTCGCTGCCGTATCGGGCGGTGAGTTCGACCCTGATCGTGCGCAGGTGAGCATTGTCGGTGAGCACCTCTATGACACGCGGGACGCAGATCTCGTCGAGACGCACTGCACGTGCGATCGCGCCGCGAAGAACGAGATCGCTGACCGCGAGTGTTCCGAGGGCCGAGGTGTCATCGCTGACCCCGGTCTCGCTCATGTCGATCGGCCAGCCTCCGCGCGGGGCGGCGCGAACGGCGTCGACCACCGCGCCGGCGATTCGGTCCCACCCAGGTTCGGGTAGCTCTCGCAGGACGGTGCAGGCTCTTGTCCAGAATGCAGCGACAGGATCGTCGTTCATCGCCACCTCATCAGTCGTTGACTCAACATCGCGCGGGCGCGACGATGCTGGCCCCGCACAGCATCGGGACTCAATCCCAGAGCGGCTCCGATTTCCGGAAAAGTGTGCCCCTCGATTTCCCGTAACACCCATGATGCACGCTGACGCAGAGGAAGCTCGGCGAGTGCGGCTTCGAGTGCCTCGACGAACTGCGCGTTGGAGGCGAATTCGAACGGGTCGACCGCCCGGGGATCGGCGAGGGGCTGGAGCAGTTTGTCGTCGACAGGTTGGGCATGTTTGACGCGGGTGGAATCGATCACCTTGCGCGAGCAGATGGCGAACAACCAGGTCCGCACCGCGGAGTCGCCTCGGAAGCTGGACAGTTGTCGCCATGCCGCGACGAACGTGTCCTGTACGACCTCGTGGACCGCGCCCTCGTCGCGCAGCATGCGCCGCGCATATCGATGCAGCACAGGGCCGTGCCGCAGAACCAGGGTCTCGAACGCGGTGCGGTCGCCGGCCACCGCTGCGTCGACCAACACACGGTCACTGACCTCGGAGGAGAGAGATAGCGACGGCAGAGAAGAGCGTGGTGTCATCGCGGCACTCCTGTCCCATCGACGCCGTCGTGGGTATGAGGCAAGTGCGGCGCGCCGAGGTCGGCTGGCCCGTCCACAGAGATCTACACCCGCGACCCCGACCTCAAACGTGATATAGATCACATCAAGGCGGTGTCCGGTCCGGCAGGTTCGATCCGTCCTCCCTGATGTACGCCCACTTGCCTCCCCTCGGAAGGACCATTTTCGATGACCAGCACCACGCCCACCGCACCCGCAGTCACCACGGACGAAGCAGGCTCATCGCGTAGTTCGGCTCTGGTGAGCAGTCAGGGCAAGACATCGATTGCCGACACGGTGGTGTCCAAGATCGCCGGGCTTGCCACCCGCGAGGTACACGGGGTCTACGACCTCGGCGGGGGCGCATCCCGCGTCGTCGGTGTCCTGCGTGACCGCATTCCAGGTGCGTCGGTCAACCACTCGCAGGGTGTCTCGGTCGAGGTCGGAGAAAAGCAGGCCGCCGTCGACATCGACATCGTCGCCGAGTACGGAGTAGCCATTGCCGACCTCGCCGCCGGTATTCGTCGTAACGTCATCGCAGCACTCGAGCGGATGACCGGCCTCGAGGTCACCGAAGTCAACATCGCTGTCCACGACGTACACCTCGACAACGAGTCGGATGACAAGGACAGTGACGAGTCCACGATCACCCGGGTGCAGTGACTTCGGCGAAGCAACCCGCGGGCGCTGACGAGGTCGACCTGCTCGCTGCAGCGGTGCGCGCGGTCCCTGGCGTCGCAGCCCTGCATCCCGGAATGTTCGGGGAGGTCGGAACCTACCTACCCGGTCGCCGAGTGCCGGGGATCCGCACCGTCGGTGATGTCACCGAAGTGCACGTGAGCATCGTCTTCGACGCCTCGGTCCGCGACACCGCCGTCCGTGTCCGCAGCGTCGTGTCCGCTCTGACCGGCGGCACGGTCGACGTCACGGTCGAGGACGTCGTACCGGGGTCGACAGCCGAACCCGTCGACAGCGGACCTGCACGCGAGCGGCCGTGACGGAGCCGGCGTGCTCCCTACCGTCCCCGGACAGTGACGCCGGTGATGTGGGGAGATGGCTGACCCACGGCGACCGATGCACCGCCCGACGTAGTGCAGCGCAGGCACTGCACCCCGACGTCGGGGGATCGGCGACGGCGCTCGCTCGCGCGTTCGCCGAGATCGATGCCGCGTACGGAGGTGGTGTCTACTGCGCCGGTGTCGTCACCACCACCGCGGTGCACCGCACCAGTTGCGGCCCGATCCGCGCCATCGTCAGGGTGCGACAACTACGTATACGCCGCATCGACAGCCCCTGACACCAGCCCTTGACAAGGCGCTTGCTGCAGGCCTCCGGCTCGAATCATCACCTGCCCATCAGGCCCGAATGTCCATCCACGCTGCTTCACTCGACGAAGGATCACCATCATGACTACTTCCACAGTCGGCCTGCTCGCCGGCCTGCTTCTGGCGATCGCCGCTGCGGCCGGCGGATTCGTCGGGTTCGTCCTCGCCCTACTGCTCGGCGCAGCCGGTTATGCACTCGGTGCCCACCGCGACGGTGAACTGGACCTCGGTGCACTCCTACGAGGCCGCGGCCGTGGCTGACGTGGCCCATCCCTCGAGCCCTCTCGCGTCGGAGGGGTCGCGAGAGGGACAGGGGCGTCAGATGGCAGCGCCATCGAACCGCGGCACGTTGACCGTCAAGGACAAGGTCGCGCAGCATCTCGCCGTCCGCGCCGCCCTCGACACCGCAGGAGTGCGCACTCACGCCGGCGGACTCGACAAGCTCACCGGCCGCGAACTGCCGCGGGTCGACGTGAGCGTGTCCGGTGACCACGTGCGTGCCACCGTCGACATCGCGGTGCAGTGGCCGCAGCCGCTCACTACTGTGACCGCGGCAGTACGCGCGAACGTCACCCACGCGCTGTCGACCTGGGCAGGTCTGACCGTCGACGGCGTCGATGTCAGCGTCGCCGTCGTGGTCACCGAACCAACGGTGAACGGCGATATCAGAGTGGAAAGAGTGACATGAGCCCCCGGCACAACCTCATCGACCCTGACCCTGACCCCGACCCCGGCGCCGGCGCCGCGCGGCGCACCGCTGCTCTCCCCGCGTCGACCGACAGATCCGACAGCGAAGCCGACCCCCAAGCGGGCACGCACCTCGACAACGTCGCGGTGTTCGATCCGGCGCCGGGGCGCACCCCCCGCGCCGTACCCACTGCCGCCTACACCGGCGCCCTGATCGCAGTACTGCTGATCGGCGTCGGTGCCGTGGGAATCCATGACGGCGTAGTCGCCGCCGGCTGGATCTCCGGCCGGTCCTGGACCGGCGCGGCCATCGACTCGATCGATGGTCTGAGCCCCGCAGGCGCGATGATTCCCGCCGGCATCGTGGCCGCGCTGATCGGATTGTGGCTGGTGCTGACCTCACTGTCTCCCAGGCGCAAGAAGGCAGTCGACATCGATTCGGCCACAGCACTGTTCATCGAACCGTCCGATATTGCCCGGATTTCCTCGATCACCGCCGAATCGGTCTCCGGGGTGTTGTCCGCGCGCACGAGTGCAACCCGCACGAAAGTCACCATCCAGGTCGAGACCACCGGCGACGCAGCGACACCCGGCGCTGTCGCCGATGCGGTACGCACCGCACTGACATCGCTGACGCCGGTACCGAAAGTATCTGTCCGCACCCGCACCGGAGGAACCCGATGACGCGCACATCGATCGCACTGGACCGCCTCGCGACCTTTCTGCTCGGGCTGGTCTTGATCGCGGTGGGTGCCGGAGCAGCAGTGTGGGCAGCAGCGTCGGTATGGAACATCGAAACGCTGCGCGGGTTGCCGGAGCTGGTCACCGCGCCGCAGATGGTGAATGCATCGCAGGCCCCCTGGTGGCCCTGGGCGGCAACAGCGATCGGGGCTGTTCTGGTTCTGTCGGGTCTGCGTTGGCTCACCCTGCATACTGCCGCGCCGAAGGCGAAGACACTTCAGTTGGAGGGAAGCGGACCGGAGGGTCGACTCTGCGCCGACCTCGGTCAGGTTGCAGCCGGTGCGGCGCGTGTGCTCGCGCAACGCGCCGACATCCACTCTGCACAAGGTACAGCGATCATCGACCGCGGAGTCCGGACATTCGACTTCGAGGTCACCGCAGATTCTCCCGACGACTTGGCAGCCGTCGCGGCTGCAGTCGATGCGGTGTGCCGCGACGCAGTGTCGATGGTCGGGGACCCTTCGCTCGCCACGCGCACCCACATACGTATAGCCAAGACCGCACACAATGGTCGCCGCGTCAGCTGAGAGCGCGCTTCGCCCGCGATCGGAGCAGCTCAGGAATGATTTGCGGCAACCTACGTCGGCGGCGCGCCGTTGACTGTGGCAGTAACGGTGCCTGTCGGCAGGCAGACGTCGTGGTGGACGTCCATGGCCGCATGCGCGGCTTCAGGGTCCGTCGCAGACTGTTCTGTTTCCTCCCGACTTCTTGGCCCGGTACATCGCCTGGTCGGCGCGCGTGATCAAGTCGTCGATGTCGGACGCGCCCGGCACGGTCCTGCTGGGTGCGGCCGAGGCCAGCCCGACGCTGGCGGTGACCGTGCCCGACCGATCGATGCTCTGCCGTATCCGTTCGGCCAGATCGGTGGCCGTGGCTACCGGCAGGCTGGTGGCCACCACGAATTCTTCACCCCCCATCCTGGCGACCAGCTCCGAGTCCGAACATGCCTCGGTGACGATGCGAGCGATCCGGCGTAGCACTCGATCACCGTGATCGTGCCCGTGGGTGTCGTTGACAGATTTGAATCGATCGAGATCGATCATGAGCACCGCCTGAATACCTACTCTCGCTGCGGTCGGACAAGCCGGCCGCATGCGGTCGCCGACGGCTGCGCGGAAGCCGCGACGATTGAGCAATCCCGTCAATGGATCGTGATGGGAATTGTGCGCACCTCGGCGCAGCGCACCCTCCGCGATCTGGGTGAAGATCGGAGCTGCGCCGATCACACTGAGTTGCACCACCAGCCGGGAGATGTAGAACCAGAGGTCGATGTCGGTGGTCCACAGCGACAACGCGAACAGCACCACCGTGACAGCCGCAGCCCAGCACAGGTGCACGATCAACAACCGCGCGCCGTGAAAGAACGCGACGTAGACACCGATGAAGGCGAACCATCCCGTGCCCGGCGACGCTGCGGCAGGTTCGGTGAAAGTGAACAGTGATGCAGCGATGATCAGATCCGCCCCGGCGACGAAAACGATCGATACCCGCTCCGACGGCCATGGCCGGGCGATCCAGCATCCCGCCGCAACGAAAGTGCTCGACGCTGCCGCCGCGAGGACGAACACGGCGACCGGTGAGACCGGGCACAGGGAGCTGGCCATCATGAACACAGCCCACACGCCGAACGCGATGCAGCCACTTGCTGCGCCGAGCTGCGCCGGTCGTTGCTGTGATCGGGATCGTAGAAACAGTACGATCCAGGAATAATCCGAGGCCCTGAAGGGTCGCGCGGAAGGCGGCGACCCGGTCACCGCCGGATCCCTGCCATGGGGTTATCGCACGAACGAGCGCTCATCGCCCAAGATTCTTGCAGGTGATCCGGTCGTAGACAGCGCGAACGACGTCCCGACCAGGCACGGGAACTCGGAAAACGACACATCCGGGGCTGACTCGAGCCGCACGGGGCGAGACGCTGCGGGCGGTGTGGGTGCCTCAAGTCAGGGTGAGCGCAGAGGCAACGGCTTCCGGGTCGGCGACCACAGCGACGGATTCGGACATACTGGACAGGGCGACCTCGGGGTCTTTGAGCCCGTTACCGGTGACCGAGCACACGACCAGCGATCCCGGTTCGATCCACCCGTTCTGCACTGCTTGCACAAGCCCTGCGATCGACGCGGCCGAGGATGGCTCGACGAAGATGCCCTCGGCTCGGGCGACCAGACGATACGCGTCGAGAATCTCGGCATCGGTGGCAGCGCAGAACATTCCGTTCGATTCGCTCTGCACGCGACGCGCGGCCTGCCACGACGCCGGCGAACCGATCCGGATGGCGGTGGCGATGGTGTCCGGGTTCTCGACCACCGATCCTGTGACCAGGGGCGCGGCACCTGCGGCTTGGACCCCGAGCATGCGTGGCCGTGAGTCGATGATCCCTGCGGCGAGATAGTCGCTGTATCCGAGCCAGTGGGCGTGGATGTTGCCGGCGTTGCCGACAGGCAGAATGTGGACCTGCGGCGATTGCGAGAGGGTGTCGCAAATTTCGTAGGCGGCGCTTTTCTGGCCGGCGATGCGGTCCGGGTTGATCGAGTTGACCAGGCCCACGGTCGGAAATGTCTCCGCCAGTGACCGAGCAACGGTGAGGCAGTCGTCGAAGTTGCCGTCGATCTGCACGATGCGGGCACCGAGGATGTGCGCTTGGGCAAGCTTTCCCGACGCGATACGCCCTTGGGGGATCAGCACCGCACAGTCCAAGCCGGCCTGTGCGGCATACGCTGCCGCCGAGGCCGCCGTATTACCGGTCGAAGCGCACAGTAGCAGCCGGTCGCCGCGCGATCTGGCCGCGGTGACCGCTGTGGTCATCCCCCGATCCTTGAACGATCCGGTCGGATTGGCCCCTTCGACCTTGAGGTACACCGTGCATCCGGTGATATCCGACAGATACCGTGCATGCAGCAGCGGGGTCGAGCCCTCACCGAGGCTGACCACCTCCCCTGCATCGGCGTGGGAGACCAGATCACCGAACCGGGCGATCACCCCGCAAGGCCGGACAGGATGCGGCGGCGAACCCGAAGGCGATACGGCTGCGGCAGACTCACGATGATTGTTGGTCACGTCGATACCGACGAGCGGACCAGCCGAAACCGAACGGAGAACCACGAACTTTCCGCGACGCCGAGTACCGACCTGTATCGAACCGGCAAACCTCGGACATCGCGCAGGAAGCAGCCCGGCCAGGGCGCATCGGCGGACATCGTTCGCGGGCGAGGCGGGCCTCACCTCGACGAACTGTGTCCTATATCACTGCCTCGGGAGGTTCGGTCCTCGACGTCGCGGGCGTCCTACCGTGTACAGAAGAATTTCGAGGAAAGAGGACCCCGATGCCGGATCGAGAACGCGATGACGACCACGTCGCCCAGCGGGCAGCCGAGCAGTCGGCGGGACCGGCAACCGGCGACGGAGCACGCGCAGCGAGCGGTGTCCGGCGTCCCCGATCAGGGGAAGGCAGGCATGCTCTTGCCGACCCCACCGAACCTATCGAACCCACAGCTGATGGCCGCCGGACGATCAGCGGCACCGCCGGTGAGGCCGGATACGGAGTCGGTTCGACTGCACACCACGCGGCCCGGACCGGTGACGTTGTCGGTGATGCGCAGTCCACTGCCGAAGCGCAGCTCGACGATGTCAGCACCGATGACACCTCCGACGCCGCGCGGTCACAGCAGGTGAGGCTACTGATCGGGATCGTCGCCGCGGGCATGATCACCGGACTGGCACTACTGCACCGGAGTCGCCGACACCCACGTACACGTGTAGATGCACGCAGTCGGACGTTGTCAGGGTCATTCCTCATCGGACGATGACCAACTGTCGTCGGACGCGGCGACGCCCGTCCAGGGAAGAAAATTCGAACAGGCGAAGTAGTCGAGGAAGGGCCTCATAATCTGATGTATCCGGTATTGATCGGCATTGTTGCGGTGTCCCTGATCATGCTCTTCGGCGCGCTGTTCGTTCTCGTTGTCGGAGAAGCAATTCAGGTGACCCGGTCGGTACGGGCGTCCAGACGACAGGCCCGAGCGAGAACAGAAGCGAACCCATGACCAGCGCCGGAGCGTGGTGTGGGGTGCCCGATAAAAACGGGTGTCGGAGAGCGCGGCTGCACATCACACCACGGACCCGCAGCGCACCGACCCAGTCATCCGGGTCAGGAAACCCGGGCGTTGAATTGCTCTCGAGCACTGCACACACTTGCGCGCACCGGTTCCGGTGCGAATCCCACTGCGCCGCGGTCGTGCGGCTAATCCGCAGCTCACAGATCGGGTCCATGGATAGGATGTGCCCGGGTGCAGCTACTTCGGGGTGAGCCGGGTCGAAAGGTGTTGAGTGTGTCATGAAGAACGACGCGGTCGGTTCCGGCCCTCTCGGCATCGCAGTCGAACGAGTCGGAACTGCAACCGTTCTGTCCGTACGCGGTGACCTGGACCTGCGCACCACCCCAGACCTGATCGTGTCGATCGATGCCGCAGTCGCCGAGGCCACACCATCGGCCCTGATCATCGACCTCACGAAGGTGGCCTTCCTCGCCGCGGTTTCCATGACAGTTCTCATCGACGCGCACCGGCGAGTCCAGGGGGTCTCGAAGTTCGCTGTCGTGGCCAACGGTCCCACTACGAGTCGGCCGCTGATACTGATGGGGCTGAACGAGACCTTCGCTCTGCACGCCGACCTCGCGGACGCCCTGACATCGCTGACGCCGTGACGAAAAGTGCCAGGTCACCAGACGAAGTACGTGCCATGACCGCAGGACCATATCGATGATCATGACCGTTCACTCACACCACAGGTCCGACCCCGTGTGGCAAGACGGCCCGGTACGGTGACCGACGCGAACTCCGGTTGCAGCACAGACCGCACGCCCTCGCTACGAGGCCTGACCGCGCTGCTCGGTTCCCACCGACGATCCCAAATACTGGATGTCGGGCTCGTCCTCGGGAACATCGCGCCGGACCGGTTGCTCGGCGAGCACACTTCACTGTCGATCGCGGCACACGAATGTCCGAGCACCACCGCAACGCATCCGTCAGCTGTGATCGGTCGCGGCGAGGCTGCCCGACTACTGCTGGATCTGTTCGAAGACGTCGCGGATTATTTGCTCGAACATGTCGATCACCGCGGCCGCGAACACCGACCCGTCCGCGGTGACGATCGACTGCGATGTGATCTGTTCCTCGTCGCTGCGGACCGCACCCTGTTCGGGGACAACCTCACCGTGCGGTGCATCCTGACCGACGACATCGGCGCAATGGTCTCGACCACCGAAGAACGATTCGTCGGCCGACCGAATCATCGCGGTACGGCGACAGGCGCTCACGAGAAACCAGAACAGCCCCACCGCTGACCTTGCATGATGCGGTAGGGCTGTCTGTGTGCCCGGCAACCTCTTCCAGGCACCGGGCACAACGACTGCCGGGCCACCTCTCGGACCGGCAATCCACACGTGCTGCAGAACCTGCGAACAGTCGCAGGCAACAACGCACGTGTCCTGTACATCGCAGGGCAGGCCGGGCCGTGTTACTCCACTTCACCGCCTTTCCGTATCGGAACGAGCCCATCCCCGCTATTTGGAATCAATGGCTTCCACTCCTGGTTTGCGCACGCTTGCTCACTTGTCGATGTCTCGGGCCACGTTGGTTCGAAACCGAGAACTACGGGGCTTTGCCAACGCGGTGCCGGGTGCGCGGCCCCGTGGATCGCCGGGATCTACCTACCGCCGGGGTGGGCTGTCAGCGTCGGAAGCCGCGATCGGGCCTGCGGGACTCGATGTCGACGAACGGGGTGAACCATTCCGCGGGAACGAGATTGACTGCACCAGGATGCGGTTTGGTGTCATTGTCGAACAACGTCAGCACATCGTGGTCCTGGAACAGATAGTCCAGCGGACCTTCCCAGTCGTTGTCGTTGTCGTGCGCGGCGATGTCGCCGACCAAATCCATACGGCGATCGGACTCGTCGGTGGCCATTGCCCGTGCTCGACCGAGAATCAAGTGCAGCGCCATCTCCTCCCCGGTGCAGACCGGATCCGGGTCGATACCGGCCTGAGCCTCGAGTGCGAGATCGTCGAAGCAGCGGGCCTGCTCACGCCACCATGCCGCCGGCCGCGTCCACGTCACCGGTGGGAAGTCGCTCAGAATCGACGAGCTGTGCGATGCCGACCCGGGGCGTCGGTGTAGCTCCTCGATCGCATCGTAGACATCATCGGCCAACGTCCACGCTGCTACTTCGACGAACCGGCGTTGTCGCGCAGTCAGTTCGATCACCGAATCCTCGAACACCACGTCGTCGACAGATGACGACAGATCCGGTTCCACACTGGGGAAGCGGTCACCGCCGCGCCCGGAACTCCCGGCTCCGAAGTCCGCCGGAATGACCACACCGTCACCGCGGTCGTCGCCGCCGAAAGGAGCCTCTCCTGTAGCACCGCTGATGTTGTCAGGCTCGCTTGCGCGCTGCTGTTCGTCACCTGTATTCCGCGAGTCCATGGTCGAACTGTAAGGCGCTCGCCGGTGCCCTGCGGGGGCAGCCACGCCGGATCGATACACCGGGACAACACAGGGTGACGCACCGACGCGTTGAATCGTCCTTCGGCCGCTCAGCCGGTCTTGATAAAACTGATACCTGCTGCGTCGGCATCCGGGGTGAACCTCATTTCGCGTGTCGAGGTCGAACCGATCGCGGTGGGCGCGTGCGCGCAGACTCGCCCACCTCCATGCCCGGGCGGGTTGTTCGCTCATCCTGTTCTGCTGATGACGGCTACGAGTGCCAGGAATACGGCGGTCCCGGTGGCGCCGAGAATCGCGGCGCTGAGGAACCCGCGTTCGGGGTCGAGTGCCCACGCCGCGCAGGTGATCAGCACGAGCGCTACGCCGCTCCAGAACAGATAGGTGCGGCGGGGGACAGATCGAGGGTGTTTCGTCACGGCGTGCCGGCGGTGCTGTCAGCTGCGGGACTGTTGGCTGCGGTGTTGGTGGGTGGGGAAGCAGGTAGTGCGGTGACGTCCTGGTCGTCGGCGAAGACGAGGGCCCCGGCGTCCAGGGCGATCGCCCAGCGGTGTGGGGGCGCCCAGGTGCGACCGAGGGTGTCTGCGGGCAGGAGGTAGTCCCCGAAGTCCTCGACGAGTGTCCCTGCAGAGGTGGTCCCGTCGGGGCGGTGCACTTCGACGATGTCACCAACCGAGAGGGCTCCGGTGGTGGTTTGTTTGGGATCGGTCATAGTTCAGCATTGAAGCAGGCCGGTCAGCAGCCGATTCGCGGTGGTCTCGACGCCTCGCCTGCGGACAACGCCGATAACGTCGTGGGTATGGGGCCGTGTACAACAACGGAAGAGTGATGGTGATCTGTCACCGCCACCGGGCGAAAACCGTCCCCGTTCTATTTCCGATGAAACCCTGTTCGGTTGACGGGTTGTTCACTCATCGAGAGACAGACCGCGCCGGTGGTAGCGGTGCTCTGCGTACCAAGCTCGGTCCATTTTGCGGCGCAAGACCAGACTGTTACTGCGTTATCTGTGCCGACGATTCATCTGCTGCTGACTCTCGGGCAATGTTTTCATCGGTGTGCTGCGGGTACTAGCGTCAGGTGAGTGAGAACGATGATGTCCCGTCCGCACCGGTGGATGCCGACCCGGATGATCCGCGCAAGGCCGACTCGCCGACGGAGCTGACGAAAACGTCGTGGCTGTTCGTGCTTCGCAAGACTGCGCGTGAGTTCTCGCGTGATCAGTGCACCGATCTCGCGGCAGCGTTGACGTACTACGCAGTGTTGTCGCTGTTTCCCGCTGTGTTGGCGATCGTGTCGCTGCTCGGTGTGTTCGGGCAAGGACAAGCCACCGTCGATGGTGTGTTGCAGATCGTGTCCGATCTGGGACCCTCCTCGGCGGTGGAGACGCTGCGGGAGCCGATCACGCAGTTGGTGTCCGCTCCGGCCGCAGGGTTCGCTCTGGTTACTGGTGTTGCGGGTGCGTTGTGGTCGGCGTCGGGGTATGTGGGGGCGTTCGGGCGGGCGATGAACCGAATGTACGAGGTCGAGGAAGGGCGTCCGGTCTGGAAATTGCGGCCGGTGCTGTTGCTGGTGACGGTGGCGGCGCTGGTGCTGATTGCTCTCGCGGCGGTGATGCTCGCGGTCAGCGGACCGGTAGCAGCCGCGGTGGGGGATGCGGTCGGTCTCGGCGATACCGCGTTGACGGTGTGGAACATCGCACGGTGGCCGGTCGTGCTGGGCATCGTCGTTCTCGCGGTCGCGTTGTTGTATTACGCGACTCCGAATATTCAGCAGCCGAAGTTTCGGTGGATCAGCAGCGGAGCAGTGGTGGCGATCGTGGTGTGGGTCGCCGCGACGATCCTGTTCGGGTTCTACGTCGCCAATTTCGGCAGCTACAACAAGACCTACGGATCGTTGGCCGGGGCGATCGTGTTCCTGCTGTGGTTGTGGATCACCAACCTTGCGTTGCTGTTCGGTGCCGAACTCGATTCCGAACTCGAACGTGGCCGACAACTGCAGGCAGGGATGGTCGCCGAGGAACGTTTGCAGCTCCCACCCCGAGATACTCGGGTGTCGGAGAAGAACGAGGAGAAAGATGCCGCCGCCGTCGACGACGGACGACGGCTTCGGCTTCGCCACCAACATGCCACGGCACATTCCAGCGGTGCTGGGCAGCGCGATGACAGACACAATCGCACGACACACGGCGACGAAGAGCCGTTGCCTGTACCTGTTTCCGGCTCCAGCACTGGCGGAGACATCACTTCGAATCAACATATGCAGGGAGAAACAATGAACGCTCATTCCGGGCCACCGTCGGAGGAAGCCCGCACTTCGGCTGCGGATCTGTCGACAGTGCAGCTCGTCGAACGTTTGACCGATCAGGTGTCGACGCTGGTGCGCAGCGAGATCCGCTCAGGCCTCGAGGAAGTGAAAAGCAAAGGCACCCGGCTCGGCATCGGTATCGGTATCACCGGTGCGGGCGCACTGCTGCTGTTCTTCGGTCTCGCCACTCTGATAGCAACTGCAGTGCTGGGGTTGGCGACAGTGCTGTCGGCGTGGCTGGCAGCGCTGATCGTCGCCGCCGCAGTCCTGGTGGTGGGAGGGGTTTTGGCTGCGGTGGGGACCTCACGCGCGAAGAATGCGGTACCTCCGGTACCGGCAGAGACCGTCGCCAGTGTCAACGACGACATCACCGCCATCAAGAAGGGAATCCGATGACCGAGAACAAGCACGTTGCACGCGGTAACGAGACAGGCGAGGAGGCGCACGTGACAGACCCGCCAGTAGCGCCGGTGCCGGATATCGAACAGCAGCGCGCCGAACTCGCCGAGACGGTGGCGGCGCTCGCCGACAAAGTCGATGTGCCTGCGCGGGTGCGCAGTGAAGCAACCGTTCAGGCGGAGAAGGCCAAGACGTTGGCTCAGGACAATCCGCAGGTCGCCGCGGCCGCTGTCGGGACCCTGGTCGCGGCGGTAGTGCTGGTGGTGTTCTCGCGTCGTCGCCGTGCGCGGCGGTTGCTGCGATGAGTGCGGTGTCGAAAGCGGTGTACAAACCGCTGTCGCTGGCTACCCGCGTGCTCGGCGGGGTACTTGCCGGGGTGGTGTTCAAGCAGGTGTGGAAACGTATCGGCGACAACGACACCTCGACTCCCGACCCGAAAGACCTGAGCCGCACCGTCCAAGAGGTGCTGATCGCGGCCGCCATTCATGGCGCGGTGTTCGGGGTCGTCAAAGCCGCCGTCGACCGTGCCGGAGCGAAAGGCTACCGCGCTCTCGCCCACGAAGACCCCAGCTGATCACGAGAGCCTTACACAGGCGTCCGCACTCGATCGGCGGTCTGGTGCGGCTTCCCGTTCGACGATGCCGAAACGTCGATAGAAAACGACTACGAGTTGTCGGAACGGCGATGCACTCAGGGATGGGGCCAGGTCGGCCCGCTCGGCTCCGGTGTGATTCGGTAGCCACGGGAGAGGTTGACCGGCAAACGTGAAACGCTGCTGTCAGTTTCAGAAGTAGGCTGCACGATTTGCTGGGGTTTTACCCGTGATTGCAGTCGTCTTCTGACATTCTGAGTGCAGAAGTGAACTGCACAATCGGCACCACAGGTCGGGGTGTTCAAGGCTGTGGTGGGGGTGGGCGGCCGATGTGCGGACGGGTCGATACGTCGACCAGAATCATCGGTATGATGGAAGAGCGGTCGGCAGAGACTTTTGTGGGGTTCGCGGTGCGCTGGGAACCCTATGGAGGTGCCGATGACGAAGACATCTTCGTGGCGTTCGGGATTTCGGGTGCGGAGTATCGGCGCCGGTTGTGGTGGGCCTTGAATCTGCCCAGTGGCCCAGACCTGGACGACGATGTCCGTGATCGACTCCGTGAGTACGCCATGCGTACCACGCGCCTACGCCGTCGTCGGGGCGGTAGCGAAGTTCGCGATGCACTCAGTGGCGTGTGGAAATGGGGTGATTCCTACGGTGATCGCGACGTGAATCGACTTCCCACCAGCGAGGGCGATCAACGCGAGGATCAGTAGTGTCGATGACGTTTGTCAGTGTCAGAAGTTGGCTGCACTTCGTGCTGACGCCGGTGTTGGCCTGGGGAACCTTTGGTGCGGTTTCGCAGCGCCCGCGTGATGTCGATGATCGTCATGGCCAGCAGGACTGGTTTGGCAATGCTTAGTACGGCCGCGGACCCGATGACCGAGGCAACCAGAATTGAGTAGATGTCCACCGGTCAGGTCTTGTCGCTGATGTCGTTCGATGTTGTCGGTGCTGTCGTCGACGGTTCGGATTTGTGGTGCTCGATGATGTCGGCGTCGTCGGCGAAGATCAGCGTTCCGTCTTCCGACGCGATGGCCCATCGATGGGGCATGGCCCAGTCTCGGCCGGCGGCGGGGACGGTCAGCAAGTAGTCGGCGAAGTCCTCGACTACGGTCCCGGTAGCGGTGCCGCCCTCTAGGCGTCGCACTTGGAGTGTGTCACCAATGGTGGGTGGTGTCGTTGTGATCTCTACCGGTTCGGTCATGACGGAATTGAAGCAGACGAATTCTCGTGGCTGATCATGCGTCCATCGATTTTCAAAGTCGTCGATGTGCCCGAGACCCCCACGGTGGCAGCTTCGGAAGTTGACTCGCATCGGCCCGGCGGGCCATGTGCGAGAAACGGCGATTGGCGGTGGGCTATTTCAAGTGCCGGTACAGCGTCGATCGCGACACTCCGAGCACTTCTCGGATGTCGGTGAGTGACATTCCGCCGGTGCGCATTCGCTTCGCTTGTTTGATTTGCGTCCCGGACATCGCCGGTGGTCGGCCACCGAGTCGCCCTTGGGCGCGTGCCACTGCCAGTCCGAGGTTGGTGCGTTCGCGGATGAGGTTGCGTTCGAATTCCGCCAATGCTCCGAAGATGGAGTAGATCAGCTTTCCGCCGGAGGTGGTGGTGTCGATCGCTTCGGTCAGCGAGCGGAATCCGACGCCATCGACGTCGAGCTGCTCGACCGTTTCGAGGAGATGGGGGAGTGATCGCCCGAGACGGTCGAGTCGCCACACGACCAACGTGTCGCCGCGCCGCAGATGCGAGAACAGATCCGACAGCTGCGGCCGAGACGTCGTCGCACCCGACGCAGTTTCCGTCCACACTCTCGAACACCCGGCAGCGCTCAAGGCTTCGCTCTGCGCGTCGGCGCTCTGATCGGTCGTCGACACCCTCGCGTAGCTGTCAGTTTCAGAAGTGGGCTGCACTGCGTGCTGGCGTTTTACCGTCCAGTGCAGTCGTCTTGTGAAATTTCTGCGTCAGAAGTGTGGTGCACAAATATGTTGGTAGGTCAGCGGGCGCTTCCATCGGTATTTGGTCCGAACAGGGCGGCCTGTCCACTCTTCTGGAGCATTGCCTTAGTCGAGAAAGTAGGCGAGGACTTTCTCGTCGGAATCCAAGACCTCGTCAGCGGCCACACCGAGCTCGAGTGCGAGCTCGACGGATCCGAGGAGAGCGACCTCCACATCGGGGGAGAAGGCCCGTTCGAGCACCCCTAGGTAGTCGGACATGCTCGCATCGAGCTGGTTGATCAGCTCCTGGTACTCGGCGGCGAGTTGCTCATCGAGGATGCGCTGCTCGCCGAGATAGCGCTCGATCAGCGATGCCTCTCGCTTTGAGAGTGAAGACGACACAGCCTTATACATGACAACGCCGACAGTATTGCCGATCACGGCACCGAGAACTGGCACCGGAATGATGGCCTGGCCGACGAAGGATGACAGGGCGCTGACGGCAGTCTCGAGACAGACCAGCTCCGAGTTCTCGATGAACGCCAACTCATCGATCTCACCGCGACGAAGTTTGTTCGCCTGCTCCGCGACGCCGAAAGCAGCGGTGACGATCGAGCTGGCAACGGCGGCGGGGGTGGCGGAGAAGTTCGTGAGCCAGTAGATGCTGAGTCCTCGGACACCGCCTTGGGTGGCACCGAGACCTCCTTCGCCTGCGATGTCGGTCCAGTCCTCGCGTGTGAAGTCTTTGAGCTGCTTGCCTGCACGGCGTTTCGCGATCACGGCCAGCGCGAGTGCGGTCCCGCCTTCGATGGCGGCGGCCGCAAGTGTGGCCTTCGTGCCCTCCCGTAGCGTCGGCTTGCTTGCTTGGTAGGCGTCGTCACGCAGGGACTGATCGGTGGAGCGGAGGGAATCCGTCTCTGACTCGAGAGTTGCGCCGTAGGCACCCATTTGGACCTCGGAGTACTTCAGGTGCGAGGGCTCGAGTGACTCGACGCCGAGAGAACCCCCTTCGAAGAAGGACTGCACTCGCGTCCAGTCTCCGTAAGATGGGCCGTCGCCGGTGCGAGTCAAGAGTTTGCCGGCCTCCTCGCGTGGCATGGCGTGCAACTTCTGGATTACCTCGAAGTGATCGCGGGGAATCTGATACTTCCCGCCGTTCTCGACGAAGTCGGGATACTTCTGGAGGTGGTCCGCGATCGCGCCGAGGCCGAAGCGGTTGCCAGCCGCGAAGAACTTCTGCTGGATTGCTACGCCGCTGCGCATGAGGTCGACGGGGCCGTTGTCGTTCACCCACTGGTAAAGCGGGTTTTCGCCCGAGACCTGGCGTCGAGCGTTGCCGACGCCCACTTCTGCGACCTCGGCGATGAAGCCGTGCATGCCTTTCACTCCGCCGCGGTTGGTTGTGACCACCTCGAGGTCGATCTTGCGAACCGCCGCGGTAACGCTGGCGAGCGCATCCGCCAGATTCATGTCCTGCTGGTCGAGGGTGCTCAGGAGGCTATCGAGCCGGAGTTGATTGAGGTAGTTCACCCAGGCTGCGACAGCCTGTTCCTGGTTGCTCTTGCCGAGCTCAACTGCCTCACTCATCATCGGTGCCTTGCTCGATGCGCTTCGTCAGCAGGGCTGCGCATGCCTTCGTGTTGTTCACCAGCGCCACGAGCTGGAACTGCTGAGGTACGGGCAATGTGAGGAAATCAGCGCCGAAGCACGTGAGTGCTGCGCTGTAGCTTCGCAGGAGTTTGTCCCGGAGGGCCGCTGTACGCCGGAGGAGATCATCGATCTGGGCGTCTATGCCTTCTATCTGCGCGGTGTTCTTCTTCACCGAGGTCAGCGCTGCGTGCTTTGCCTCGCGGTTGTCGAACTTGTTCTTGGTGAACACGGCTATCGATGCGAGCAGTGTGGCACCGGCGACCGTCCAGCCGATGGGGCCGGCGAGGGCGAGCAAGGCTCCGCCGGCTGCGGTGCCTCCGCCGCCGGCTGCAACAGCTCCTCCGCCGAGCCATGCGAGTGCGGCGTTGCTTGCTGCCGCGCCGGAGAGTGCGGAGATCGCGGTGCCGGTCGATGCGGTGCCGAAGGTGGTGGCAACCCATAGTGCCGCAGTCGGTGCCATGCTCGCGACCGCAGCGCCTGCGGAGAACCCGGCGGTGGCACCTGCCGCCGACTGTCGTGCGGCTTCGAGATCCTTCCGCGCGAACTCCTCCGCTCCCAAGAACTGGGCTTTGTTGATGTCGATCTTGGCGATGTCGGTCTCGAAGGACTTCGGGGTGTTGACGACGCTGTTCACCAGCTGTTCGACGAGCTCGATCAGATCTGTCGAGCGTTCTCGCAGGAGTAAGAGAGAAAGGCCTTTGTCGCTCATCGAGGTGAACGCGCCGTTGTACTCGGCTATCCCCTCCTGATATGGGTCAGGCTTCTTCGCTGTCAGTTTCCCGAAGGTATCTGACGCGGCGACCTTGAGGTCGCTGGTCTGTTCACCCAGCTGTTTCGAGCTATCCCGCGCGAACTTGGTGAAGTCGCCGACCCTCTTCAGGTTGACCTTGTCCGCCCTCTTCAGGTTGACCTTGTCCACCCTGACCGGTTCAACCATCGAGATCTCCGAGCTCCGTGTGATGTGTGTTCTAGCGACCAAAGAGTATCGGCTACCAGTGACATCGTGTACACGTCCATTGGCGCGAACGCCGTGAACGATAATCAGCACCCGATCAAATGCTCTGATCACTTGCTCGACATTCACCAGAGGACATCACATGCACCGCATCACCAAACTCTCGCTCGCCAGCTTGACCGTCAGCATCGCGGCCATCGCGCTCGTCGGCTGCAATTCGGCAGAACCGACTGCCGAACCGACACCGGGATCGACAGTCGCCATCGACGCGCCCGCTGCGGCACCTCCCGAGGCGTCGTTCATGAACAACGTCCTTACGACGGAGGACGTCGTCATCAAAATCACCGACGTGCAGACAATTCAGGTCGGCGAGGAAGGCAACAAGTACGGCAAGAAGCCCGTCATTGCATTCTGGTATGACACGACGAATGTCTCCGGCAAGGAAACGGATCCGGGAACGGCGTGGATATTCCGATTCGAGGCATACCAGGACAACGATCCCAACGCGGAGAACAAGCTTGGTGTCGGTTCGCTGCCGGACGCTGCGTTCCTCGACTCACAGATGAACAAGATCAAGGAGGGCGGGACTGTCCCCAACGCGATCGCGTACGAGCTGTCCGACACGACAACCCCTGTGGAGCTGATCGCTTCGACGAATCTGGGCCAGAACGAGATTGGCTCGATGACCTTCGAGCTTACGTAGACGCCCAGAGGCCCGCATGACGAGAGCCGCCAGCATGGTTTGCCTGGCGGCTCTTCTGCGAGCTCCGGTGGGACGTCGTGCCGCGCAGCGGAAATCCCCTGGCGGGCACGCTGAGCATGCGCTCAACCCGAGGTTCAAGCCGCCGTTGGAGATCGTAGAGTGCAGTTCGTATGCATCAGCGACGGCGTATCATCCGCCTATCGCTTTGTAGAGCCCCGAAACGTCCGTCGCCGGCTTCATGGTCCAGAAAGACCCGTCTGCATGTCGAAGGCATCATGCAGACGGTCGCCAGGTACCCATTCCAGAGCTTGTGAACTGTCCGTCGCCGGATGCAATCGTGACGGTTACTTGCTGGGCAGACGAAACGAAATTGTTGTCGATGATGTCACCAGATGCGGAAGTGCGCTCCCAGTAGGCATCCTTGATCAGCGCGCCGTTCGGCTTCGCGGACACGTACGTGCCGGGTGGTATCTGGTTTGGGCCATTGCCGACAACGTATGTTCCGTTACCGAACCACTTCTCGATGTCCCCGGACAAAACGCGTTGATAAGTGTCCTTGATCTGTGCATCGCCGAGGGTTTTGATTCCTTCGGTCAACATGTGAACATTCCAATCGGTCATCCAGTCTGCGAAAATCTGCGTCGGAGAACTCGACGTTGCGCCCCGAATGCCCCAGCCGTTGACCTGGTCAATGAAGCTTTGCATTGCAATCGCAGGAAGCCGGACTGGATCGATTCCGGGTGACTTGAAACTTGAAGGAACAGGCCAACGTCGTTCGGATGCCAGCTTGTTGAACTGATCCGCAGGAGTCTCGTCGAACGTGGGCAGGGACCGCCGCACCAGTTCGGTCGGCTGGAAAGGGCTCGTGCTCGTCTCCATCTGAGACAGCGTAAAAGTGAAATCATCACCAGACCGGCTGTTCAGTTCGTCGCTGGAACCGTCGTACCGAGGTCCGGACGTCTGTGGGAGGAGACCGAAGGATTGAGACTCCACCCGGTCGCTGCTGCCCGTTACGACCTTCTCGTTCTTCGTAGAGCCAGAATCGTCATACGAAAAGTACACATCGATAGGCTCGCCATTCTGCGACACTTCAACGTGTGCTCGAAAATTTACGGATGGCCCAGGCGGATCCGGCACCAACTCGACATGCACGACAGGTCTGTTGCCCACCTTCGCAGAAGTTACCGAGTAGTAGAACGATGCCTTAACGCCATCAGCGAGGTCGACTTCCGCGGGGGCCTCCGCAGTGATCGCTGAATCGACCACTAGAACCACGTCCTTCGGATCGATCTTTTCGGGCGTACTCGAGCACCCCGCCACGACCACTCCGAAAACCGCCAGCGCAGCAACCGATCTGAAATGTTTGTTGAGCTGGCCGTCCGCGGGTCTAAATCGGTTCGTAATCCAAGAAGCTCGTTGCAACAGCCAGGTCATTTCGCCCTCAACATCCGGATCTTTGCTCAAGCTTTACTGTTGAGCGTCCAAGTATGAATACCAAAAGAACGGTTCGGTTTGTATGTCGGGGGCTAGTTCTGGCCCAGAAAACGCACAGGGAGTTGCTTTCAACAGCTGATGAACTCTTAACGCGTTCTGCCCTGGATCAGATACGCGCTGGGCGGCGTTCTCCGGGCTCGAGCGCGCGTTTTGGCCATCGACAAAGTGCACTGTCAAATTCGAAATTGGATGTAGTGACCGGCGTCTTTCCGGATCGCGTTGGGGAGTCGCCGGTCGTGCGTCTAAGCCCCGTGTGCGGTGCCGCCCACGGCCTCGGCAATCATCGGGGCGATCTCTGCTGAGTCAGCGATGCCCTCTGAACTGTTCAATGACAGCACGGCATACTCATCGGGCAGAACGACGTGAATCCCGCCGAAGGAATCGCTGGCCTCCTGCCACGTCGCGAGCGCCTCCTCGTCCTGAAAGATATTGATCCCGGCGTCATAGCCGTTCACTGACATATCGAACACCATCTGAGCCCCCGACAATCCGACCTCTGTACGTTCTGGCTCGCCATGCTCGATTCCCAGGTCAGCGAGAGCCGTGGTGAACTCCTGTACAACAGCATCGGACTTCGAGACCGGCTTGGCCGAGGTCTCTACCTGCTGCTCCTGGGAGGACGGCGAAACGACGTTGGTTTCAACCTTGGCGTCGTCGTCGTTGCCGCACGCGGCGAGGAACAGGCCTGCCGCCAGGACAGTTGCGGCAGCGAGGGGTGTACGTCTCATGTGGTGGTGGTCTTTCCGATGTGGTCGAGCTGAGTGCTCTCCGAAGCGTTGGTAAGAGGGACAGTACCTGGACGTCCACATTCCCCGGCCGGCTGAGTAATGCGATTCAGGTGAAGTCCCGGGAAATCGCCTGAGTCGCTTCCTGCGGGTTTGGGTGTGCGTTTTGACCATCGTCATACCGGACGAGTGCGGACGGGCTACTGAGAGTGATTGACCATGACGTTCTCTCAGCCGAACCGTCCGCTGGAAGTGTCCACTTGATTGGTCCAGCTTCCCGTAGTCTCTACTGGACAGATCGAGTCCAGCAGGCCGGAGGGGCATGAAAATCGGGTACGCGCGTTGCAGCACCGCTAGACAGGACACCTCCGTCCAAATTGGACTGCTCGCCAAGATCGGTGTCGAACGCGACCGGGTCTATATCGACCACGCTGTCAGCGGCCGTCAAGCAAAACGCCCCGGACTCGAAAACGCCATCAACGCCAGCCGCGAAGGCGACGAATTCTGCGTCACCAAACTCGACAGACTCTCCCGATCGGCCGGAGACCTCCACGAAACCGTGAACCGCCTCGCCGCCAGGGGAGTGGCACTGTTGATCGACGGCAAGGTCTACGACCCAGCCGATCCCATGGGCAAAATGTTCATCGGGATGCTGGGCCTCATGGCGGAATTCGAGTCCGACCTGATCCGAGCCCGCACCCGCGACGCGATCGCGGCCGCAGCAGCGGCTGGCAAGATGAAAGGCCGGCCGCACACCCTGACCCCTGAAGAGCGGGCATACCTACTCCAGGTATACGAAACACGGCAGTTCAAGATCGAAACACTCTGCAAGAACACCGGATTGAAACGATCCGCCCTCTACAGCAACCTCACCCTCGCGCGGGAAGAGCGAGACGCTCTAGCGGTCGCGAGAGGTGATTAGCGCAGTCCACTTTCTGAAACAGTGCAGTCGCCGTCAACCTCATCGAAACCAAAGGCGCATCACTCCGCAGCATCACCGAAGGAATCGACACCTCCACAATTGGAGGACGTATGACGTACAACATCTTTGGTTCCCACTCGCCGAATTCGAACGAGACCTCGTCAAAGAACGCACCATGGCAGGCCTCGCCGCCGCATGCTCGCCGACGGAATGCCGGAGACGGAATTCGCCTCCGTCCTCGGAATCGGCCGCGCCACGCTCTATCGTCACCTCACTTCCACAGCCTCTCGTCAGGAACAAGGATGAGTCGAGTCTCCGACCGGCTTCGTGACGAGTAGGGCTGGCCAGGTGGCTGGCGCGTCCAGGCCCCGTCGCCGTGCCGATCGACAGGCGAGGCCACATGCCGATACCAGTGGATTCGATGTCCCCGGCGGGGGGTTGAATGGGTCATCGATGCCCACCGCGCCGGGCAGCCGCCGCTACACGACCCCCGACGTCACAGCGTTTTACTAAGGGGTTGTCCCGCCGGCGGGACCTCGCTTCTTGATCGAGCGCATGCGATCGACTGTTTCGATGTCCGCGTTGATGGTTCGGCGAAGTTTTCTCAGCGTCAGTGCCGACAGCGGCAGGCTTGCTGCGAGTGCGATGAGAAGAACCAACACGAAGGAAATGTCGAGACTGGTCAGCGCGTCGACGGCCAAAAGCACTCCTGCGGCGACGCACACGAGGAGCAGGCGCACGACATTGTAAGCCAGCACATGTAGGGCAAGCCGTCCTCGAGCAGTTGAGGGTGTGCGGATCAGTGGCATCTGCTGTCCTGTCGTGCGTCGTGGCTCATCGTGCTTTCCATTCAGGCCGCTAAGAGTGTCTGGCGTCATCGTCCGGTGCGGGACCGGGTTTCGGTGCCGATCTGTTTGAGGAAGTCGTTGTAAGCGTTCAGTTCGCTGTATCCGTCCTCTTCGGCTTGGCGATCCGCGACGGCCGATTCCTCTTTTTCGTCCCGGTTCCATTGAATGCAGAAGATGAGCACGACCAGTAGGGCGACCGGTTCGCCGTAGGACCACGCCAACGCTCCGGCGAGCTTTTGATCGGATACCGGATCGATGCCCCATTCCGGGGGTGGGAAGGCGAAGGTCGCCAGCATGGGGGTGCTCGACATCATCAAGATGACACCGAAGAACACGTGCAGCGGCATCTCGACGAACAGGTCGAACAACCGGCCCAGATTGCTCTGCCGAACGGGGAGGGGGCCGACGGCGAGCACAGGGATGATGAACAGCAGCCCGCTGGCGAAGAAGAAGATCTCCATCGATACGTGCCCGATGACTGTGATGGCGAGAACATCGAAGATCGACGACAGATACAGCCCGTAATAGCTGAAAAGGAACAACGGGATCGTCAGCCCGGGATGGAGAGCGATGCGTCCGGCGCGGCTACGCAACCCCGTCAGCGCCGCGATCAGTACCCACCTACCGGCTCCGTGATGCGCGGTGGCTCGCAGGAGAAGTCGTCCGGGCGAACCCACCACCAACAACGGTGGGATGGTCATCGACAACGTCAGATGCTGGAACATGAAGACGCTGAACAGGCTGTAGCCGTAGCGTTCGATCTGCAGTCCGGTCACCAGGACCAGCGCCGCGCAACCGAGCAGAAAACTCGCACTCCGCCACCGCGACCATGCGATACCTCGACCGCGGACCCGGTAGAGCCCCCAGCAGTACAGCCCGGCCATGACGACACCGGCGATCGGCAGGATCGGTAGGGGAGGAAGATCCCAGCTCAACAACGCTGCCAGCGTCGGCGGCCCTTCCGGGGGAGCAACGGCAGCGATGATCATCGGCACCCTGTCATTGCTTGTTCTTGCCTCGGATCACCAGGGTCAGGGCGATGGCACCGAGACCGAGCACAGCCAGGCCCACGATCGAGAGCAGCATCATGGTGTTCTGTTTCGGTGGCCGGTCTTCGCTGGCGGACGGATTGTTGGGATCGTAGGGCTGCGTTGCCGTGGTAGCAGGAGTCGGCGAGGTCGAGGTCGCACCGCTCTGCGATTGCTGTGCAGCGGCGTCCTGAGGGGTGGCGGTCGCCGCAACGTCGACGGAGAAACCGTACGACCCGGTGATCGGGTGCCCGTCCGCGGAGGTGACACGGTAGCCGACGGTGTACTCCCCGTTGGGGAGTCCGTCCTGGAGCAGGACCGATACGTCGGGGCCCTCGACCGTGGCCGTTCCTTGTGCCCACTGAATGTCGCCAGGACCCACGACGCTGATGGTCGCGAACGATTCGTTGATGTCCTGGTTGAACACCAGACCGACACCGATCGGCGCGAACTCCAGGGTGGCATCGGCGGGCGGGTCGGAGCTGACCAGCTCACTGTGCGCCGACGCCGGTGCTGCAGCGAACAATGCTGTCCCGCAGATCATCACAGCGATCAGCATCAGACGTTTCACGTGGGGTACTCCTCTGTATCGAGCCCGACCCAACAACTACGGGACATAGTAGTAGGGAGGGCGGTTTAGCGGTGGGTCACTTCTGCGGCGATAGTTATTTCACCGGGTCCGGCGGATCGGATCGTTCACGGCCGGCGATGGCTTCGGTGATCACTTCCGAGGGCGCGATCGAATCCGAGTGCGGGCCACCGACGTGCTGCTCGGCGCGGATGCGTTCGACCATGTGCGGATAGTGAAGCTCGAATGCCGGCCGCTCGGAGCGGATTCGGGGCATCTCGGTGAAGTTGTGCCGCGGTGGTGGGCAACTGGTCGCCCACTCGAGGGAGTTACCGAACCCCCAGGGGTCGTCGACGGTGACCACTTCGCCGTAGCGGTAGCTCTTGAAGACGTTCCAGATGAACGGCAGCGTCGAGGCTCCGAGAACGAACGATCCCACGGTCGAGACCTGGTTGAGGGTGGTGAACCCGTCGGACGGGAGATAGTCGGCGTAGCGGCGCGGCATTCCTTGCGCTCCGAGCCAGTGCTGAACGAGGAAGGTGGCGTGGAATCCGAGGAACGTCATCCAGAAGTGCCACTTGCCCAGTCGTTCGTCGAGCATGCGGCCGGTCATCTTCGGGAACCAGAAGTAGATGCCCGCATAGGTCGCGAACACGACCGTTCCGAACACGACGTAGTGGAAGTGCGCGACGACGAAATAGGTGTCGGTGACGTTGAAGTCGATGGGCGGGCTCGCCAGGAGCACTCCGGACAGCCCGCCGAAGACGAACGTGACGAGGAATCCGATGGAGAAGAGCATGGGGGACTCGAGGGTGACCTGGCCGCGCCACATGGTGCCGATCCAGTTGAAGATCTTCACTCCGGTCGGCACGGCGATGAGGAAGGTCATGAACGAGAAGAACGGCAGCAGCACGGCGCCGGTGGCATACATGTGGTGCGCCCACACCGCGATGGACAGAGCTGCGATGCCGACGGTGGCGTAGATCAGACCCTTGTACCCGAAGATGGGTTTGCGGGAGAAGACCGGGAAGATCTCCGAGACGATTCCGAAGAACGGTAGCGCGATGATGTAGACCTCGGGGTGACCGAAGAACCAGAACAGGTGCTGCCAGAGCAACGCCCCGCCGTTGGCGGGATCGAAGATGTGGGTGCCGAGTTTACGGTCGGCGAGCAGGCCCATCAGCGCCGCGGTCAGCAGTGGGAACGCCAGCAGGATCAGGATCGAGGTCACCAGGATGTTCCAGGTGAAGATCGGCATGCGGAACATCGTCATTCCCGGTGCGCGCAGGCACACCACGGTGGTGACCATGTTGACCCCGCCCAGGATGGTGCCCAGGCCTGCGATGAGCAGGCCCACGATCCACAGGTCGGATCCGATACCGGGGGAGTAGACGGCGCTGCTCAACGGGGTGTACGCGGTCCAGCCGAAGTCGGCGGCACCGCCGGGGCTGATGAACCCGGCGGTGGTGACCAGTGCGCCGAACAGGTAAAGCCAGTAGGAGAAGGCATTGAGCCTGGGGAAGGCGACATCGGGTGCGCCGATCTGCAGCGGCAGGATGTAGTTGCCGAAGCCGAAGACGATCGGGGTGGCGTAGAGCAGCAGCATGATCGTGCCGTGCATGGTGAAGAGCTGGTTGTACTGCTCGTTGGAGAGGAACTGCATTCCCGGGACGGCGAGTTCGGAGCGCATGATCAAGGCCATGAGGCCGCCGACGAGGAAGAATCCGAACGAGGTCACCAGGTACATCAGTCCGATGACCTTCGGATCGGTGGTGGTGACCATCGTGTGCAGGAACGACCCCTTGCGTGCCCCGCGGGGTGGATAGGGGCGAACCACCGGCGCAGCCGGAGGAGATGTCAGCGCCGTCATGGAACCACCTTCGAATCGCACGCGAATTACAGGACGCGTCCGACAGCCTAGCTCAAATACTATGTTGCATAGTATTTGGGTGGGTCAGGTCAGGACGGCCGCACATGCCGCGGCGGAGATCGCACTGAGGGTGAGGATTGCCATGGCGGCCGGCACCACGAGCGGCAGTACGGCGGCGGCAGCGTATGCGCCGGGCACTGTCCGGGTCGGCATCTGCGTGCTCGTATCGAGGTGATGGAGTCGTTCGGTGGTCGATTCGCCGATCAGGCCCAGTGCCCACAGTGGACGTGCAGAATGCGCCTGCGAGACCGTCGACAGTGCCGAACGTACAGCGTCGGCGCTGGTGACCGCGGCCGCGGACCGGTCCGCGGCGACCTCGACCAGAACCCGTACCGCTGCAGGTGCTGCGGCGAACAGGGGAACGCGAGGGAACGCCGCGGCCAGGATCTCGCAGATGTTGACGATGCGGTGGTGGCGCCCGCGCAGGTGGGCGCGTTCGTGTGCGATCACAGCTCGCTGTTGATCGGGATCGAGATGGGCGAGCAGGCCTTCGGTGGCCACGACGTAGCCGGGGCGACCGTCGATGCTGTAGGCCAGCGGGAGCGGGTGGTCGAGCCACATGATCGGTTCGGGTCCGGGGTCCGTACGCGCGACGACGGCGATGACATCGCGGTGATAGTCGCGGACTTTGGACCGGGCTCGAAGCTGACGGCGAGTCGAGCGCAGGACGCGCGCCGACGCCGACGCCGCGAGGACGACCGATGCTCCGGCGACCGCTTCGCCGATCCACGGCTGGGCCGCGTGTTGCAGTGAGCCCAGACAGCGGACGGCGAGTTCGACCATGCCCTCGGCGGGCGCATGGCCGGGCCAGAGCAACACGGTCACCGCGGATCCCACGAGAAACAGCACCCCGGCGATGCTGCCGATCCATGCGGTCAAGGCGAGAGTGGGGTTCACGGTGCGGGTGAGAGAGGTCAGCGGCCGCGGCAGGGCGACGGCCGCGATGATCGCCGCGAGGAGCAACACCAGCGCGACGATCACCGGTTCACGTCCGGCAGGTTCCCCCGCAGAGCGTCGAGCTCGTCGTCGGTGACGGTTTTCGCGAAATGCATCAGGACGGCGGCCGAGTCGGTACTGGTGTCGAGGATTTCGCGCAGCGCTTGCGAGGTGGCCTCCGCGCGCGACTGCACCGGGGAGTACAGGTACGCGCGTGACTGCTTGGTCCGCTCGACCCACCCCTTCTCGTGGAGATGGGTCACGACGGTCAGGATCGTGGTGTAGGCGGGGTTTCTGTCGGCCATGAGTTCACGCAGGTCGTGGACCGACTGCGGTCGATCGCATTCCCAGAGCACGTTCATCACCTCCGCTTCGAGATCACCGAGCCTTTTCATCGCCAGTTCTTCTTTCCTCGTCGTGTCAGGTGATATCGACTCCGCGTGCCGACAGCCACGCCGTCGGGTCGGACTTGGCACCGTCGGGTTGCCACACTTCGTAATGCAGGTGGGGTCCGGTGGATTGGCCTCGGTTGCCTACCGTAGCAATGAGCTCGCCGGCTTTCACACGTTGACCGGCGGTGACGAGCGCCTGGTCTATGTGGCCGTACACCCCGATCGTGCCGTCGTCCTGACGAATACGCACCCACAGGCCGAACCCTTGCGCCGGCCCTGCTTCGATGACCTCACCGTCGGTCACCGATACGATCGGCGTCCCGATCGTATTGGCGATGTCGAGTCCGTAATGCGTTGTCCCCCAACGTGGCCCAGAACTGGAGGTCAATGTGCCCGACACCGGCACCACCGAGAGCGGGCGCCGCGCCTCGGCATCGCGTGCAGCGCGCTCCGCCGCCCGAACTCCCCCCTCGGCGAGTTGCTCGGTCATGCGCTGCGCGACCCGGCCGACATCGAGATCGGGCAACTGCAACACCTGCGGGGGTGAGGCAACGACCGGGCTCGGCGGCAGGACGCCGGCGGGAGGTCGATCGATACTCGCAGCGCTGAGCGCCACACTGTCCTGCGACCCCGTGTTCGGAGCCGTCGCTGCCGCGGAAAGAAAGGCACCGACCGCGACCGACGCAGCGATGGCGCGGCCACCCGGCTTCGGCACCCGGCGGCGATGAAGTCCGCGGCGAGCACTTCGCGACACGGCCTGGACTACATCGCGGTCACCCTCGCCGTGCGTCGGCTCGTCCGGACCGGCCACGTGCGCCGCCCACATCGACGCGGTAGCGCCCGCGCCCGCGGTGTCCCAGGCGTCGCTGACCGCGTGAGCGGGTCCATCCGGTGCGGGCGTCTGCGCCGAGGGCGTGCGCTCGTCCTCCGACAGAGTCTCGGAGTACCCGGCATCGGCGGGCGACTCGGTCACGAAACGCGAGGGTGCGAACTCGGCCCGCCGATGACGGGGGCGATCGGTGAGCGCCAGCGGCCTGGTGCCGACGGGCATCGACATCACGCCGCCGCGCGCCGGCGCCGGCGCTGCGCAGTCGTCGTCGATCGGATCGGGTGTGCGGTGTCGGGCCAAGATCACAATCCTTGGTGGCTACGAGGCCGAGGCCTCGCTCGAGATAACGAAATGGTGACGGTCAGGCCACAGGTTACTACTATCGAGCATAGTTTTTCCATCCCGCTCGACCCGGATTCGCCCATACCGCTGGTCACGGTCCTCGGCAGGACATCCCGCGGGCTGCGGCGACCCTGACCGAGAACGGATTCTTCGGGTATCAGGGGTGATCCCGCCGAGAGGACAGGCCACCGAGCATGGTGTTGTACGCCTCGAGTTCGGTATCACCTTGATCGTCGACTCGGCGATCTCGTTGCCGTGCAGCGCTCTCGTCGGCCGCCGACCACCGGACCGCGGCGAGAACCGCGGCAGCGAGCAACGGCAACTCGCCGATGCCCCACGCCAGAGTGCCGCCGCGCCGCTGATCGGCCAGCAGGTCTGCGTTCCAATCCAGACGCAGTCCGCTGTAGAAGCTCGCTCCGAGCGCGGTCTCGAGATCGATCGTCACGACGAGGAAGAATGCGAACCCGGCCAGCGCGGTGATACTCGCGAGCAACTTCGTCAGTCCCGCGATCGGTCTCGGTACCGGGTCTTCGCCGACCGTGCCCCAGAACATCACCATCCCGACGGTCAGGAACCAGCCCTTCATCACCATGTGTGCCACATGAGAGTCGGCGACGGTGTCGAACACTGCGCCGGGGTAGAGCAGGTAGAAGCTGCTCAGAAACACCGTGGTGCTGACCCACGGGTGGATCGCGATCCGGGCTGCTCGGCTGTGCCATGCAGCCCGGAGCCATTCGCGCGAGCCCGGTGCCTCGGCTGCCGGCGCGGTCGGCAGGACCGAGGCGACCAAGGTGGCCGGTCGGCCGAGGACCAACAGCAACGGCACGGCGATGGCGACCGCGGTCAGTCCCGCCATGTGCACGCTGAACATCGCCGGGCTGTAGAGCCCGACCCCGGACGAGGTCGCCACGAGCAGCACCGCAGTGCCCGTCAACCAGCTCGCTGTCCACCGCCTCCGCCATGGCAGGCCTGCCCGCCGGCGGCGCCGCACGGCCAGCAGGTACAGGACGGCCGCGATCACCGCCGCGGAGCCGAACACCAGGTCGAAACGCCACTCGAACGCCAACCGCGCAGCGGTGGGAGGGCCGTCCAACACGTAGCCCAAGGCCTCTTCGTGCGCCTGAGGTAGCGAAGCGTCCTGCGGCGGGGGCGGGGGAGTGCGACCGAGTGCGACCGCCAGGCCCACTGTGGTGACGAGAACGAGGGTCTCGATCATCGACAACGTGATCAGGGATCTGCGGTTCTCGGGATCGTGAGCCAGAGCGCCGACCGTTCGTCGTCGCTGCATCCACCCGAGGGTCCCCACGATCGCCAGAGCTGCGATCTTCGCCAGTATCAGAGCGCCGTACGTCGAATCCCACAGCGACGTCACGGGTACTCGCACGGCAGCGTTGACCACTCCGGAGACCGCCATGATCACGAACGCAACCAGAGCGAGCGTCGAATAGCGGCGGGTCGCGACGGCGAGGTGTCCACCCCCGCGCAGCGCATGAGCGAGAAGTGCGAGGAGTCCGCCCACCCACAGTGCGGCAGCGAGGATGTGCAGAATCAACGAGTTCGTCGCGATGTCGTGATTGCCGCCGGTCGAGGAATGGCCGGTGACCGCGCGCGGGATCAACGCGAGCATCGACAGGGCGAACAAGGCGGGGGTCCACCGATGCCGCAACACCGCCGCGCATGCTGCGGCGGTGATCGCCGCGACCGCAGAGGTGATGGCCCATGCAGTGGAGGAATCGACATCGCCGATCGCACCGAGGAACTGCACCGGTTGCGCCGCAACGGATCCGACAGGTTGACCCGACGCATCCGAGAGCGTCAGCGGCACCAACGCCGCCGCGCACACCGCCCACACTGCGGAGGCCTTCGCCGCGGTGCGGACGGCTACGTACCCGTCGATGTCGAGCACACCCGACCTCTGAGGCGGAACGAGAAATGCTGCGAGGAGCAGCGAACCCGCCGCCACGACCGCGGCCACCTCGCCGATCGCGGTCAGCGCCGGAATCCCGAACGTGGTGACCGGGCCGGGATCGGGCAGACCCAACAGGACGAGCGCTTGGGACGTCGACATCGCGGCGAGCAGTGCAGCGACCACCGCGGCAATCACCGCGCACAGCACCATCACCTGCGATCCGGAGCGTCGATCCACTGCGCCGCGGGTCGAGCGGGCCGCTTCGGTGGCCATGGTGTCCGCCTCTTCCCGGTGGATCGTGTTTTCGTCATAGGCGCGAGGCAGTCCGACCTGCGCCGACAATGAACTACTACGAATGATAGTTGTACGAGTCCGGGCCGCCGGACGATCCTTCAACACTTGCATATATGCGCATATCGCAATATGTTGTCGTTCTGCGGACCGGACACGACGAAGGAGCAGCGATGGGGCACGGACACGGCCACGGGATCGAGCCGGGTTCACCGGCCAGCGCTTCCGGAAAACACCTCGGCCGACTGTGGATCGCCGTCGGCCTGGGGGCGGTCACCCTCGTGACGCAGGTCGTGGTCGGCCTGTCCACCTCGTCGCTGGCCCTGCTCTCCGATTCCGCACACGTGTTCACCGACGTGTTCGGGATACTGATGGCGATCGTGGCGATCACACTCGCGCAGCGACAATCGACCAAGGCTGCCCGCACGTTCGGGCTCTACCGAGCCGAGGTGTTCGCCGCATTGTTCAATGCACTTCTGCTGTTCGGTGTGGCCGGTTGGATTCTTTACGAAGCAGCGCAACGCATCTCGAATCCGCCCGAGGTCCCCGGCGTCCCGGTGATGGCGGTGGCCACACTCGGGCTCGTGATGAACCTCATCGCGTTCGCCTTGCTGCGCAGCGGCGCCAAGGACAGCCTCAACGTTCGGGGTGCGTATCTCGAGGTGATGGCGGACATGCTCGGCTCGATCGGCGTACTCGTCAGCGGGCTGGTCACCGTCCTGTTCGGATGGCGGTACGCAGATCCGGTCATCGCGGTCGCCATCGGAGTGTTCGTCCTGCCGCGCGCGTTCAACCTGGGCCGTCACGCCGTGCGGATACTGCTGCAGCACGCCCCGTCGGGCATCGACGTGGCAGCGGTCGAGAAGTCGTTGGCCGCCGTCGAGGGTGTCGAGGACGTGCACGACCTGCACATCTGGACCCTGACGTCCGGGATGGAGGTCGCGTCGGCGCATTTGACCGTGACCCCGGGTACCGCCTCACCGCCGGTGCTCGCTGCCGCTCAACAGGTCCTTCTCGATCAGTACAGTCTCGAACACGCCACGCTGCAGGTCGAACCTCCACGCGGTGAGGGGCGATGTCGGGAAGTGGCGTGGTGACAGGGAGCAGTCGAGGTCTTCGAAGTGGGTGAGGCGGGGTCGTGCGAACCCGCCGGCTCGGGTCACGCGGGGTCGTGAGACGGATCTGCGCGGCGCGGTCGGTGGTCCACAGGGACGTCCGTAGCGAGCACTGCACCGGCGACACGGCGAAGGAGCCGCAGACAGTGAGGTCCACGGTCAGGTGTGTGCGGCCGCCGAATCGGAACCGGGCTGCCTCTCGGCTGTATCCCGCACGAACACCGACGCACCGATCAGCACCACGACACCGCTGGTGATGTAGACATCGGCGAGGTTGAACGTCGGCCACCATCCAGTGTGGAAGTAGTCCGTGACCGCACCATCGACAAGCCGGTCGAGAACATTGGACAGGGCACCGGCGAGGATCAGTGCCAGCGCTGCCGTTGTCCACTGCTCCCCGTGCCGAGCGCTGTGCCATCCGTAGGCCGCGACCCCGGCGGTGATCGTCGCCGTGACCGACACGATCACCCATAGAGGCAGCGAATCGCCCAGGCTGAAGGCCATTCCGCGGTTGAAGGCGAGTCGCAGTTCGAGGACCGGTAGTGCGATCGGAGAGCCGGGCAACGCTTGTTGCGCCCAGTAGTCGACGGTCAGCGCGGTAGCGACCAATGTCAGCACGAGAGTCACTGTGTAAGCACGCACTCGCGTGGGAGACGTGGTGGGGGAGCGGTTCACGGATCCTCGTTCTCGGGTGTACCTCGGACGGGTGTTGCGCGTCGACGGCATGGGATCGGTCTCCACCGCAGAGTTGCCATAACTTCAAATACTATGCAACATAGTAATTGATGAACGGCAGAGACTTCTCCGGTACCGGCTGCACGCGAGTGCCGTCATGAGGGCCGCTCCTGACATCGAACCCGGACCTCGACCTCTCGGCTACGGCCCGAGCCGGGCGCGGTGGGTGACCGGCAGCAACGGAGTCCGCGCGTGGATCCGGCTCCTCGCCGTCGCGTCGTCCGGGCTGATGTTGTACGCCACGTTCCCTCCCGTCGATCTGTGGTTTCTCGCTCCCGCGGCGATTGCCGTGCTGGTGCTGGCGGTCCGCGGGCAGGGAGCGCTCGCGGGAGCCGGCTACGGCTTCGTCGCCGGCTCGGCGTTCTTCGTGCCTCTGCTGCCGTGGGTGGGGGAGTACGTCGGATCGGTGCCGTGGCTGGCGCTGGCCGTCGTTCAAGCCCTCTTCGTGGCGATGTTCGGCGCAGTAGCGGATCGGATGTCCCGACTGCCGTGGGGGCCGGTCTGGGTGGCGAGCGCCTGGGTGGCGATGGAAGCGGCACGATCTCGGATCCCGTTCGGCGGATTCCCCTGGGGCCGCATCGCATTCGGTCAATCCGACGGGCCGCTGCTGCCTCTGGCTGCGTTGATCGGCGCGCCGGGGTTGTCGTTCGTCGTGGTGCTGATCGGGTCCGCTCTGGCCGGTGCCATCGCTTCCGATCGCATCACCCGCAGAACTGCAGCAGCGTCGTGCATCGGTGCGGCCACTGCTGTAGGGGCGCTCGCGGTGGTAGCTCCACTGTTCGCTCCACCGCAGCAGGACACGGTCACCGTCGCCTTGGTGCAAGGCAACGTCCCGCGGCTCGGTCTCGACTTCAACGCCCAACGACGAGCAGTGCTCGACAACCACGTTCAGCGCACCATCGAGCTCGCCGACGACATCGACTCCGGCCGCGTACGCGCACCCGATCTGGTCATCTGGCCGGAGAACTCCTCCGACATCGACCCTCTGCGCAACCCCGATGCCGCCGCACGTATCGACGCCGCAGCCCGCGCCGTCGGAGTGCCCATTCTCGTCGGCACGGTGCTACGCCAGGGCGACGGCACCACCACGAACACCTCGATCGTGTGGGATCCCGCCAGCGGGCCCGGACAGATGCACGACAAGCGACAACTGGTGCCGTTCGGCGAATACTTGCCGATGCGCGCGATCGTCACGGCACTCTCTCCCTATGCCGCCCAAGCGGGAAACTTCACCCCGGGCCAGGGCAACGGTGTCGTCGACCTCGCCGGAGTGCCCGTCGCGGTGGCCACCTGCTACGAGGTCGCCTTCGACGCATTGCTCACCGACTCCGTTCGCGCCGGTGCCCAGCTGATCGCAGTGCCGACCAACAACGCCACCTTCGGTCGGACGAACATGACCTATCAACAACTCGCCATGTCGCGGGTGCGAGCGGTCGAACACGGGCGCAGCGTCGTCGTTTCGGCCACCAGCGGCGTCAGCGCCGTCATCGATGCACGCGGGGAGGTCGTCGAGCGCACGGAGCTGTTCACCCCCGCAGCTGTCGTCACCGAGGTGTCCCTGAGCGCCACGCTCACCCCGGCGACGATCACCGGCAGCGTTCCGGAATGGATTTCCGCCACCGGCGCTGTTGCGGCACTGGCGTTCTCGCTGCTGCGCCGACCACGCTCCACCACACCGAACACGCAAACTACTATGTCGCGTAGTATTTAGATGGTGGTCGGTGACGGGCGTGCGGAGATGACGATCGACGAACACCCCGGTGCGCACTCGCCGAGACTGGTGCGCAGAACAGTGGCGATGCTGCGCAACCGGTGGCGACAACTGACGTCGATGCGTACAGCGCTGGTGCTGCTGTTCCTCCTCGCCGCCGCAGCAATCCCCGGCGCACTGCTGCCGCAGCGCAATCTCAATACCCAGGCCGTCGATGCCTACATCGCCGCGCGCCCGGCTCTCGGGCCGGTGATGGACACACTGGAATTGTTCGACGTGTTCGCAAGTTCCTGGTTCACCGCGATCTACGTCCTGCTGTTCGTGTCCCTGATCGGCTGTCTGACTCCCCGGTTGATCGAGCACGGCAAAGCTCTGCGCGCACAACCTGTTCGAGTACCTCGAAACCTCACTCGACTACCGTTGCAGCATTCGGGCACCCTCGCCGGTGACCCCGAGAAGGTGATTGCCGACATCGCGCCGCACTTGAAAGGGTGGCGTACCGTCGTTCGGCCCGAGCCCGATGGGGCACTGACTCTCTCGGCCGAGAAGGGCTACACCCGCGAGGCCGGGAACTTGCTCTTCCACTTCTCTCTGATCGGTCTGCTCGCCGCTATCGCCATCGGCAAACTGTTCGGCTACGAAGGCTCGGTCATCGTCATCGCCGACAACGGACCCGGTTTCTGCAACACCTCTCCCGCCGTCTACGACTCCTTCCGCGCCGGCAACAGCACCGACGGCACCGGACTCGAGCCGTTCTGTATCCGGGTCAAGGACTTCACCGCCGACTACCTCGACAATGGTCAGGCCGAGATGTTCACCTCGAACATCTCCTACCAGAGCGCCGACGACATCGCCGCCGACACCTGGCGCGACTATCAACTCAAAGTCAACGAACCCCTCCGGCTCGGCGACGAACGCATCTACCTCACCGGACACGGCTACGCCCCCGAATTCACCGTCACCTTCCCCGACGGCCAGACCCGCACCGAAGCCCTGCAGTTCCGCCCCGACGACGCCACGACGTTCCTCAGCAGCGGCGCGCTGCGATTCGACCCACCCGGGGGGACCTACGCCACCGCCGACGAACGCCGCCGAGGCCAGATCGCCATCGAAGGACTCTTCGCGCCCACCGCGCAATTCAACGGAAACCTGCTCTCCTCCCGCTTCCCGGAATTGGTCGATCCCGCTGTGGCAGTAGACATCTACAAGGGCGACACCGGTCTCGACACCGGCATCCCGCAGTCGATCTTCTCCCTGGACCAGGAGATGATCAACCAGGGTCGGCTGGTCAAGCAGGACCGGGTCAACCTGCGGCCCGGAGAATCGACAACCCTCTCCGACGGCACCCTCGTCCGGTTCGACGGTGCCAAGGAATTCGCGAATCTCCAGGTCGGATACGACCCCGCGCAGCGGTGGGTCCTCGTGTTCGCGGTCACGATGATGACCGGACTACTGGTGTCCCTGGTCATCACACGCCGTCGTGTCTGGTTCCGGGCCCACCTTGGCGAACACGGTCTCTCGCGAGTGGACATGGGCGGCCTGGCTCGCACCGATCACGCCGGCTGGGGACCCGAATTCCAGACCCTCCGGTCACAGATCTGGCCGCAGACAACTTCGAGCGTCTCCGAGACCCACGACAGAGAAACGGTGTAACACCATGCCGATCGACGACACCCTCGCCCGTTGGAGCGACATCAGCTTCGAGACAGCCTTCGTGGTCTATCTCCTCGCAGCGATCGCATTCCTCGGCCAGCTCGCATCGACCCGTAGCGCGGCGCTGCACAATATGGAGCGACTGCGCACGCGGGTGATCGCAGTGACATCGACGACGCCAGGACGCATTCCCGATGCACCCCGGCGGGTTCCGTCCGAACGCATGGGCCGTACCGGACTCGGGCTGGTGATGGTGGCGCTGACGTTGCATGTCGGGTCGATCGTTCTTCGCGGGATCGCCGCCAGCAGGCCGCCGTGGGGCAACATGTACGAATTCGTCTCGGTCACCTGCGCGGCCGGTGTACTGGCTGCACTGGTGGTGCTGCGCTCCAAGCAGCTGCGCACCCTGTGGTTGTTCGTCCTGGTGCCGACGTTGATCCTCCTGTTCGTCGCTGGCACCGTGCTGTACGCCAACGCAGCACCGGTGGTACCGGCACTGCAGTCGTACTGGCTGCCGGTGCACGTCTCGATCGTCTCGCTCGGCAGCGGGGTGTTCTTGATCTCCGGGGTTGCGAGCGCGCTGTTCCTGATCCGCATGAAGCATCCCGAGGCCTCGGGGAGCAGAATGAGCCGAATCGTCGCCCGTCTGCCTTCCGCGCAGACACTGGACATCCTGGCGTACAAGACCACGATCTTCGCATTTCCACTCTTCGGCGTCGGCGTCATCCTCGGTGCCATTTGGGCCGAAGCCGCATGGGGCCGATTCTGGGGCTGGGACCCGAAAGAAACGGTCTCCTTCATCACCTGGATCGTGTACGCCTCCTACCTGCACGCCCGAGCCACCAGCGGATGGCGCAACACCCGCGCAGCATGGATCAACATCGCCGGATTCGTGGCGATGCTGTTCAACCTGTTCATCATCAACATGGTCGTCTCAGGCCTACACTCCTACGCAGGCCTGAACTGATGACTCCCGCTACGTGCCCCCCAGCGCGTCCGCAAGGTCCTGCGGAATGGGCATCGGCGACATCAGTCCCGCCTCGACCCGGCCGGTGTTACCGGCCGGGTATCGCCCCGACCACGATCCTGGAGCAGCGACCACGATCCGAATCAACTGGCCCCAGGATTCGCGCCGATCATGTTCTGTCACCGCAGCTTTCAACATCGCGGCGTGGTTGCGAGTATGCAACCACGGATAGGGCTGCGAGAGGATGTGTGCTCGTTCGAGGTGGTACCAGCGCACCTCTGTTGTCGATGCCCCTGCTGCTGCGGTCATTTCGATCTCGTAGAGCCTGCGTGCAGTTCGATCACCGCTCACAGGTCTCTACCTCTTTCCGCGGAAGAGTTCGCCGTGCGCGGGGGTCGATGTGCAGCAGGTACATCCATCCGAGCACCCGGAGCTGTCATCGTATGCTCCGATCGCCGATGGTGACGTTGTGGTGTTGGAGGCCAGTAGGTTCCCAGATGCGAGAGGTGCGGTGTTCCTCGGCGTCGGAGCCGGAGCACAGCAGGCATCCTCGAAGGCCGCTGCGGGTGCGATCGTGACGTTGAGGGCACCGGACGCCGCGGGCGGGGGCACGAACCCGTCCAAGGGAGTGGTGCGGGCGGCGCGAATCGCATTGGCTATGACCAGGACTTCGGCGAGTTCGTGGACGAGCACCACGGTGGCCAAGCCCAGGACACCGGTAGCAGCCAGTGGGACGAGCACGCCGATGATGGCAATCGACAAGGCGATGTTCTCGATCATGATGCGCCGGGCGCGTCGAGCGTGGGCCAGCACCTGCGGTAGATGCCGGAGGTCTTCCCCCATGAGGGCAACATCGGCGGTCTCGATGGCAACGTCGGTTCCCATCGCGCCCATGGCGATACCGACATCTGCGGTCGCCAAGGCGGGAGCGTCGTTGATGCCGTCGCCGACCATGGCAATCTTGCGTCCGGCCGCGATGTCGGTCAGCAGGGCCGCTTTGTCCTCGGGCAGTAGTTCGGCGTGGACGGCGGTGATGCCCGCCTGGGTCGCCAGAGCCTGCGCAGTGAGCGCGTTGTCGCCGGTGAGCATCGCAGTGTCGATACCGAGCGCGGTGAGTTGGCGGACAGCCTCGGCGGCCTCGGGCCGCAGTTCGTCGCGGACGGCGATCGCAGCGATCAGAACTCCGGCGCGTTCGACGAGAACGACTGTGGCACCGCTGCTCTGGAGACGAGCGACGTCGGCGCGGAACTCCTCGGAGCTGGGGTGTGTGTCGAACCAGCTCGGTTTCCCGAGCCTGATCGGGGCTCCGTCGAGGGTGCCGGTCAGGCCGTGCCCGGCGATGGCAGTGACATCATCGGCTGCCGCGACGGTCGATACGGAGGCCAGTACGGCGCGGGCGAGTGGATGCTCGCTGCGCGCTTCGAGCGCAGCAGCAACGGCCAGCGCGGCGTCGCGGCTGATTCCCGCAGCGGTGACGACGTCGACGACCTCCGGTCGTCCTGCGGTGAGGGTGCCGGTCTTGTCCAAGGCGACGACGCGAATGCGGCCCAGCTCTTCCACTGCTGCACCGCCTTTGATCAATGCCCCGTTGCGACTTGCTGCGCCGATTGCTGCAACCACCGACAAGGGAACGGAGATCGCCAGCGCGCACGGTGATGCCGCGACCAGGACCACCAGTGCGCGTTCGAGCCACAGCATCGGGTCACCGAGCACCGCGCCCACGCCGGCGACGAGTACGGCGAGAACCATGATCGAGGGCACGAGGGGGTGTGCAATCCGGTCTGCGAGCCGCTGGCCGGCCCCTTTGCGGTCCTGGGCTTGCTCGACGATGTGCACGATGCGAGCGAGTGAGCTCTCCGACGCCTTCGTGGTGACGGTGACCTCGATGGCCCCGCCGCCGTTGATGGCACCGGCATGCACCTCGTCACCGACACCGGCTTCGATGGGCACGGATTCACCGGTGATCGCAGACACGTCCAGGTTGGTCGAACCGCGAGCGATGGTGCCGTCCGTGGCAGCTCGCTCACCCGGCCGCAGCACCATGATGTCCCCGATCACGACATCGTCGGGGGACAGGGCCTGCTCGGTTCCACCGCGCAGGACAGATACCGTCGGCGGCACCAAGGACAGGAGTGCGCGCAGTCCGCGGCGGGTCTTGGAGACCGCGTATTCCTCGAGTCCCTCGGCGACGGAGAACAAGATGCCGAGCATCGCGGCCTCGGGGATCTGGCCCAATGCGATGGCACCGAGGAGCGCGATCGTCATCAGCGTGCCGACACCGATGCGTCCGTGTCGCAGATTTCTCACCGTCGCGGGAACGAAGGTGACGGCGGCGATCGCGGCAGCGATCAGAGCGCCGACGGTCGCAACCGCATCGGCACCCGTTCGACCGAGCACCCACGATGCGCCCAGGATGATCGCGGCGGCCGAGGCGAGTTGCAGCTCGCGGACCTGCCACAACCCCGGGAGTGCATCGGTCGGAGCCGGACCTCCCGTGCCCGCACCGTCAGCAGTGGATTCGGTGGTCGGCGCTGCCGGGGTAGGTCCGCAGCACGCGTCAGCCATGATCGACCCCGGTGACTTCGGCGGTGGCCGAGGCGGTGGGCAGTACCTCGGTCAGTGTCGCGAGCAGTCGGGTGCCGCGGTCGGTGAGCGAATACATGACCAACTTTCCCTCTCTGTTCGATGTGACGGCGTCCGCGGCTTTGAGTTTGCGGAGATGGTGGGAGACCAGCTTCTGGCTCTGTCCCACGATCCACGCGATGTCGCAGCCACACATCTGCCCGCCGGCGTTCAACGCGAGCGCGATGGTCAGTCGGGTGGGGTCGCCGAATGCTCGGGCAGCGTCGGCGACCGGTTCGATATCGCCGAGCGCGGGCAGAGTAGCGCGAACCCTCTCGGCGTGAGGGAGGTCCATACACAACAAATCGCACGAGTCCAGAGGTTCCAAGGCCATGGGCACAATCTAACAATCATGCGATCGTTAGGGAAGGTCCTTTAGTCAACGTTCGTACGATTGTTAGTGTCATAACGAGTCGAAACGCCCATATCGGGCCCATTGATCAATCCGAACGAATCGAGAAGGTAGTTGTATGAGCCGAGCGTTGAAGATTTCCTTGTCCCTGGTGATCGTGTTCGCCGCCGCGTTGGCTGTATTTCTGGTGGTGGATCGATCGGGGTCTCCGGATGCTGCCGCCGCCGAGCAGGCCGCGACCGACCCTGCCTCGATTGCGGTGCGCGAGAACAGTCATCGGTTGAACTCGGTGCCCGACGGCCGGGTCACGTTCGTGGAGTTCCTCGACTTCGAGTGCGAGGCCTGCCGATCGGCCTACCCGGCGATCGAGCAATTGCGTGAAGAGTACGGCGACCGGGTGAGCTTCGTGGCCCGCTACTTTCCGATCGCCTCCCACTTCAATGCCGAACGAGCCGCACGCGCAGTCGAGGCCGCGGCCCAGCAGGGCGGATTCGAGGCGATGTATCAGCGCATGTACGAAACGCAGGCGCAGTGGGGCGAACAGCAGGTTCCGCAGGACGAGTTGTTCCGCAGCTTCGCCGTCGAGCAAGGGCTCGACATGAGCGCCTTCGATGCCGCTTACACCGACCCTGCGACGCTCGCGCGCATCGAGGCCGACGTCGCGGACGGGATCGCGCTCGGCGTGCAGGGCACCCCGACGTTCTTCCTCAACGGCACCAAGATCGAACCGACCACGTACGGAGACCTCGCCGATGCCCTCGACGCTGCACTCGGCTGACCTCCCAGCGAACGAGACCCGACAAGGTGGATCGTTCGGCCGGAGCCTGCCCTGGCTGCTGCTGGTGGGCGGCCTGATCGGCCTGACCGCCGCGTTCGTGCTCACGGTAGAAAAGTTCGCTCTTGCGCTCGACCCCGCCTACGCCCCGACCTGCAGCATCAACCCGGTGCTCAACTGCGGATCGGTGATGGACACCCCGCAGGCGTCTGCGTTCGGATTTCCCAATTCCCTCCTCGGGATCGCAGGCTTCGCCGTCGTGGCAGCAGTGGGTGCCGCCCTTCTCGCCGGTGCGATGTTCGCGCAGTGGTTCTGGGGCGCAGTGCAGGTCGGTGTCACTGCTGCCGCAGTCTTCGTGCACTGGCTGATCGTGCAGAGCCTGTACGAGATCGGCGCCCTGTGCCCCTACTGCATGGCGGTGTGGGCGGTCACCGTACCGATCTTCTGGTACGTCACGCTGCGCAACCTCGACCGCGCCAGGTCGAAATCCGCTCTTCGGCAATGGTTTCGGGTATGGCTTGACTCGGTGATTCGCAATCACTCGATTCCGCTGACCGTGTGGTTTCTCGTCCTCATCGCCCTGATCGCGCAGCGTTTCTGGTCGTACTGGTCCACGCTCCTATGATCCGCGACGTACCGTTCGCCCCTCTGCCGCCCTCTCGAGAAAGAAGGTCACGGCGATGACGCGCGGCTGGTCGATCGTCATGCTCGTCGTTGTCGTTGCATCGATCGTCGCACTGTGGCCCCGCTCCGGTGGCGTCGAGGGCGGCCCGTCCGACGTCATCGCCAACAATGTCGCTCCGGTCGGACCCGAACCCACATTGTCCCGCCCGCCGGATGACGCGGCACGAGCAACAGCGCTACCGCTGTGTCCGCCGCCGGTACCGCGCGAAGGCGGTCCGCTGGCGGGAGTGATAGCGCGCTGCATCGGCAGCGACAGCTATGTCGATCTCGCCGATGTTCTCGGCAGCGAGGCGACGCTGATCAACCTGTGGGCATCCTGGTGCGGCCCGTGCCGCACCGAGATGCCCGTACTCGATGCCTACGCCGCAGAACCCGACGCGATCCCAGTCATCGGAATCGACGTCGAGGACCGACCCGAGGACGCGGCCGCGCTGCTCACGCAACTGGGCGTCCGCTATCCGAACTACATCGACGGCGGCAGCGTCCTGGACGCGCTCTCGGCACCGCCGGTCCTTCCCCTGAGCTTTTTCCTCCACCCGGACGGAACGATCGAGCGCGTCACCGACCCGACAGTGTTCGAGACGACAGACCAGATCCGCACTGCAGTAAAGGATTTCACCTCATGACACGTTTTTTCCCTGCGTGGGTCGGTGCGCGCCGTCAAGGCTCCACGCCCACCGCGGCAATTGGATCGATTCTTGCCGTCGTACTACTGATCTCCGGATGCTCCGACGGCGCACAGGCTGCATCCACGGGAGGTAGCTTCGACTTCGTCGCCCCCGGCGGTCGAACCGACATCGTCTACGATCCCCCCGAAACACGCGGTACCATAGGCGAACTCGCCGGCCCCGATCTGATGGAGGAAGGCAAGACGACCGCTCTGTCGGACTACGACGGCAAGGTGGTGGTGATCAATCTCTGGGGTCAGTGGTGTGGCCCCTGCCGCGGCGAAGCCGACGACCTCGAAGAGGTCTACGAGACCACCCGCGAGCGCGGCGTGCAGTTCCTCGGCCTCAACGTCAGAGATCCACAGAAGGACAAAGCGCAGGACTTCGTGGTCGACAACGACGTCTCCTACCCCTCGATCTACGACCCTTCGATGCGGACCCTGATCGCTCTCGGCGGGAACTACCCGACCAGCGTGATCCCTTCGACGCTGGTACTCGACCGTCAGCACCGCGTGGCCGCGGTCTTCATGCGCGCCTTGCTCACCGACGATCTCCTTCCCGTCGTCGAACGGGTAGCCGCAGAATGACGACTCTTCTCGCCCAGGACATCGGGTCGGCCTTCCAGAACGCGGCATCGAGCGGGCCCCTTCTGCTCGCGATCGCGGCATGCATGCTCGCCGGGTTGGTCTCGTTCGCCTCCCCGTGCGTGGTGCCGCTGGTGCCGGGATACCTGTCCTACCTGGCGGGAATCGCCGGTGCCGACGCCCAATCAGCCGAGACCCGATCGCCCGGCACCTCGACCACCGGCACGTCGTCGACGGAGCTGGCGAATCGCTGGCGTGTGGCCGGCGCAGCGTCGTTGTTCGTCGCCGGATTCACGATCGTCTTCGTCCTCGCCACAGCCTCGATCTTCGGAGTCATCGGCACCTTGCGCATCAACGAGCAAGTGCTCCAACGAGTCGGCGGCGTCATCACGATCATCATGGGTGCGGCGTTCATCGGATTGATACCCGTTCTGCAACGCGACACCCGATTCGCACCTCAGCAGATCTCGTCCCTCGCTGGAGCGCCGCTGCTCGGCGGTGTGTTCGCGCTCGGCTGGACACCGTGTCTGGGCCCCACCCTCGCCGGCGTTCTGTCTGTTGCAGCAGGAACCGAAGGTGCAACCGCAGCTCGCGGGGTCACTCTCATCGTCGCGTACTGCATGGGGCTCGGCCTACCGTTCGTCGTCCTCGCGTTCGGTTCGAGTTCGGCGATGCGCGGGGTGGGGTGGCTTCGGAGGAACTCGCAGAAGATCAAGGTCGCGGGCGGTGTCATCATGATCGCCGTCGGCATCGCGCTGCTGACCGGAGTGTGGGGATTGTTCATCGCCTGGATCCGCAACGAATTCGTCAGTGCAGTGGTCCTGCCCATCTGATCGAGATGTCGCCGAACCACCGCGCCGCGTTGCATTGTTCGGGTAGCCGAACTATATTTTCAGGGTCCTGACATACTGTTGGTGCCGGAGGGTGTGGTCATGTCTGTGCTGCAGCGCCGATCGTCTCGGCCGCCCTCGAGGTTGCGGTCGGGCCTCGTTCTGCTCGGACCCGCTTTCGTCGCAGCGATCGCCTACGTCGACCCCGGCAATGTCGCCTCCAATGTCAGTGCCGGTGCGCAGTTCGGATACCTGCTGGTCTGGGTGATCGTTGCCGCGAATGTGATGGCCGGTCTCGTGCAGTTCCTCTCCGCCAAACTCGGCATCGTCACCGGAATGACACTGCCCGAAGTCGTTCGCGAGAAGTCGAGCAGGACTGTGCGACTGGCATATTGGGGGCAAGCAGAGGTGGTCGCCATGGCGACCGACCTCGCCGAAATCGTCGGCGGTGCGATCGCCCTCTACTTGCTCTTCGACCTGCCGCTCCTGATCGGCGGCCTCATCACCGGGGCCGTATCGATGATCTTGTTGATGGTCCAGGATCGGCGGGGCCAACGGCCCTTCGAGTTCGTGATTCTCGGGCTACTCGGTGTCATCGCGGTCGGATTTCTTGCCAGCGTCGTCGTGGAACCGCCATCGTTCACCGAGGCCGCGGCCGGTCTGATTCCGCGGTTCGACGGCGCGGAAAGCGTGTTGATCGCCGCCGCGATGCTCGGTGCGACGATCATGCCGCACGCGGTGTACCTGCACTCCGGTCTAGCACGTGACCGGCACGGACACCCCGAGGCAGGGCCTGTCCGGCAGCGGTTGTTGCGGATCACCCGGATCGATGTCGGGTTGGCGATGCTGCTGGCCGGTGCAGTGAACATGTCGATGCTGCTGCTGGCGGCATCGACGCTCGGGGGCCGCGAGGGCGTCAATTCCATCGAAGGAGCCCACGCCGCAGTAGGTGACACTCTGGGGCCGGTGGTAGCACTGCTGTTCGCGGTGGGCCTGCTGGCCTCGGGCCTTGCATCGACATCGGTCGGGGCGTACGCGGGGGCGATGATCATGGATGGGCTACTACGTAAGCGCATTCCGATTCTGGTGCGACGACTGGTGACACTTGTTCCCGCACTGGCAATTCTGGCAGCAGGAGTCGACCCCAGTCGGGCACTGGTCGTCTCGCAGGTCGTGCTGTCGTTCGGTATCCCATTCGCGTTGATTCCCTTGGTGCGGTTCACCTCGGACCGCATCTTGATGGGCGGCGATGTCAATCACCGGATCACGGCATACGCGGCATGGCTCATCGCGGGAATCGTCGTCGCACTGAACATTGCACTGATCTATCTGACCGTGGTCTGACTGCACCCAAAACCGGGATCGCATCATTCCTCGGTATCGGCAGAGTCACCCTCTACCGACACCTCGCCGCCCTTTAGTAGTCAGCGGGGGAGAGGCCGCGTACCTTTCTTCCACACCAACGGGCCACAGTGCCACTGCGGCAGCGAGAGTCGAGCACTCCTGCCTCAAACGCCATGACGAGGAGTGGTTCATTTCTTTGTCTTTCTGGCTTCCCGATCCGAGCTACTCAGCCCCACTCGGCAGTGTCCGGGTCCCAAAACCCGCGAACAACCCGATTCGACAAAATTGGATCAAGGCACCGCCCTGCGGCCACCAACGCCGAGTCGAGAGTCAACGCCGAATCAGGCAATCCCGACACCGTTCGAGCAAGCGCCTCATAACCGGCAGTCCACGCAGAGGAAGGCGCGGACATGGCCGGCGGCAAGTCCAATCCCCGACGTTCGGACTCCTGAGACAGGCCACGCGCCAACACATCCGCTGCGAAATGCCAAGCAGAAATTATCAGTACCAGATCAACCAGATCGTGATACCGCGACGACGGACCACCATTCGACCCGTACTTCCCATACATCGCACACACCTTGTCGGCGATCTGCGCCGGCAACGGGTACAACGCAAACTCCGGCATCTCAGCCAGATCTTCCATGACCACGATCGGTGTCGGGGACTGATAATCGACGTCACCTACTGCAACAAGCTCAGTCGCAAGGTCTATCGGAAAAGTGAAGAGTTGCACTGCGTCGTAATAGACGTCGACCTTGAGTTTCGCGCCGTCGACACCACCAGTCATCGCAGTAGGTGCATCGCGTATAGCGAAGCGAAGTGGATCGAGTTCGCTCAGATCTGCTGCCGCCCGAAGATCTTCGACTGCCCCTTCAAGGCCCGCTGTGGTGTGCAGAAGGTCGATATCCTGGCTGTAGCGCGCATCTGGGAGCCGCACCAACAGTGATGCGCCACCTTTGAGCAACCACCGCCCCTCCTGTTGCGAGAAGATCCGCGCCAAGAACCGCTGGAGATAGAACTCCCGCCGCAAATACTCGAATGGACGCCCTCGAAGATTGGACTCTGTCTTCAGTCGGTCCGTCAGCGACCGTTGGAACGCTTTAGCTCCTCGAATTCTCGTCACTGCGTGCGCCGCTGGCGGTTGGCGGTCTTCTGGGCCTCAGCGACCACAGGCGGATCCACAGCAGCTGCCGCATCCCGAAGGTTTTGTATCGCCGGAGAAGCGGCCAGTGCCATCGATTCTCGAATACTCTGCATCGCCGGAGCATTGGCCAGTGTCACCGATTCCCCAAGACTTCGCACCGCCGGAGAGTCGACCAGTGTCATCGATTCTCGAATACTCTGCATCGCCGGAAGGACGGTCTGTGCCATTGAATTCAGAAGATTTTGCACCGCCGGAGAACTGACCACTGCCATCGAATCTCGAAGACTCTGCATCGCCGGAGAATTCAGGAAGTCGGTGTTCACCAGCCCGAGTTCCCCTTGTACGGCCAGACGCTGGCCTAGCGCACGCGTGGACTGAGGAATCCCAGCCTCGTCGAGGAAGCGACTCAGAAGACCTTCCCCATCGCCCAGCTGAACCCCGTACCTATGGGCATACGGCCGCAGCGCCTCACTCGCACTCTCCGAATCCACACGATTGGTGACAACAGCGTCGCGAACGATGCCCGCCAGGTGCCCACCATCGAGATGCCCCGCGGCGAGATCGACGATCGTCCTCAGCACCGTTGTAACCGGCAGCCCATCCGCGAGTGTCCACGCACCCCTCTCGTAGGAAGCAATGCGGTACCGAACATCGGGCAGACGAGACTGCCGCCGCTTCGCAGTCGCGAACTCCATCACATCAGCATCAACGTCGCCGAGCCCGTGAAGCCACGCAGCAGACCTGTGCGTCACCACAGCCGGAGACTCATCCCGCAGACGCTCACCCACGGTCACACTTGGTTCGATCATCATCCACGCAGCCCGGAGCTGCTCCGACGGAACGCTCGGCGCTCCACCGACCCGATAGGCGCCATGGCGGATCCGCTCCACAGTTCCAGACTTGGCCATGCGGGCAATCTGCTGTGCGGAGAACCCCAGGCCCTTTGCCTGCGCCATGGTGAACAGACCCCACTGCTCCGACGACAGATCAGCGAGGTCGAGGATTCTAAGATCGCTAGACATACGGACCACAATACCCGCCTAAGTAGCGCTTCTCCTGCAAAAGTTACCTCTTCGGTGTAACTTTTGCAGGATGATCGGGATGTAAGTCACACGTGCGAGTCAGCGCTGGACCCTCGTTCACTTCCATGTAGATAGCTAGACGTGCACCACCATATGCGCATAAATAGCACATGGTCTGCAAAAGTTACCTCAGGGTTGTAAGTTTGGCAGGATGATGTGGATCTAAGTCGCACGCTTTGAGCCCAATGGCGTCCTCGACAGCCTCGAGCGCTTCGACGGCACCGCACCACCACACCTGCTTCATCTCTAAGGCCAGGACTAAGTACGGGGCGACCCGAAACCGTTGCAACAGAACAGCTCTGTCAGTGCCCACCGCCATACTTACCGTCATGCGGATACGAACCATCGACGGACCACCACTACCCGCCGAAATCGCCGAACAGGCGGCCCGTGCGATCGCCCTCACCGCCCTGCAAACAATCGACCAAGCTCACAGTGAGCCAGCCGATAGGGGTCGATCAGGAACTACCTGTAGGCCTGTCTACTGACTCCAATGCGTCCGCGAGCCTCAGAACGTCCCTATCGCGATCGTCGAGAGCCGCGACCGCCCTCGCCGTCAAATCGTTGAAAGCGGTGCCGAATTCCTCGATCGACGAGTCTACATAGTCACGTAGTTCCGCATCCTGCAGCCTGGCTCGAACTGCGTACTCAAGATGGTCACGGGCCTGCCTCATCGCCCGGTGAACGGGGTTGAGCGGAATACGCGTCGAGTCGTATCCAGCAAGACGCAACTCAGAAGTGAAGTCATTCTTACTGTTGGCCGCAGCTACGACGTCGGCGAGATAAGAGTCGACTAAGGCCCAACTACTGTCCGGATCGGCAACAGGAAGTCGCGGTATCGCATTCTTCGTCCGCCCCACGGCACGGGCGAACTCCGCATAGAACGCCAGCATCCGGGCAAACAGTGCACCGTCCCGATCGCGCACGTTCCGAGCGTTCACCAGACGCTGCTCCGCAAGCCACTGATCACGCTTGAGCTGCAACTCATCCCGAGCCTGATCCTTCTGTAACTGGATCTGCTCGTCAAACTTCTCCCGCTCGGTCTTCATATTCTCCCGCTGACCATGAAACGCGATATAGGCCGCAGTGATCAGAAACGGCCCAGCCACGAACCCCGCGATCAACGTCGCCTGCGGCTGAGTCAAATCCCAGTCCATCAACGGACCCCACACAATTCCTCCCACGATCAACACAACAGGGACACCGAAGGCCAGCGACACACCAAGAACCCACTTCATGCCTCGGCATCATGCCTTGCTCCAACATCACCCATGTTGGTCTGTCAACATTCCACGCCACCCCGACCACCGAATTCGTCCCATTGCTGCCGCGACACCGAGCGTGGCCGGTCTCCGTTGCTCCCGCACAGTCACCGGGCGAGCTCCTCAGGTGGGAGGTGGCCCGCTGGCCGGCGGCGACGCGCGTGATGCATTCCGCCTGGCGGTGGTGCCGGCCACCTTGCGGGCGTCCCTCCGAACCGAGCTCCGCTGCGCTCCGCACCGCGAATAGACATCGATTTCTTGTCGCACATCTGGCTCCCGGCGATACTGCATCACCCGGGCCCGCCGCCTCAACCCCTCGCTCCGCTGCGCTTCGACCGAAGGCTCCGAACACTTTTCGTCCCGTGCTCGCTGCGCTCCCACGAAAACTGTCCTGCCGCGGGGTTGCCCCGTCGTTCCCGTGCGCTGCTGTCTCTCCTCACGCCAGAGGACGGCGACAAGAAATTGGCAGAGCAGGCCGGGGGACCGGTCACGAGGGAGAGGGGCCAGTCATGGCATCACGGACCAAGACCAGTGCAGCGGACAAGGCCGAAGCACGCCGCGAGCTGGCGGCATCACTGCACGCCTCGATCACGGACAAGGTAGCCGAGCTGACCAGCTCCGATACCTGGCGCGCGTACCTCGATCACGTGGCCTCGTTCCACTCCTACAGCACTGGCAGGGTTGCCGTATTCGACCCTGCGAATAGCGAGACTCAGGAGTGGCGGTCGGCGGCGTAGTTCGCCCATTGGCCGCTGGCTCGGAGCGTGTGCTGCGCGACGGTGTGTGCGTTCAGACCCAGCATCGCGGCGAGTGCGCTCGGTGGGAGCTCTCGGGTGAGGTGGGCGATGGCGGACAGTCTCAGGGCCTGCGGACTGATACCGATGCGACGCAACCGGTTACCGAGCGCCGTCGCCGTGAGTGGTATGTCAGCACGGTGACCGGGGAAGAGCCATGTCTGAGGTATCTGCTCGGCGGTTCCTGCGCGTCGTGGTCGGGGTAGTTGCAGTGCGATCTGGGCGAACGGATCCGGTAGCAGAAGCGTGTCGGCGCTGCCGAGCCGCAGTTCCACCCCGGCGTCGGTTTCGGTGACGTGGGCAGTGGTGAGTCCGGCGATACGGGTCAGTGGTTGGGCGAACAGCGCGATCAAGGCGCCGGCGAGCCGGTCGGCGGGGTCCAGAGACTCGTCGTGGACGAGGCGTCGGCAGATCTGCCACCTCTCGTCGTCGTCGGTGGGGACTTCCGCTCGGCCTCGGTAGCTCGAGGGGAGGGTGAGTGTGCGGGGTAGGTGCCGGTTGCGTCGTGCCCACGTCAGGAAGGACCGCACGCGCCAGTGGGCGGCTCCAGGCGCGCTGAACCAGGTGTCGATGTCGTGTTGTGTGCACTCGCCGAGCTCTGTCGAGCGCTGCTGCAGCAAGTCGAGGAACAGTGCCGATTGGCGAATCTGTGAGCGAGCGTTCTGGGCGCCGACATGGCCTTCCCGCTTCTCGGTCGCCGCGCGCAATCTGGGGAGTACGGCCCACTGTGTCCACCGGGTCAGGAGTGCGCGGTGGTTCGGGGTCAGGCTGCTCAGTAGTTGGGGGAGTTGGGCTTCGAGGCGGCGCAGGCTGCGGTCGAGGTCCGGGCCGAGGATGCCGGTGGCGACGAGGAGTGAGCGCAGGTGCTCGACCGACTTCGGGTGCGGGAGGGTGTCGAACGAGGTGTGTGTGAGGGCTGTGCTGCCGTCCTGGATGGAGAGCAGCAGGGGTGTGGTGCGGATCAGCCACCGGCGGGTGGTGACGGGTTCGGCGTGCAGGAGCGGCTGCCGCAGCGGTGCGAGGGGGCCGTCGGCATGAGGAGGGATTATCGCGTCGAGGCGGCGGGTCAGTGTGCACCGGTGACAGAGGGTGTCGCCTTCGGCGCCGGTGAGAGCTGATCCTGTTGCATCGCAACAGGTGCAGGTGCGACGCGCCTTCTGGCGGCACCACCGGCAGGTGTCGGCGTCGTCCAACAGTTTGTCCGGCTTTCTGCAGCCGGCGCACGTACCGCGGTGCTGCGTGGCTCGTTTTCTGCAGCGGTCGCACACCGTCATGCCGCGAACCTCGGCGGTGGTGCAGATGCGACACCGTCCTGCGATCACTGTCGCCGGATGTCGGCGCGTCGTGGTGTGCGGGTCTTGGCGCGGGTGGTCGCGGCAGCGGTGTCGGGGCGGTGTGTCGATGTTCCGGTCGCGGTCCCTGTGGCGGGTTCGGCGATCGGTTCGATGAGGTCGTTGGGTGTGCAGGTGAGGATGTCGCACAGTGCCATCAGCGTGCGCAGGCTCAGACGTTCGGGTGTCCCGGTGACCAGGCGATACACCTGTGCTTCGGAGAGTGTGATGCCCCGTTCGGCGAGGAGGGGTCCGAGTCCGGTGGTCGCGAAGATGCCCTGGTCGGCCAGGAGGCGGCGCAGATGCCACTGGTAGTTCAGCTGCGGGTGCGGCATCAGTTCTCCTCGTCGGTGCTCGCGGTGGTGAACGCCCGACTCAGTGCTCGTCGGAGGGCGTTGTTCTTGTAATCGGTGCCGACGCTGGTGTAGATCGCGGTGGTCGATCCCCAGGAGTGTCCGAGTTGTTGTTGGACGAAGAGGTGATCGAACCCGTCCTCGAGCAGATGTGTCGCATACGAGTGGCGCAGACAGTGCGGGCCGAGGTGCTTCTCGAGCCCGACGGCGTCGCGGTACTCGGCGAACCGTTGGGAGATCGACACCGCTCCCACCCGTGCGCTGCGCTCGGTGGGCCAGAGGGCGAGTTGGTCGGAGTCGTAGAGGGGCCGGATCTCGGTGACCCACTCGTCGACGGCCTCGGCGGCCCATTCCATGGTGGTCAGGACCGTGCGGCGCCGCGGCGGTCCGCCGGAGAGGGCTTTGCCGTGGCGCACCGACAGCGCCCCGTAGCGGCCGAACTCGGTGGCCGCGGGGTTGGCGGTCCAGTCGACGGTGTCGAGCATCGAGGCCTCCCGGCGGCGTAGGCCCCAGGCGTAGATCACCTTGAACAGCGTGGCGTCGCGATAGCTCGCCAGCCATCCTTTGCGGCCGGAGGCGCCGACCCGGTTCACCCGGGTGTCGCAGTAGTCGAAGAACGCCTGCAGCTCGTCGCGGGTCAGCGGCCGATTGCCGGGTCGCCCTTCATAGTCGCTGCGGTGCACGACCATGTTCCACTCGTGGAAGATCTGCACCGGGTGCACCCCGAAGTGCCGCTCACAGACCTCGTGCCACCGGTAGCGGACGTCGGAGATGTAGCTGCAGAAAAGCGATGCCGCCATCTGATACAGCCGCACCGTCGAATGCGCGGCTCCCGACTCCACCAGATGCGTCGTCCACTCCTCGACGTCCGCCGACGACCACTGCCACGGGTAGTCGTTGGTGAAGACCACCAACCGGCGCACGATCTGTGTCCGCCGCTCGATGGTCAGGTTCGCGAGCATCCGCGAGCGCTGCTGTTGCTCCCACCCTTCGATCATCGCCGCGAGCACGGTCTCCTCGGGCGCGAGCAGCGACAGACCGTCTCGCATCAGGTGATCTGCCGACCCCCCGGCGCGAGAAGCGCCGGACCCGACGGTATCCATGGCCGACATCGCATGAACGTATCATGCATCCAATGCAAGTTTCGTGATGACGCCGATGGATGCGTGGTGATCAACGGCTCCGCCGGTCAGGAAGTGGTGACAGCGTCACCGTCACCGTCGACGACCGGGCTTTCGGTCCGAATAGTGTTCGTGGAGAACGTGAGCAGGTTCCCATCGCCGTCGACGGTCGCGAATTCCGTCGTCCCCCAGTCCGTCGCGACGGGGTGGCCGGCGTCTGCCGGGTGCAGAACGCCCGCGCGCGAGAGTTCGTCGTACAGTTCCGTGATCTCGTCGACGGTGATGCGGCAACTGGCCGTTCCGGCGAGGAAGGTCTCCGCTCCGCTGCACACCGGCCACGGCGCAGGGTCGGTGCGGGTGGTCCAGCTGTCGTCGTCGGAGGCCCACAGGTGGATCTCGACGTCGTCTCGAGTGAGCTTGGCGAAGGTGGGATCGGAGTACTGCGCCGTGAAGCCGAAGGCGCGGGTGTAGACGGCGATCGCGGTCTCGATGTGCCGTACCGGCAGCGCGGGGACCGCTCTGGACATAGCCATGGGCAACACTAACGCCGGCGAACGCCACGAGGGAGTGAACGCTGCCGTGCCTTAGGGGAGTGCGTGCAGGTCGAGGTTCACTGGTCGCCGCGCGGGCGCTACCGCTCAGTGTTCGACCGGGGCGGCGGGACGCGACCCTTCGCTGCGTTCATCGTTGCAGCGCTTCGCCTTTCGATTGCAGCGACGCGGCGAGTTGGTCGACGGTCGGCAGACCCGCCAGGCCGCGGTCGGTCGAGTAGACGCGGCAGGCGAGTTCGGTCAGTTGCACGGCATCGTCGAAGGCATCGACGCCGTCGACAAGGATGGTCGGTGAGCCGGCGAAGGCCGACGCCGCTGCCTCGGCGTCGGACGAGATCAGCCGGTGACCGATCTCGATGTCCGACTGTCCGATCAGGCTGGCCGCAGCGCGAACCCGGTCCGCAGCTTCCTGCCAGTTCGGGCACCCGTCGAAGTACAAGATTTCCACCTTCATACGAGCGAGTCTGCCCTCGAATCGGATGGCGTGCCGGTGCGGCCACAACGGGCGTCGGTTCATGGTGAGATCGTGTCGGCTGCAACGGGCGGGGCGGCGATCGTGCATCTGATGCTATTCCGCATCCTTCTTCAATAACGTCCTGTTGATCCTCAGTCAGAAACCGGAGGCAACGCAGGTCGCCGGATTCCGTGCCTGGCAACAGCGCGGACGGCAGGTCCGCAAGGGCGAGAAAGCGATCCGGATCTACGGCTACAGCTCCCGCACCGTCACCGAGACCGACCCCGACACCGGCGACGAAGAAACCCGCAAGGTGCCCACGTTCCCGATTCTGTCGGTATTCGACCACTCCCAAACCGACCCGATCGAGGGACACCCCCAACCAGAAGAGATCACCCAGCTCCTCACCGGCGCCGATCCAGACGCGATCTACGACCGCGTAGCGGCGATCATGACCGGTCGCGGATGGACCGTCACCCGCGAGGCGATCACCAGCAACGCGAACGGCTACACCACCACCGACGGCTCACACCGGATCGTCGTCGATGCCGCCCTCGAACCCGCAGCGGCCGCGAAAACGATGATCCACGAGGCAGCGCACGCAATCATGCACGCACCCGAACTCATCGGCCCCGAAGCCCGCAAAGACCTGCACCGGGGCCGCATGGAAGTCGAAGCCGAATCCGTCGCCTACGTCCTGGCCGGGATGCTCGGACTCGACACCAGCGCCTACAGCGTCGGCTACATCGCCGGATGGGCAGCAGGAGACCTCGAGCAGGTCACCGCCACCGCGAAAGCAGTACTGACCGCAGTCCACGAGCTGGCCGACGCCCTCGACCCTGCCGCCGCCGAGCCAGACGACGCCGAGGACACCGGGACCGGGGAGGCCGCGTAGCCGGCCGGGGGAAGGTCCGCCGGCCGGAAAGCTCCGGCCGGCGGACAGGCCACCTGCGGTGTCCACCGAATCGAGCTCCGCTGCGCTCCGCACTCGAAAGAGCACAGACGTTTTTCACAGCGGTTCTGGCTCCCGGCGAGCATTCATCACCCGTGCCCGCCGCCTCAACCCCTCGCTCCGCTGCGCTACGACCGAAGGCTCCGAACACTTTTCGTCCCGTACTCGCTGCGCTCCCACGAAAACTGTCCGGCCGAGGGGTTGCCCCGTCGTCCCCGTGCGCTGCCTTCTCTCCTCACGCCAGAAACGGCGAAAAAACGTAGGGGAGGACGCAAGACCGACCCGGCACCAGTTCCGAAGGGCAGCAACAGTTATGACCGAGACCACGAACACCGAGACCGCTACCTGCATCGCGGACGGACCCGACTGCACCGGCGACGTCGAATACCGGGACGCACTGTCCGGAACCGGAGTAGCGCACCCGAGATGCGACAAGCACTGGCAAGACCGGCTCGGCCTCGAGGACGACCTCCGACGCCGCTACCCGGCCCACGCACCCGCCGACTTCGACCCCACCTACGCAGGCGAGCACTGGGACGAGGACTACTGACCCGGCCCGCTCACCACCCCAACCGATCGACCAGACCGAGGAGCAAGTCATGACCGCCAACGACAACGACGACTACTGGACCATCTACGACAAGGCCCTCGACGCGGCCGCCGAATGTCGGAGCGTCGAATCGCTGATCGACACCCTGGGCCGCTACTACCCGCCCTCGTCCGGCGTCGCGTTCTTCCCCAACGGAGCCGACCGCGACCTACTCGGCACCCTCACCGGCGCCGGACACTTCGATACCGTCTGGGTCCAAGCGGACTACCACTTCGCGCTCCGTGACGGCCGCGGAGACGGATTCACCTACATCGAAGGCGACATCGTCCGCGGAACCTCACGACTGTGACCACCCGCCCCGGTGCCTGACGGCACCGGGGCAACCAACCTCGCACCACCTGGAAGGAACGCCCCTGATGCCCGCTCAAGCAGTGAACACTGGACACAGGGTCGCTAGGCACCACGATTGACCTACCGCACAAGTGACCGGTGTGTCTTTCCCAAGACGCGTCGTCGCGGT
>NZ_JBEYIW010000022.1:0-71819 GCF_040636045.1 Rhodococcus sp. NPDC006774 | reverse complement strand
GTCGAGTGCCCTCAGGGGCACTCGACCACACCACTGCCGCTAGGCACCCTTGCTGAGGAATCCGAGCAGATCGTGGCGAGTGATGACGCCGACGGGCTTGCCTTCTTCGACGACCATCAGCGCGTCGGATTCGCCGAGCGCCTTGGTGGCGTCGGAGACGGTTTCGCCGGCACCGATCAGCGGGAACGGGTCACTCATGTGCTTCGCAACGGGATCGGCCAATGCAGCGCGACCCTCGAACACAGCGCTGAGCAGATCCCGTTCGGTGACACTGCCTGCAACCTCGCCTGCCATGACGGGTGGCTCGGCTCCGACGACCGGCATCTGGGAGACGCCGTACTCGCGCAGAATCTCGATGGCGTCGCGCACGGTTTCCGACGGGTGGGTGTGCACCAGATCCGGCAGCGCACCGGACTTTCCGCGCAGCACTGCGCCGACGGAGGTCTCCTCGGTTGTGCCGTCCAGACGCGAACGCAGGAATCCGTACGACGACATCCACGAGTCGTTGAAGATCTTCGCCAGGTAGCCGCGCCCGCCGTCGGGCAGCAGGACGACGACCAACGCGTCGGGACCTTCGCGTTCGGCAACCTGGATAGCGGCAACGGCGGCCATTCCGCACGAGCCGCCGACCAACAGGCCTTCCTCGCGGGCGAGGCGACGGGTCATGTCGAAGGAATCGGCGTCGGAGACGGCGATGATCTCGTCCGGGATGGACGGGTCGTAGGCCGTCGGCCAGAAATCCTCACCGACACCTTCGACGAGGTACGGGCGTCCCGTGCCGCCGGAGTAGACCGAGCCCTCGGGATCGACGCCGATGACCTTGACCTTGCCGCCGGAGACCTCCTTGAGGTACTTGCCGGTGCCGGAGATGGTTCCACCGGTGCCGACGCCTGCGACGAAGTGCGTGATCTTTCCGTCGGTGTCGGCCCAGATCTCGGGGCCGGTGGTCTCGTAGTGGCTGGCCGGTCCGGCCGGGTTGGAGTACTGGTTGGGCTTCCAGGCTCCCTCGATCTCGCGAACGAGTCGATCGGAGACGCTGTAGTAGCTGTTGGGGTCCTCGGGTGCGACAGCCGTCGGGCAGACGACGACCTCTGCTCCGTAGGCGCGCAGCACGTTCCGCTTGTCCTCACCGACCTTGTCGGGGCACACGAACACACACTTGTAGCCGCGCTGCTGTGCGACGAGCGCGAGACCGACGCCGGTGTTGCCGGACGTGGGCTCGACGATGGTGCCGCCGGGCTTCAATTCGCCGGATGCCTCGGCCGCGTCGATCATCTTCACGGCGATGCGGTCCTTGGACGAACCACCCGGGTTGAGGTACTCGATCTTGGCCGCGACCGTGCCTGCACCGTCGCCGATGACGGTGGACAACTTCACCAACGGGGTGTTGCCGATGAGTTCGGTGATGTGCTGAGCGATGCGCATTGCACCATCTTCCCAGATGCAGCTATTCGACTCTCGGCCACGGCCGTCGACGCCCGCCTACGATGGTGTCGACGGCGCGACGAGAGGGATCGATCTGTGACGGCGAGCGGATGGCGAACCGCTGCGAAAGCGAGCGCCGCGACGGTACTTGCGGGCTCTGGAGCAGGGACTGCGTCCTGGGCCGCCTACCGACATCTGATGGCGCAGGCCGCTGCGGCGCGCGGCGTCATCGGGCGTACCACCGCCAAGCCACCGGAGGCCGACGGCGTCTACACAGCGGGATGCGCGGCCCCCGAACGGTGGCGGATGGGAAGTTCAGCAGATATTCATCTGATGATCTTCGGCGACTCCACGGCGGCAGGCGTGGGCTGCGTCGTCGCCGACGAAGTTCCCGGGGTTCTGCTCGCCCGCGGACTGGCCGAGGAAACCGGGCGACGAATTCGATTGAGTACCAAAGCAATTGCCGGTGCCACCTCGAAGGGGCTCGGAGGCCAGGTCGACGCGATGTTCGTCGCGGGCCCGCCCCCGGATGCAGCGGTCATCTTCGTCGGCGCGAACGACGTCACCAAGAAGTTCTCCATTCCGGCGTCGGCGGCGAGACTGGGCGACGCGGTCGAGCGGCTGACAGCCAAGGGCTGTGTCGTCGCCGTGGGGACGTGCCCCGACCTCGGTGTCGTGACGGCCATCCCGCAGCCGCTGCGCACCGTCGTCCGCAATTGGGGTCGACGCCTCGCGCATGCGCAGACGGCCCGCACGCTCAGCGCCGGCGGGCATCCGGTGGCGCTGGCGGATCTGCTCTCCCCCGAGTTTCTCGCGGCACCCGACACGATGTTCTCGGCGGATCGCTTCCATCCGTCGGCCGCCGGCTACGAGCTCGCCGCGCAGCAGATTCTGCCGGTGCTCGCATCGGCGCTCGGGGTGTGGCACGGTGGCCCGCTGCCCGAGCTGCCGACCGTGTCCGCCGCCGCCGAATCACGCAAGGCCATCCCCCGCGCCACGGCCGCACTCGACCGCTTCCTGCGTCGCAGAACCGCGGAGCTCGACGCCGAGATCGTCACTGCATCGGAGGATCTCGTACGTCGTGGCGGCGGCGGTCGGGCGGGGTTGTAAGTTCGGTCAGGAGACATCGCCTACTCGGCGGTAACAGAGCAGGTAAGCAGTATCGATTCGAAGGAGATCTCATGCCAGAGGCAGTCATCGTCGCCACCGCGCGCTCACCGATCGGCAGGGCGATGAAGGGGTCGCTCAAGGACATTCGTCCTGACGACCTCACCGCTCAGATGGTCGCCGCCGCGCTGGCCAAGGTGCCTTCGCTGGACCCCAAGGACATCGACGACCTGCTCCTGGGCTGCGGTCTGCCCGGCGGCATGCAGGGCAACAACCTCGCTCGTATCGTCGCAGTGCAGCTCGGCTACGACTCCCTGCCCGGAACGACGATCACCCGCTACTGTTCGTCCTCGCTGCAGACCACCCGCATGGCGCTGCACGCGATCAAGGCAGGCGAAGGCGACGTGTTCATCTCCGCAGGCGTCGAGAGTGTGTCGAGCTTCATCCACGGCAGCTCGGATTCGCTTCCGGCAAGCCACAACCCGATCTTCGCCGACGCCGAGGCCCGCACCAAGAAGGCACAGGAAGAGGGCGCGGACAGCTGGACCGACCCCCGCGAGAACGGCGAGCTACCCGACGCGTACATCGCGATGGGCCAGACGGCCGAGAACGTCGCACTGCTCACCGGCATCACCCGCGAGGATCAGGACCACTGGGGCGTCCGCAGCCAGAACCGCGCCGAAGAGGCCATCAACGCCGGCTTCTTCGAGCGGGAGATCACCCCGGTGACCCTGCCCGACGGCACCGTCGTCAACACCGACGACGGCCCTCGCGCCGGCACCACCTACGAGAAGATCAGCCAGCTCAAGCCGGTCTTCCGCCCCAACGGCACCATCACCGCCGGTAACGCGTGCCCGCTCAACGACGGCGCAGCAGCGCTCGTCATCATGAGCGACACCAAGGCCAAGGAACTGGGCCTGACCCCGCTGGCTCGCATCGTCTCCACCGGAGTCACCGGCACGTCCCCCGAGATCATGGGCCTGGGCCCCATCGAGGCCACCCGCAAGGCGCTGAAGATCGCGGGCATGTCGATCTCCGACATCGACCTGTTCGAGATCAACGAGGCCTTCGCTGTTCAGGTCCTCGGTTCTGCACGCGACCTCGGCATCGAGGAGGACAAGCTCAACGTCTCCGGTGGTGCCATCGCGATCGGCCACCCGTTCGGCATGACCGGTGCCCGCATCACCACCACCCTGCTGAACAACCTGACCACCCACGACAAGACGTTCGGCGTCGAAACCATGTGCGTCGGCGGCGGCATGGGTATGGCGATGGTGCTGGAACGCCTGAGCTGATCCGAGTCACAACGAAAAAGCCCCGCCCTCCTCGATGGAGTGGCGGGGCTTTTCGCGTGACTACTAGTCGTTCTGGAAGTAGCTCAGCAGACGCAGGATCTCGACGTACAGCCAGACCAACGTGATGGTCAGACCGAGGGCGACGCCCCAGGCTGCCTTCTCCGGAGCCTGTGCACGGATCAGCTGATCGGCCTGGTCGAAGTCGAGCAGGAAGCTGAACGCGGCGATGCCGATGCAGACGAGGCTGAAGATGATGGCCAGCGGTCCGCCGGAGCGGAGTCCGAAGCCGTCTTCCATGAAGAAGCTCGCGACGAGGTTGCCGAGCATCAGCACGACGACGCCGATGAGGGCACCGACGACCATGCGGGTCAATCGCGGGGTGACACGGATCGCGCCGGTCTTGTAGACGATCAGCATGCCGAAGAACACGCCGAAGGTTCCGAGGACGGCCTGGCCGATGAGGGCCGATCCACCGACTCCGCCGAACTCCACGCCGGTGAACATCAACGACAGTGCGCCGAGGAACACGCCTTCTGCGGCCGCGTAGGCGAGAACGATGGCCTTGTTGTCCATCTTGCGACCGAAGGTCGCGAACATGACCAGACCGAAGCCGATCAGGCCGCCGCCGATCACGAACGGGATGGCCAAGTCGGTGTTGTTGGAGACGAGGAGGTACGAGATGATCGCCGTCACGCTCAGCACACCGAGGGTGATGCCGGTCTTGGTGACAACGTCGTCGATCGTCATGGCCCGCTGTGCGGGCTGCGTGGTGTACGGATCGGCCTGCGCTCCGGGATGCTGGCCGAAGGTTGCGGCCTGCGAGGCTCCAGCCGTCGCAGATCCGAATGTGGCGTATCCGCCGCCCTGCTGCTTGGGCAGGTTGCGGAACACCGGGTTGCTGGAGGTGCGCACCGTGTCTCTTCCCTTCGTAAGTTCTGATCCCCACCGGGGATCTCCCCGTCGGTCATCAGTAGAACGTCTGACATCCGGACAAAAGTTCCCAGGAGGAGAACTTCTACGACGGACAAATCGGACTCTACCGGGTAGGGCCCCGACACGCGGAGACGACCGCGTGTGTGACACCGAATCGAAACGGGCACTATGAGGAAATGGCAATCGAAGACGGACCCGACCAGACCTTGGACCCCAGTGAAAGCGTCGACTCCGACGAGGTGCGCAACGACGACGGTGACACCGTGGTCGATCCTCCCGACCACTGGAGCGAGGCCAACAGCTTCGGCACCACCGCCCGCGAGGCAGCCGAGGGCGAGAGCCTGGACCTCAAGCTCAGCGAGGAAGAACCCGATGTCGCCGTCGAGGAAGATCTCGACCGCCCGATCACCGAGACCCCCGACGAGGAGTTGACCGAGGAACTGGTCGACCACGTCATCGAGGAATCCGACGAGGATCCCGACATCGACTACGCGGAGGGCCAGCGTCAGGCCGAGATCGTCGAGGGCACTCTCGTCGAGGATCTCGGACGCAACCGGGGACAGATCGACGGAACCCCCGAGGACGGCGGCCCGGTCAGCTGACCGTCTACCGTTGCTCGCTCGGGCGTACCGAGCGAGCGACGGTGAACTTGCCGTTGCGCCCCATCAGGTCGGTGGGGCCAACGGCGTCGGCCAGTTCACGTCGGTAGTTCAGGTGGGTGTTGAACACCGTCCACAGCTGACCGCCCGGCCGCAGCACCCGACCGGCCGCGACGAACAACTTGCTGGCCCCACCCGTGTGCACCGCCGCCCCCTCGTGGAACGGCGGGTTGCACACCACCAGATCGACCGATTCCGACTCGAACGTCGACATCGCGTCGTCCGCGATCACCGCGACACTCGTCCCGTTCGCCTCCGCGGTGGCCGCTGCCGACGCGATCGCTGCGGACGAGCGATCGGTGGCGATCACCTCGAGATCGGGCCTCGTTCGGGCCAGCTCGGTCGCGAGAATTCCTGTGCCACAGCCCAAGTCGACGGCAACGCGGGCTCGCGGGAGCATCTTCGGAACGTATTCCAACAGGTATCGCGTCCCGATGTCGAGACCGGCCCCCGCGAACACCGCACCGTGCGCCACCACCGTCAGGTCCAGGTCGGCAATCCGCTTGCTCACCGGATACGTCATGCCCGACGCCACCGCGCCGCGTGCGGTGAGCACTCGGGCTTTCTGCCGGCCGCGGCCGGCCGTGACCGTCTCGAACGACTTCCGCAGGACGTCGTTCATCGCCGGGGTCATGTGCTTGTCTCGTCCGCCTGCGAGGACGACGACGTCCGCCGGCGCATGTGCGGCGATGTGTTCGGCGATCTCGGTCAGTTCGGCCAGACCTCGCGGCAACTGCATCAACACCACCCCGACGCCGTCGAGCAGTTCGGCACCCAATGCGTGCTGGGTGTACGACCCGGTCATCGCAACCCGCGCGGCGTTCAGCTCGAGCGCCCGCGCGCCGGTAACGGCGTCCTGATGAACGCGTACCGCGGTGAACCCGAGAGAACCGGCTCCGAGGGTCAGAGCTCCGTACCGGTCGCCGATCACCGCGATCGGCGTCGCCCTGTCGATTCCGGGGAGTTCGTCGACGGTATCGAGGACGAGGCGGTCCGCAGCGTCGACGGCATGGAGGTTGGGTGCCTCTGCGTCGGGCTCACGCCGCAGGGCGTCGAACAGGGATTCATCGGGCACACGGGCAGTATCCCACCCGAACCCGGCCGGTCGGACACGGTCGTTCCGCGCGGCAAGTGGCTATTGCGGCGAATCAGGGGCATGCTCGGGGAATGGAACACAAAGACAAGAACGAGGCACTCTTCAGCCATCCCGACGACGCATCGACCGATGCGCACGCCGAAGCCTCGAAGCCTGCCGTCTACACCGCCCTGTTCAGCGGCGCGAACGACTGACGTTCGGACGACAACGAACAACTCTCACGACAGGTAGCGCAGGTACTCCAGCGCCTTGGTCGCATGCACGTGACCGCGCTCGCTCTGCACCATCATCCGCACCACTCGGTGCCGATCGATCACGAACGTCGTCCTCTTCACGGACAGCAACTGCCTCAGATACCCGCGTCGACCCGCGTTCGAGTGGCCGCGTTCGAGCTCTCGAAGCCGACGCCGCCGAGTGAACCACCCGCCGCGTCGCACGCCGAATTGTTCGGCCACCGCACCGTCGGGATCGGACAGCAACGGAAAGTCGAACGACCTCTGCAGAGCGAAATGCTGATTCTTGTCGCGGGTGTCGGTGCTGATCCCTACTCGCTGAGCACCGAACCGTTCGAATTCTGCTCCCAGGTCACGAAAGCGACATGCCTCGGCGGTACAGATGGGACTGTTGGCCGCCGGGTAGAAGAACAGTACGACCGGACCCGACTCGGTCAGCTCGGAGAGCGCACGGGATTCACCCGAATGATCGGGGAGCTCGAAATCCGGGGCCGTCCGTCCGATTCGCATGACGCAGAGGGTACCGCTCAGTCCTGTACGAGCGAGGCAGTCAGACGTCGTCGGAGATCCCGATCGATGCCCAGGTAGTTCAGGTACCCGTCGAACGAGCCGTGCGACCTCGCCATGACCTCCAGGCCGTGCTCCAGGTAGGACGCGCGGACACCCAGTATCGCCTCGGTGGGGAGAACGTCGTGGAGTCCGGTCCAGGTTCGGCGGACGTGCGCGAGCAACGGCTCCATCGCGTCGTTGCTTCTCAGATAGTCCGCGACGATGTCGTCCTCGTCGACGCCGGCCGCCCGCAACACCGTCGCGACCGTCCACCCTGCCCGGTCCTTGCCCGCTGCGCAGTGCACCAGGACGCCGCCGCGTTGCTCCACGATCTCGTCCACCACCCGCTTGATCGCGTGGGACGCTCCGTCGAGAGTCGAGAAGGAGGCATACGCCCGCATCATGTAGTCCACTTGAGTCTGCTCGTCCTGAATCGGAGCTGCCTCGTGTGGGGCTCGCTCACCTTTCAGATTCTCGTACGGCACGGAGATCGACTCGACGCCGTCGGGAACTCGGTCGACGCCGCTCCGTTCGGCCTCCGAATCGCCGCGGAGATCGAACACGGTACGAATGCCCAGATCCGCGACAGCGCGCTGCCCGATCTCCGTCAACCCACTCAATTCGGATGCGCGATAGAACAATCCGGGCCGGATCGTTGCCCCGTCCGTGGTGCGCGTACCGCCGAGATCGCGGAAGTTCCAGGCCCCGTCGAGGGCGAATTGATCGTGTACCGGGGCGTTGCGCATGGTTTCGACCCTATCGAAGGTGATGCTACGAGCGCGGTACCAACCACCGACGCAGCCGGGCGGTGACGAACGGCATCACCACGTAGACCATCAGCGGCGTGCACATCATCACCACCAGTGCAGTGCGCAGAGCCACGTTCAGGTCCGTCAGATGTGGCGTGAGAACGATGTTGACGAGCAGACTCACGGCGTAGAAGGCCACGCCGATCGAGATCGCCTGCTTCCACCGCGGCGGCGGACCACCGATGACCCGGACGGCGTCGGTGAGGTTGGACTGCGGCTCGAACCATCCCTCCACACCGGAGAGTCGATGTGTCGCAACGTCGTCGGCGATGGGACGGCCGGTGCTGAGCCAGGTGCGCCTGGCATCCGAGCGCAGCCAGGCGTCGAGGTTGTCGTGTGTCTCGAATCGATAGACCACGTGGTAGTCGCTGGAATCACCGGAACTGCGCAGCCAGCCGCCACCGAGAAATCCGGGAAAGGTTCGGACGAGATCCATACCGCGATCGGTCCACTCCACGAAGTCGGCTTCGTATCCCTGACGGACGCGTCGTGCGACCGAGGTCGTGACGTGATCGAGCGTGTCGGTCGTGGTCATGCGGTACCCCTTCTGCGCGTGTTCGTCGCGGATCGATGTGTTCTACACAGAGTGCGGCCAGATGGACCGACATTCAAATCGTGGGTGGAAACGAAGATCGATGGCTCGAAGTGCCGAAGGATGTGACAATTCGTCTACACAGACCCTTCTCGAGCGACCTGGAGTGGACGGATGGCACAGCACGGACCCGAGTACCGACTCGACGACGTGGACCGACGCATCGTCACCGAACTCAGCCGGGACGGCCGGATGTCCATGCGCGCCCTGGCCGAGGCCACCCACATCTCGCGAGCACACGCCTACGTGCGCGTCGACCGTCTCGTCGACGAAGGGGTCATCGAGGGATTCACCGCACGCATCTCCTACGAGAAAGCGGGGTTCGGCGCGTCGGCGTATGTGGCTCTGTCCATTCGGCAGGATTCCTGGCGCGCCGTCGCCGACGACCTGAGCACCTTCCCGTTCGTCGAACACGTCAGCCTCATGGGCGGAGATTTCGACGCGCTCGTCCTGGTTCGGGCTCCGGACACGTCGGCACTACGCCATCTGGTGCTCGACAAGCTGCAGGGACTCGACGGGATACTGTCGACGCGAACCTGGCTTATCTTCGACGAGGCGATCGGCCCCGGCGCGCAGTGGACCGCAGAGACAACGAACGGGAGAAATCCATGACCACGTCCGAGCGAGAACCGAACTCCACCGACGTCATCGTGATCGGCGGCGGAATCGGGGGCGTCTCGCTCGGTTACGAACTCGCGAGCGACCGACGCGTCACACTGCTTGAGCGCGAGAAGACCCTCGCCTTCCACACCACCGGCCGCTCGGCCGCGCTGTTCCTGGAGACCTACGGCAACAGCACCATTCGTGCTCTGACGACCGCCAGTCGTGAATTCCTGATGAACCCGCCGGAGCACTTCCGGTCCGAACTGCTCGCCCCGCGTCCGCTGCTGCAGATCGCGGCCGTCGGGCGAGGTGACGCGCTCGAGGCAATGTACGCCGATGTCAGCCGACTGACACCCGACGCCCAATTGGTCTCTCCTACCGACGCGCGTGCGTTCTTTCCGCCGCTGCGCCCCGAACTGATCGATTGTGCACTGTACGAACCACATTCGATGGAGGTCGACGTACACGCGCTGCATCAGGGGTTCGTGCGGGGGCTGCGCGATCGAGGTGGTCGAGTCCACACCGGGGCAGGCGTGACGCAACTGAGACGCATCGACGGACTGTGGCACGTGCACACCACGGACGGTTCGGTCCACACTGCGCCGCTCGTCGTCGACGCAGCAGGCGCATGGGCGGACGTCGTGGGCGCACTGGCGGGTGCCGATCCGATCGGACTCGTCCCGATGCGTCGGTCGGTGTTCATGGTCGCCGCGCCCGATGATCTCGACACCGCGAATCTTGCGACGTTGAGCGATATGGACGAGAAGTTCTACATCAAACCGGAAGGCGCACAACTATTGTGTTCACCTGCCGATGAGACGCCCACCGAGCCCAGCGATGCCCGCCCGGACGAGCTGGAGATCGCCCGAGCGTTCGACGACATTGCCGAGGCGACCACGCTGACGGGACGACATCTGCGCTCGTCCTGGGCGGGTCTGCGCAGTTTCGTCCCCGATCGCACCCCGGTCGTGGGCTTCGACACGAAGCTCGAGGGCTTCTTCTGGTGCGCCGGTCAGGGCGGATACGGAATCCAGACGTGTGCGGCGCTGGCCAGAGTCGGCGCGACGATCGTTCGCGGGGAACCACTTCCGGCCGACGTCATCGCCCGCGGACTCGACGAAGCGGACCTGTCGCCCAGTCGCCTGGGGTGAGAGGCGCTTCGCGCCACGTGCACGAAAACTCGACCCCTGCTACGAAGTCCCGCGCACGACCTGCGCGGTCAGCCGGCCACGACGCGTCGTAGATCGCGCAGCGTGGTTCGGTAGATGTCCACCAGGTCGGCGTCCTGCCCGGCGTCGATGCGCTCGGCCCAGTCGTCGAAGGCGATGCGCATGGCCATTCCGGCACCCTCGATCAGCAACCGTGCGTACGAACGTGATTCGTGGCCACCGAGTTTGGTGGCCACCGAGTCGGTGACGCGACACAGCGTCATGGCCTCGGTCGCGAAGGCAGCGGCTCGGAGGTGGTCGTCACGCCCGATGAGCCGTCGGGTACGCAGTAGTCGATCCCGCGCCTCGTGCGGGGCAGCGGAAAATCGTTCGACCGATCGCTCGTAGAGTGCTTCGATCGCAGTGAGGGTGATGTCCTCGGGTGCGGACGACGCCAGCCAGGCGTCGATGTCGAGCTCGAACTCCGGGGCGAGGCCGAGAACCGATTCTTCCTTGGATGCGAAGCTACGAAAGAACGTGCTGGGCGATACTCCGGCCCGACGTGCGATCTGGTCGACCGTCGTCGCGGCGCAGCCCTGCGTCTCGAACAGTTCGAGCGCGGCACGGGTGATCTCGAGCTGGGTTTCTCGGCGACGACGCTCTCGCAGATCCGGTACGTGCTCGCTCATCGTCCTCCACCCATCGCCCGCTTCTCGGTATTCTCGCCGTCAACTTACCAGTAATATTCAAGTTGACAGTCACTGTCACAATGAGTCAGGCTGTCTCGACAGTATTCCTTTGCACCTTTGAACCCATACGCGAAAGTTCTCGACACATGACCACACCTGAGACCGACCACGCACCCGACGGGCAGCTCGCGCCGGGCAGCAAGTTGTTGATCGGCATCCTCGTCATCGCCGCGTTCGTCATGATCCTCAACGAGACGATCATGAGCGTGGCGCTGCCCACACTGATGGTCGACCTGAGCATCACGGCGACCACCGCACAGTGGCTCACCACCGGATTTCTGCTGACGATGGCGGTGGTCATCCCCATCACCGGATTCCTGTTCCAGCGCTTCACACTGCGCCAGGTATTCGTGGCGGCGATGACTCTGTTCACCGTCGGCACGCTGCTCGCAGCCTCTGCCCCTGGCTTCGAGCTGCTCCTGCTCGGACGCGTCACCCAGGCCAGCGGCACGGCGATCATGTTGCCGCTGCTGATGACCACCGTGCTCACGGTGGTTCCGGCGCACAAGCGCGGCGCGATGATGGGCGTGATCTCCATCGTCATCGCCGTGGCCCCCGCCATCGGTCCGACCATCTCGGGAGTCATCCTCGATTCGCTGAACTGGCGTTGGATGTTCTGGCTCGTCCTGCCGATCGCACTCGTCGCGTTCGCCATCGGGACCACTCTGGTGAAGAACGTGACCCAGACCGGTCGGCCGTCGTTCGATCCGCCGTCGGTCGTGTTGTCCGCGTTGGCTTTCGGCGGGATCGTCTATGGCCTGAGCAGCCTGGGACACTCGGCCGAGGAGTCCGTGGTGCCGGTATGGCTGCCACTGGTGGTCGGAGCGATTGCCCTGGTGGTGTTCGTGCTGCGTCAGATCGCCCGGCAAGATCAGGGTGGAGCTCTACTGGACATGCGTCCGTTCCGTACCCCCACCTTCAGCATCGGCCTCGGCATGATCGCGATCTCGATGATGGCCCTGTTCGGCGCTCTGATCCTGCTACCGATGTACCTGCAGAACGTCCGCGGTCTCGACACCCTGGACACCGGCCTGATGCTGCTCCCCGGCGGACTGCTGATGGGGCTGCTCGCGCCGTTCGTCGGACGCATCTTCGACCGAATCGGACCGCGCCCGTTGGTCGTTCCAGGTGCGATGGTGGTGAGCGCCGCGCTGTGGTCGATGACCGTCCTGGACGCGCAGTCCGCCCTTCCGCTCGTGATCGGTATCCACATGCTGCTCTCGGCCGGCCTCGCGCTCATCATGACGCCGCTCATGACCTCGTCGCTGGGATCGCTTCCCACCCAGCTGTATTCGCACGGTAGTGCCATCTTCAGCACGGTTCAGCAGTTGGCAGGTGCCGCAGGTACCGCACTGTTCGTCACCGTGATGTCGAACACCGCAGCAGCCCGAATCGCCGACGGCGCAACCGCTGTGGGCGGCTCCGAGGCCGGGATCCACACCGCCTTCCTCTACGGCGGGGCCGTGTCACTGGTGGCGGTGGCAGCGTCGTTCTTCATCCGGGCACCGGCGCGCAGTGATCGCGACGCCGTCGCCCCTGCCCAACCGGTTCTCTGAGTCACTCGACTTCGATCAGCTTCAGGGCCGCGGCGACGATCCGGTCTTCCGACAGGAGGACCAGATCGGCCGCGGCACCGAGTGGTACGAACGAATTCGCACTCGACACTCTGTGGATGGCACCGTCGTAGCCTCCCTCGACCAGAGCGGTCAGGACGCCCTCGCCCACTCCCCCGTCGTGCCGGGTCTCGTCGGCGATCAGTACCCGATCGAATTCCGAGAGCCGGTGCAGCAGATCCTCGCTCGGGAGCGGAACGACCCATCGCAGATCGACAACCGTGACAGCGATCCCGTGTTCGCGCAACGTGGACGCGGCTCGTCTACTCATCACCACGCCGTTCCCGAACGTGACGATCGCCAGATCGACGCCATCGCCATGCGTTGCGACCGTGCCGAATTCGGTCGAAGCATGGTCGGCACAACGCAATGCCCCGTCACCGTCGAGCAGGTCGGTGCGGTGATACAACGCGATCGGCTCCAGGAAAACGCACACCCGCCCCTCCTCGACGGCCAGTGCCACACACGTTCGGAGCAGACCGGCGGCCTCCGCCGCCGAACTCGGGACAGCAACCACTATGCCCGGAATGTCGCGCAGAACGGCGACCGCATTGTCGTTGTGGAAATGTCCGCCGAAACCGCGTTGATACGCCAGACCGGCGATGCGCACCACCATCCCGTTGGTGTACTGGGCGTCGGAGAAGAACTTCAGCGACGCCGCCTCGCCGCGAAGCTGGTCCTCGGCGTTGTGCAGGTAGGCGAGATACTGAATCTCGGGTATGGGGACGAATCCCGCGAGCGCAGCACCGAGGGCGGTGCCGAGCACGGTCTGCTCGTCGAGCAGTGTGTCGAAAACCCTTGCTGCGCCGAACTTCTTGCGTAAGCCTTTCGTGACGCCGTAGACGCCACCCTTGACGGCCACGTCCTCGCCGAACACGAGGACGTCCGGTCGCGCCGCCATGATGTCGGTGAGCGTCCTGTTGATCATGGCTGCAAGCGTCAGACGCGGCCCGCCCTCTGCAGGTCGCAGGCTCTGTTCGGTGGCGGTTACCGCAGTCGGTCGCCGTTCGGTGAGCGGGGCCATCACCGCGTCCGCGGTAGCCAGGCGCGACGACGCCCCGGACCGCAGGGACTCGACCATTGCCTCGGCCTCGGTCATGACGGTCTCGCGCATCGCCTCGTAGCGGCCTTCGACGTCGGCTGCAGAGAGCACACCTGCCCCGATCAGCGCGCGTGCGCCGGCGAGCAACGGATCTCGTGCGTAGTCGCCGACGATGTCTGCGTTGGTGCGGTACGCGAGTTCGGCATCGGAACCGGCGTGGCCCATCAACCGCACCGTTTCGAGGTGGAGGACCACCGGACGCCGCCTCGCCCGTACCGTCGCTACCGCAGCGTCGACGGTGCGCATCAGTTCGATCGGATCATCGCCGTCGGCGCGCACGTACTCGATCGACGGTAATCGGCCGAGCGACTGCGCGATCCAACCCCGCGGCGATCGGGTACTGATCCCGATTCCGTTGTCCTCGCAGACGAACAGGATCGGCATCGGAACGGATTGGTGTGCGCAATAGGCCGCAGAGTTCAGCGCACCCACCGTCGTCGAATGATTGGCCGAGGCATCGCCGAAGCTGCACACGACGATGGCGTCCTCGGGCCACGGGGTTCGATGCCGGAGTGCCTTCGCCCGCCCCAGTGCGAACGCCAGACCGACCGCGCGCGGCACCTGTGAACCGATGGTCGATGTCTGCGGAACGATGCCCAGGTCCGGATGCCCGAACACCTTGTGGCGGCCACCGGACATGGGATCGGATGTCGAGGCAATCAGGCTCGCCAGCACGTTCTGGATCGGCGTCGAACCCGGATACTGTTGTGCGCGTGCGGCATAGAAGCCGCCGGATCGGTAGTGCAGGAGCGCCGGGTCGGTGACCGTGGTCGCGGCACCGACAGCTGAGTTGGCCTCGTGCCCGGACGAGCCGATGGTGTAGTAGCCGAAGCCCGCGGACTGCAACCAGCGCGCGGCGAAGTCGAGATGCCGGCTCGCGAGTTGCGCGTCGAAGTACCGGATCAGTCGCTGCGGATCCGCGTCGACCGACCGACCGGGCCGGATCGACCGAACCTGCTGCAGGAAGTACTCGTCGATCGCCTCGGCCACACTCGCACCCTTGTTCCCGTAGAGCCGTCTCCATCGAGCCGAGCTGCGTGAATCAGCTCAGGGCGATCATATCCATCGGAGTGCTGAGCAACCGGCCTACGAGGGCGAGGAACTGCGATCCCTGCTGGCCGTCGACGAGACGGTGATCGAACGAGAGCGACAGTGTCGTCACCGACCGCAGTGCGATGGCACCCTCGTGTTCCCAGGGCATGCGGCGGATCGAACCGAAGCACAGGATGGCAGCTTCGCCGGGATTGAGGATGGGAGTGCCTGCATCGACACCGAACACTCCGACGTTGGTGATGGTGATGGTTCCGTCGGCCAGGTCGGCAGGACTGCTCTTGCCCTCCTTGGCCGTGCGCGTCAGCTCTGCCAGTGCGCGCGCGATATCCACCAACGAGAGTTCGTGGGCGTCCTTGATGTTGGGAACCATCAATCCGCGCGGGGTCGCCGCGGCGATGCCGAGGTTCACGTAGTACTTGGTGACGATCTCCTGAGCTGCCTCGTCCCAGGACGAATTGAGCGAGGGATTCGATTTCAACGCAACGAGAACCGCCTTGGCGACCAGAGCCAGCGGAGTCAGCCGCACGTCGGCGAAGTGAGCCGAGGACTTCAGGGACTCAAGCAATGTCAGGGTCTCGGTGACGTCCACGGTCACGAATTCGGTGACGTGTGGAGCGGTGAATGCACTGCGCACCATCGCATCCGCCGTGTGCTTGCGCACTCCCTTGATCGGTGTGCGCACTTCGCGTCCGACCCGCAGTGGGGTCGGCTCCCCTGCAGTGTCTGCTCCGTGCAGATACGACTCGACATCGTCGCGGGTGACGTCGCCGCGAGCTCCGGTCGGGGGTACCTCGGCAAGATCGACAGCGTTGTCCTTGGCAATCTTTCGCACCGGCGGTGTAGCGAGCGGTTTACCGTTCTGGCCGCTCGAGGTCGGAGCGACCGGCGTGGTCCCTCGGCCGCCGCGTCGACTCGACCCTTCCTTCGCCACGCCGTAGCCGACGAGAACCGGGACGCGTTCCTCGCTGTCCTCCACCGGACTCGCGTCGTCCACATCGGCGGCTAGCTCGGGGGTAGCTGCGACGTCGTCGGTGCCTCCATCGACGCGGATATCGATGATCGGGACGCCGACCTCGACGGTGTCACCTTCCGACACATGAAGGGCAGCAACGACGCCCGCGAACGGTGAGGGAAGTTCGACGGCGGCCTTGGCCGTTTCGACCTCGGCGATGTTCTGATTCAGCTCGATGGTGTCACCGACGGCGACGAGCCAGGTCAGCAGATCGGCTTCGGTGAGTCCTTCCCCGAGGTCGGGCAACGGAAAGCTCTTGATGGTGGGCATCGTCGAATCCTGTTCGGTACGTATCGGCGGCGGTCGGTGAGCGCGAGGTCAGTGCGAGCGGCAGCGGTCGACTGCGTCGAGAATCCGGTCGACGTCGGGGAGATAGAACTTCTCCAGCTTCGATGCCGGGTACGGAGTACCGAAGCCACCGACGCGCAGCACCGGCGCTTCGAGGTTGTAGAAGCAGCGTTCGGAGATCCGAGCGGCGATCTCGGAGCCGAGGCCCATGAACACGGGGGCCTCGTGCGTGACGACCAGCCGTCCGGTCTTGCGCACCGAGGCCTCGATGGTCTCGAAGTCGATCGGCGAGAGAGAACGCAGGTCGATGACCTCGATCGAGATTCCCTCGTGGGCAGCGACTTCGGCGGCCTTGCGGGCGGTGGCAACGAGTGGGCCGTAGGCGATGAGGGTAATGTCGGTGCCCTCGGTGACCACCCGCGCGCGATGCAGAGGGTAGGACGCGTCGAGATCACGCGACTCCAGATCGATCGGGCTCTTCTCCCAGTACCGGCGCTTCGGCTCGAAGAACAGGACCGGGTCGTCGCTGGCGATGGCCTGCTGAATCATCGAGTAACCGTCGGCGGCATTGCTGCAGGTGACGACGCGAAGGCCTGCGGTCTGCGCGAAATATCCTTCGGGAGACTCCGAATGATGCTCGACGGCACCGATTCCGCCACCGTAGGGCACTCTGATCGTCATCGGGATCTTGACGTTTCCACTGGTGCGGTAGTGCAGTTTGGCGACCTGCGAGACGATCTGGTCGAACGCCGGATAGATGAAGCCGTCGAATTGGATCTCGCACACGGGGCGGAATCCCCGCATCGCGAGTCCGACTGCGGTGCCGATGATGCCCGATTCGGCCAGCGGCATGTCGAGTACACGACCGGGGCCGAAGTCTTTCTGCAGGCCGTCGGTGATGCGGAAGACGCCGCCGAGCTTGCCGATGTCCTCGCCCATCAGCAGGACTTTCGGATCGTTCTCCATCGCTCGTCGCAGACCTGCGTTGATGGCCTTGCCCAACGGAAGACTGGTGGGCCGTTCCAGGGTGGTCATGACATGGCTCCTTCGAATCCGGCTTGGTACGAGGCGAACTGGGCTCGCTCGTCGTCCAGGAGGGGGTGGGGGTCGGCGTAGACGTTGTCGAACACCGACATCGCCGCCGGTTCGACTGTCTCCAGGCATCCGCGACGAAGCTCGGCGGCGACGTCGTCGGCCGTCCGCTTCACCGAGGCGGCGAACGCGTCGTCGAACACGCCGATTCGCTTGAGCAGCTTCTCGATTCGGTCGATCGGATCCTTGGCGCGCCATTCGTCGTCGGTGGCACCCGAGCGGTATCGCGTCGGATCGTCGGAGGTGGTGTGCGGGCCCATGCGGTAGGTGACGGCCTCGATGAGCGTCGGGCCACTGCCTTCACGCGCCCGCGCCAGCGCTGCCCTGGTCACCGCCAGAACCGCGAGGACGTCGTTACCGTCGACGCGCACCGATGGTATTCCGTAGCCCTCACCACGAGCGGCGATCGTCGCCTTCGTCTGCACCGTCACCGGTTCGGAGATCGCCCACTGATTGTTCTGACAGAAGAACACCACCGGTGCATGGAAACTGGCGGCGAAACCCAGCGCCTCGGAGATGTCGCCCTGGCTGGTCGCGCCGTCACCGAAGTAGGTGATGGCTGCGCCCTCGGCGCCCTCGAGCTGCATACCGATCGCGTAACCGGTCGCGTGCAGACCCTGCGATCCGACGATGATCGCCGGTGTAGTCATGCGGTACTCGTACGGGTCCCAGCCGGACAGTGTCGATCCGCGCCAGAACCGCAGCATCTGGGTGGGGTCTACTCCGCGACAGTAAGCGACACCGTGCTCGCGGTAGCTGGCGAACACGAAGTCCTCGGTGTCGAGCGCACGAGCGGATCCGACCTGTGCTGCTTCCTGCCCGAGCAACGGAGCCCACAAGCCCAGTTCGCCCTGTCGCTGCAGTGCGGTGGCCTCGGAATCGATACGCCGGACGACAACGAGATCGCGGTACATCTCCATCATCGCGGCCGTGTCGATGTCGGCGACGAGGGGCGAGTAGGTCTCGTTGCGCACCACTGTTCCCGATTCTTTGATCAGCTGAACCAGCGAGTTGGTGTTCATGGTCGTGGCACTCTCCGTCCTGATGTGATGTCCTTCACAAGGACACCACCGACATCCACACTGCACAAGCGATGACTTCAGAACTGCGCAGCGTGCACAATATTGGGTAACGACCGAGCGACAGGAAGTGCGCAATGACCGATTTGGACAAGACCGACGCCCGGCTCCTGCTCGCCCTCTGCGCGAGGCCACGAGCCACCGGTGTCGAACTCGCCACCACACTGAACCTGTCTCGCAACACCGTCCAGGCACGCCTCGGTCGATGGGACGACAAAGGATCACTGACCCCGATCGATCACCGCATTCCGCCGAAGTCGCTGGGACGCCCGCTGCAGGCATTCGTCACCGCACAGGTCAACCAGCACACCCTGGCGGCGGTCACCGAACACCTGCGCACCATTCCGGAAGTGCTCGAGGTGTTCGGGCTGTCCGGGGCTGCGGACATGCACATCCGCATCGCCGCCGTCGACGCCGACGACCTGTATCGCATCGCAGGTCTCATCCTCGACATTCCCGGTGTCGAGCGCACCAACATGTCCATCGCGATGTCGGAGCTGATTCAGTACCGCACCAAGCCGTTGCTCGAACAGCTCGCCGAGGAGGGCCGACGCTGAGCAGCCAGACCAGCTCTGCCGAGTCGATTCACGCGCCACAGTGCAACATGCACGTTCTCGGTAACGGTGGTTGACCAGCGTGCACGTTCACGGCACTCTTCGACGGACATGTTCCCGGACACCATCCATTTCCGGGTACCGCCGCCTCATCACCGAAAGAGACTGCCTGTGTCCATCGTTGCCGACCACCCCGCCGTCGTACCCACCTCGAACGATCCCCTGCCGACGGGCGTGTTCGATCGTCCCGACATGCCGCGCGACTCCGCACACGAGCGCGTCGTGTTCTGCCAGGATCGCGACACCGGGTTGCGCGCGATCATTGCGGTCCACTCCACTGCGTTGGGACCCGCTCTCGGCGGAACGCGCTTCTACCCCTACGCATCCGAGCAGGATGCGTTGACCGATGTACTACGGCTCTCCCGGGGAATGACCTACAAGGCCGCCGTTGCGGGCGTCGATCTCGGCGGCGGAAAAGCGGTGATCATCGGCAACCCCAACGCCATCAAGACCCCGACGCTACTGGGCGCGTACGGCCGGTTCGTCGAGTCGCTCGGCGGAACATACGTGACCGCAGGCGATGTGGGCACCAACAGCGACGATCTCGACATCATCGCCGAGGAGACGGCGCACGTAGTCGGCAAGAACACCACCGCAGGCGGCACCGGCGACAGCGGCCCCCAAACCGCGCTCGGAGTCTTCCTCTCTCTTCTGGCCGCAGCCGAATCGACCTGGGGCTCCGACGATCTGACCGGCAAGCGCGTCGGCGTCGAAGGTGCGGGCAAAGTGGGTTACAACCTCGTCGCACTGCTTCGCGAGGCAGGTGCCGAGGTGATCGTCAGCGACTCCTACGCGCCCGCCCTCGATCGCATCGTCACCGACTTCCCCGGTGTCACCGTCGAATCCGACATCATCGGTGCCGACATCGACGTCTATGCGCCGTGCGCCATGGGTGCCACTCTCGACGCCTCGTCGGTGGCCCGGCTGTCGGCGTCCATCGTGTGCGGCGCAGCGAACAATCAACTCCTCACACCCGATGTCGAAGCCATGCTGGCTGCGCGCGGGATTGTCTGGGTACCCGACTACGTTGCCAACGCCGGCGGCCTGATCCAGGTGGAAGGCGAACTGCGCGGCAAGGATTCGACCGAGGTGATGGCCACGATCGGCAAGATCCGCAGCACGGTCGCGGGCATCTTCGCCATCGCTCGCGCCGAGGGCATCCTGCTGGGAGCCGCAGCCGATCGCCTGGCCGAGGATCGAATCGCCGCCGCGCAGAACTGACCGCCGGCTCGCACCCTCTCGCTCCACTCCCGGCCGAAAGTCGCGGATTCCCGCGCCCTCGGTCGCGGAGTGGAGCGATACGTGCACCGCTACCTGAGCGCGATGTACTTGGTCTCGAGGTACTCCTCGATACCCTCCGACCCGCCCTCGCGTCCGAAGCCCGATTCCTTGACACCACCGAACGGGGCTGCGGCGTCGGAGATCGCACCGCGATTGACGCCGACCATGCCGGTGTCCAGAGCCGCCGACACCCGAAGGGCGCGGTCGAGGCTCTCGGTGTAGAAGTACGCCACCAACCCGTACCTGGTGTCGTTGGCCGCGGCCACGGCCTCGCCCTCGGTGTCGAATCCGACGATCGCTGCGACCGGGCCGAAGATCTCGTCCTGCAACAGATTCGCGTCGGCCGGGATGCTGTCGAGAACCGTCGGCGCGTAGAAGAATCCGGGCCCCTCGGGTGCAGCTCCGCCGGTGCGCACCCGTGCTCCCTTCGCGACGGCGTCGTCGACGAGGGCGGTGACAGTCCGACGCTGTTTGTCGTTGATGAGCGGCCCGATGTCGGTGCCCTCGCGGTCACCCGGACCGACCGTCAGTGCCTCGATCCGCGCGGTCAACTTCGCGGTGAATTCCTCACGCACGGAGTTCGCGACGTACAGGCGGTTGGCCGCCGTGCAGGCCTCGCCGCCGTTGCGCATCTTGGCCAGCATCGCTCCGTCGACAGCGGCGTCGATGTCTGCGTCGTCGAACACGATGAACGGAGCGTTGCCACCGAGTTCCATCGACGTCCGCAGCAGTCGATCTGCTGCGTTGCGCACCAACAGCTTTCCGACTCCGGTCGATCCGGTGAACGTGATCTTCCGCAGCCTCGGATCGTCCATCAACGGGCCCGTGACGGAGGCGGCGTCGGAGGTGGGAAGTATCGACAACACACCACTCGGCAACCCTGCGTCGGCGAACACCTGTCCGAGCAGAAGCATCGTCAGTGGGGTGTCCTCGGCCGGTTTGACGATGACGGTGCAACCCGCCGCCAGTGCCGGGCCGATCTTGCGTGTGCCCATGGCCAGCGGAAAGTTCCACGGGGTGATCGCCAGGACCGGGCCGACCGGCGACTTGGTGACCAGGATCGAGCCGTTACCCGCAGGGGCGGGGGTGAACCGTCCACCGATTCGGACGGCTTCCTCACCGAACCAGCGTAGGAATTCGCTGCCGTACTTCACCTCACCGTGGCTCTCCGCCAACGACTTTCCCATTTCGAGCGTCATCAGCAGGGCGAAGTCGGCAGCACGCTCCTGCAGCAGGTCGAAGGCGCGCCGCAGAATCTCGGCTCGCTCACGAGCGGGCGTTGCCGCCCATCCCGGTTGCGCCTCGGCGGCACGGTCGAGCGCGGTGATGCCATCGGCCGCGGTCGCGTCGGCGACGGTGGTCAACTCCTCGCCGGTCGCCGGGTTCAGCACGGCGAATCGTGCACCCGACGCAGAGGTCGCCTGCACGCCGCCGAGCCACAGATCGGTGGGCAGCGAGGAGATCAAGGCGGAAGCCGACATGTCAGTTCCCCTGTGCGACAGCGCGAAGCGCATCTTCGAGGACGGTGAGCGCCTCGCTCAGCAAGTCGTCGGAGATCACCAGTGGCGGCAGCAACCGGATGACATTGCCGTAGGTGCCGCACGTCAGCACTATCACCCCGGCCTCGAGTGCCGCCGCCGCAACGGCTTTGGTGGCCTCCGGGTTGGGCTCACGCCCACCCGGCAGGACGAGTTCGATCGCAAGCATGGCTCCGCGACCACGCACCTCACCGATGATGCCGATCTCGGTACGCAGCGCATTCAGTCGCTCGAACACGATGCGTTCGATGTCGCGGGCGCGTGCATTGAGGTCGAGTGTCTCCATCTGCTCGATGGACGCCAGTGCCGCGGCGCAGGCGACGGGGTTGCCGCCGTAGGTGCCACCGAGTCCACCGGGGTGCACGGCGTCGATCAGATCGGCACGGCCGGTGACCGCGGCCAGCGGCATACCTCCTGCGATACCCTTCGCCATGGTGATCAGATCCGGCACGATGCCCTCGTGTTCGCTCGCGAACCACGCACCGGTGCGGGTGAATCCGGCCTGCACCTCGTCTGCGATGAACACGACGCCGTTCTCGCGTGCCCAGTCCGCCAGTGCCGGGAGGAATCCTTCTGCGGGCACGATGAAGCCGCCCTCGCCCTGGATCGGCTCGATCAGGATGGCCGCGAGATTGCCCGCGCCGACCTGCTTCTCGATGACGGAGATCGCCCGGGCCGCAGCCTGGGCACCGGTCACCGCGGAACCGTCGGCGTTCAGGCCCTCCCTGAACGGATACGACATCGGCGCTCGATAGACCTCGGGAGCGAACGGCCCGAACCCACTCTTGTACGGCATCGACTTGGACGTCAGCGCCATCGTCAGATTGGTACGACCGTGGTACGCGTGGTCGAACACGACGACAGCCGACCGCCCGGTGGCGTGACGTGCGATCTTGACCGCGTTCTCGACGGCCTCGGCACCACTGTTGAACAGAACGCTGCGCTTGTCGTGATCGCCCGGCGTCAACTCGGCCAGCTTCTCGGCGACCTCGATGTAACCCTCGTACGGCGCGATCATGAAACACGTGTGGGTGAAGTGTCCGACCTGATCCTGCACTGCAGCAACGACTGCCGGATTGGATGCACCGACTGTCGTCACGGCGATTCCGGCCCCGAGGTCGATCAGCGAATTCCCGTCGACATCGACCACGACGCCACCGTCCGCGTCGGCCACGTACACCGGCAACGTCGACGCCACGCCTGCACCGACGACGGCCTTGCGGCGCTGCGCCAACGCCGCCGACTTCGGCCCGGGGAAGGCGGTGACGATCTTGCGCTCCTGCGGAAGTCGGTACTCGATCGAGGCCATGGTCGCACCTTTCGTGTGGGCTGGTCCAGCAAGTATGCGACCGGTCGACCGCCCAGGCCTGCTGCCAATTCGTCCATTCGAAGGGCAGGTTGCACTCCATTTCGTCGACCCGGGGTTTACAGTTCGACAGGTGAGCGTGCAGATGTCCTGGCTGCTGAGGCAACGACACCTTCGACTGAGTCACCGCGGAGGACCCGAACGCAGCGCCGTACCCATCACCTTCGCGCAGGCGACCGAGCTCACCGACCCCAGCCCGTGGCTGTCCGGCGGTGAGCTGATTCTGACGACCGGGCTCGGGTTCGACTCCGACGGCCCCGCGCTGTCCACCTACGTCCGCACCCTCGCCGCCGCTGGTGTCGCCTGCCTCGGTTTCGGAGTCGGACTGTCCCACAGCACAATTCCGCGACACATACTCGAGACCGCCGAGGATGTGGGACTTCCCGTCGTGGAAGTCCCCTACGACATTCCCTTCGCCGCCGTCATTCGCGCGGTCATGAAGAGAATCTCCGAGCAGGAGTACGAGCAGGTCGTCCGCGCGGCGTCCGTGCAGAACCGCATCACTCGGGCAGCACTGCACGGCGGCGTGAACGCGATCGTCCGTGAGCTCGCCGTTGCCACGTCGACATCGGTGGCGCTGATCGGCCGGCGCACCGAGCCGTTTCATCCCGCAGACGCTTCCGACCTCGTCGAGCAGGCCCGCGAGATCGCCCGCAGCATCCGGCCGTCGTCCTCTCCCGCCACCGTGTCGGCGAGCGAACCGGGGCGCACAGTGACACTGCATGCGGTTGCAGTCACCGGTGGCGCTCCGACTTTCCTGGCCATTCGCACCACAGGGCCGATGACCGGGGTCGAGCAGATCCTGCTGGGACACGCGGTATCACTGGTGACGCTCGACCTCGAGAAGCCGGCACGACTGCGCGCGGAGCAGTCCAGGCTCAACACCCTCGCACTCGGGTTGTTGCTCGACGGGCACCTCCCGCCCACCGACGACACGGCCCTACCGAGCTATCTCGCCGATGCTGCCGACGACGACTCCCACATCAGGGTTGCGGTTATCCGCGGACCGTCCGAGCGCATCGCCGACGCAGTCGATGCCGAGTGCCGGCTCCGCGCGCGGCCGACCTACGCCCGTCGCACCGACACCGGCTGCGAACTGCTGCTGCGCGGCTCCGACGACACCCGATTCGTCGCTCACCTCGTCGAATCACTCCCTCGGTCGACGTGTGCAGGCATCAGTTCCCGGCTGCACATCGACGAGTCACCTGCGGCGCTGCGGCAAGCCACACTCGCCTGCGCGGCGGCGGGTCCCCACGACCGGATCGTCGAATTCACCGGATCGATGCTGCTGGCCTCCGCACCGGTACAGGAGTCGTTGCGCGCCATGGCTGCAGTGACCATCGCGGTACTGGCCGAGTACGACCGCACCCATTCCGCCGATCTGGTGGGATCACTTCGGGCTTTCCTCGAGGCGAACGGGCATTGGGAAACCGCTGCGGCACACCTGTCGGTTCATCGTCACACGCTGCGAAACCGGATCACGCGGTGCGAGGAATTGCTCGCGGTGGATCTGACGTCGGCGCGGGTGCGAGCCGAATTGTTGCTCTCGATGCTTGCCGCGACAACGTGAATATCGGCCTTCGTGTCAGGATTTCCCGATGACCACGCCTCGTCCCGAACCCCATACCGCCGTCGCCACTGCGAAGTCGGTTCGGCTCGGAGTACTGCTGGCGGCAGTCGGTGGATTCCTCGACGCGTACACCTACATCACCCGTGGCGGAGTGTTCGCCGGCGCGCAGACCGGCAACGTGGTGCTGCTCGGCGTCGATGTCGCCGGCGGCCGCTGGGTCGAGGCACTGGCGTTCCTACCCCCGTTGGCGGCCTTCGTCCTGGGCGTCGCGACCGCGGAGTTCATCGCGCTGCCCGCGGTTGCGAAGATCGTGCGACGACCGGTGCGTGCAGTGCTGGTGTTCGAGATCCTCGTGGTCCTCGTCGTCGGATTTCTGCCGGCGACCGTGCCCGATGCGGTGGTCTCGGTGATCCTCGCTCACGTTGCAGGCGTGCAGGTGACCACCTTTCGCGTGCTGGTGGATTCGCCGTTCAACACCACCATGACGACCGGCAATCTCCGCAGTATGGCGATGGCTGCATTCCATCGAGTGGTCGAACACGATCTGGAGGCCGGCACCCGCGCCCGACGGTTCGGCGCGGTGATCTCGGGATTCTTCGGCGGGGCGCTGCTCGGCGCAGTCGCGGTCGAGCTGTTCGGGCTACGGGCGATCTGGGTGGTTGCCGTGATGCTGACCATCGCTCTGGCACTGTTCGTGTTCGACGAGCGCACACCCAGGTCGTTGGCCCCGAAAGGTCAGTCGCCCAACCGAAGCGGAGCAATCGACTCGAACACATCGCCCGGTCCCGGGTTGCCTTCTGCCGACGAACCGCCCAAGTGATGCACGACGCCCCACACCGCATTCAGCGCGGTGTGGATGGCACCCTCGGCCCAGCCCGCGGTCCACGAGATGTCGTCACCGGCGAGAAAGATTCCTCGATGCCTGGGGTCGAGCTGGTGCTGGACGAAGTGGGTGAACAGTCTTTCCTGGTAGCGGTAGTGGCCCGGCAGATTGGCTTTGAAGGCACCCATGAAATCGCGTTCGGTTTCCCAGGACAGTGTCACCGGGGTCGAGATGATGTGGCTGCGGAAGTCGACGCCGGGATAGATCTCCTCCAGTGAGCGCAGCATGATGTTCATGCGCTCGGTCGGGTCGAGGGCCAGCAGTTTGAGCGAATCGTCGGACCACGTGTAGGACAGGCAGATCAGCCCGGGCTTGCCCTCGCCCTGGTCGAGTAGGTAGGTGCCGCGACTCATTCGATCGGTCAGCGTCATGCTGACCAGGTCTCGACCGGTGACCGGATCCTTGTCCTTCCAGAACGGCCGATCGACGAGTGCGAACACTTTGGTCGACCCCATGTAGTGGGTGCGTTCGATGGCGGTCCAGTGGTCGATGGGGAACAGATCGTCGTCACATCTGATGTTGCTGAGCAACATCCAACTCTGTGCGGTCACCACGGCGGCAGCGTAGGTGCGGATGTTGCCGCGGTCGTCGTGAATCGTGGTGCCGCCGTCTGTGCGCCTGATCTCGGTAACTCGCGACATCGTGGTGCCGCCGTTCAGCGAGGCCACCGAGGTACCCGCGGGCCAGTGCGCCATGGTCGCGGGCGGGTCGGTCCACAGCCGCAGCGGCAGTTGCTGTGATCCGCCGACGATTCCGCGATGGTGATCGTCCGCTGCGGTGATGACGACACGAAGGATCTCGAGAATGGAGTTGGGATAATCGGTGTCCCATCCGCCCGTTCCGAAGCCGACCTGGCCGAACAACTCTCGCATTCGGAACGACGAGAAGTGCTCGGACGCAGCAAGAAATCCGTAGAAGGTCTGATCGTCGAACTTCACGATCAGCTCGTTCCAGATTCGCTTGATCGTCTCCACGTCCCGCCTGCGGATGGCACGTTGCAGCGGAATCAGTTCGGCGTGATCCTCGAGCGTCCTGTTCCACGCCTCGGCCACCTCGGCGAAGATCGGCGGAAGGTCGTCGAGTTTCTGCGCGTAGTGACTCTCGCCCTTCAGATCGATCACCGTACTCGGGGTCACCTCGGCCAGCGGGTTCGGAAACGGCGTCGTTTCGAGCCCGACGGCGTCGAGGTAGTGGAACAGCGCGGTCGACGACGGCGGAAACCGCATCGCGCCCATCTCTGCCACCACACCCGGGTGCCCGTCGAACGGCACCGAACGCATGCGCCCGCCGATCCGATCGGACTCGTACACAACGGGTTTCAGCCCGAGTTCGAGCAGCTCGCGCGCAACGACCATACCCGCGAGACCACCCCCGATCACCGCGACCTCGGTACCGAGGGCAGCGTCGGGAACGCTGCCGAGGCCGGCCGGGTGCGCCAGGTAATCGTCGTAGGCGAACGGGAAGTCCGGACCGAACATCGTGAGCGGCTGATCGTCCTCGGATTCGATTGCGCTGTCCGGGGTGACGGGTGTGGTCATCGGTCGGTCTCCTGCTCGGCCCGCGAGGGTCCTGTCGGGTAGAGGTCGGTTCGGCGATCGGCCAGGTGGGTGTTGACGGCGCGTGATCGTTGGAGTTCGGCCGGATCCAGATCCACCGTCAGCAACTGTTCGTGCGCGCCTGCACGCGCGAGGTCGGTGCCTCCCGGCGCGACGGCGCAGGTCAGTCCGCAGTAGGTCAGACTCGTCTCCGTGCCACAGCGGTTGACGTAGGTGAGGAACAGCTGGCTCTCGTACGCCCGAGTCGGGACGACGTGGGTTGCGATGATCTCGAACGGGGTCATCAGGCCGGTCGGGACGATGAGCCACTGCGTTCCGGCGTCGGCGTGCGCGCGAACGGTTTCCGGAAATTCGACGTCGTAGCAGGTGAGCAGGCCGCACCGCAGTCCACCGAAGTCGAACTGCACCAACAGTTCCGGCCCGGGAGTGAAGTGAGCGCGATCGAGTTCACCGAACAGGTGGGTCTTGCGGTAGCGCGCCACCGACCGACCGGATGCATCGACCACCTGCACCGCATTGAACACCGCCTCGCCACCGAGCTTCGAATGACTGCGTTCGGGATATCCGTAGACGATTGCGACGCGGCGAGATCGAGCAATTGCGGACACCTTCTCGAAGATCGGACCGTCGAACGGTTCGGCTCGTTCGAGCACCAGATCGCCGATGTCGTACCCGCTGACCGACATCTCCGGAGTCACCAGGATGGACGCGCCGGCCGCGGCCGCGCTCCTCGCTGCGTCGTCGAGTGCGGCGAGGTTCGCGTCGACATCGCCGGCGTTCTCCGGCCCTTGGAACAGCGACACGGTGACGGTCATTGCGGCAACTCCTGTTTCCTCTTCGGCAACTCCTCGGGTAGTGCGGGTGCCAACACCCACAGGACCTGAGCACCGCCCCTGCCTTCGGCTCGAAAACTGTGCCTGCGACGCGGCGAGAAGGTGAACGCATCTCCAGGACCGAGCAGCACCTCGTCGCCCGCGAACGTACCGTCCGCTTCGGCCTCGAAGCTCACCCGCAACTCACCCGTGATCACGTGTACGAACGTGACGTCGAGCGGGAGGCTGTACGCCTCGGCTCCACTCCCGCCGCCGGCGTCGATGCGGCTCAGCAGCACCTGCACCCGACGCTCCCCCACCGGTGTCAGCAGGTACTCGGTCATCGACTCTCCGCCGAACATGATGCGCGGCAACGACTGCGCCCGAACCACCTCGCCGGACGGGGCGTCGTCGAACAGGGAGCCGACCGGAAGCTCCAAAGCGGCACAGACCTTGACCAGCGACGCCACCGACGCATTGACCTGGTCGCGTTCGAGCTTGGACAGATACCCCTTGGTCACTCCACAGGTGTCGGCGAGTGCATCGAGCGTCAGTCGCTTCTTCTGCCGCGCCTCCTTGAGCCGCGCACCGATACGCGGCGCATCACCGACGACCGCGGTAGCTACCGACACCGCTCCACCTTTCAGGAAACACGTGTTGACAAGACCGGGCATCAGCGTAACGCTTGGCGGGCGACATGGTCGACCCCACGGTGACCGGTCACCTCGACTTCGGAAGGAATTCTCGATGAACCCGAGCAATCCCGAGCACGGACCGATCGGCCCGGTCGACGCCACGAAGGTGCCCCGGTACGCCGAGCCGACCACCTTCGCACGGCTGCCCAGGCTCGACGAGGTGTCTCGCGCCGACGTGACCATCCTCGGCGTCCCGTTCGATTCCGGAGTGAGCTACCGGCCCGGCGCACGCTTCGGCCCGGGACACATCAGGGCAGCGTCGAAACTGTTGCGGCCCTACAACCCAGCGCTGCAGGTCTCTCCCTTCGCCCGCCAACAGGTGGCGGATTTCGGTGACATCGGCGTCAATCCGTTCGACATCACCGAGGCACTGACCACGGTGCACGACGCGGTGACGGACCTGCGCGCCGACGGTTCGTCGGTTCTCACCCTCGGCGGCGACCACACCATCGCACTACCCATCCTGCGTTCGCTCGCGCGCGATCACGGGCCGATCGCGGTGCTGCACTTCGACGCGCACCTCGACACATGGGACACGTACTTCGGTGCTCCCTACACACACGGCACCCCGTTCCGACGAGCGAGCGAAGAGGGTCTGATCGATCTGGAACGCTCACAGCACATCGGCATTCGCGGCCCGCTCTACAGCGAGCAGGACCTCGAGGACGATCGTGTGCTCGGCTTCCAGGTGATTCGGTCCGACGACTACGAGGTCGACGGCGTGGCCAGCATCGTCGAACGGATGCGCCGACGTCTCGACGGCGGCCCGGTCTACGTCTCGGTCGACATCGACGTTCTCGACCCGGCACATGCGCCGGGTACCGGCACTCCCGAGGCCGGTGGCATGACGTCCCGAGAGTTGCTCAACACCCTGCGCGGACTCGTCGGCCTGAACGTGGTCGGTGCCGACATCGTCGAGGTGGCACCCGCCTACGATCACGCCGAGATCACCGGAATCGCGGCGGCACATGTTGCCTACGAGCTGTTGTCGGTGCTGGCCCTCAACCGATGACTCGCCCGCATCACCGCCGTGGCAACACCAGGATCGGCACCGGTGAGTGCCGGATGATCTTGGTCGCCCGCGACCCGAGGAACACTCGGGCTATCGGCCCCAGTGGCCCGGACGATCCGATGGCCAGCACTTCGCCGTCCTGCCAGTGAACTTCGTCGAGAGCCTCGCGCCAGCTACTTGCCATGGCCAGTTCGGTTGTCACCTGGTCGGCCGGAAGCCCTACTGCGACTGCGTCGTCCATCGCTGCGGTCAAGGCCTCGCTCAACCCGACGGCGAGTTCGGTGGCGACGTCGTCCTCGACGCGTAGGCCGACTTCGGGCGGATACATCGTCGCCCCGCGGACGACGAACGACGCGAGGCGGAGCGGAATGCCCGCGTCTCGGGCGAGTTCGGCGGTCGGGCCCACGACGCGCGAGGCCTCGCTGTCACCGGAGAACGCGCACGTGATCCGGGTCAAAGTGGCGCGTTCGCGCATCCGATAGCCGCGGGGAGCGAGCGCCACGGTCACCGGGGACGAATGCAGCAGCTTGTCTGCCGTCGACCCGACGACCACCTGCCCCAGAGCGCCGTCGCCCGAGGACCCGAGAACCAGTACCGAGGCCGAGATGCTCTCGGCCGCCTCGGTCAACGCCGTCGACACCGAGCGGTGTGCGAATCGGTGGAACGACGCGGTGATGTCGGGTGCTCGATCTTCGAGGTAGTGGCGCGCTTTCGCCTCCGACTCGGCTGCGGTCGTCGCAGCCCAGTCGGCGAACTCCGCATCGACCCGTGCCATCGACGGAGTCGACCACGGCTTGGGAACCACCGTCGCCACATCGATGTCGGTGCCCGACGACCGAGCGAGCTGGGCACCGAGATCGAGGGCACCGACGCTGCCTTTCCCCGGTGCGAAAGCGATCAGGACGCTCATCGTGCGCCCTGCTCTTCACCACGCAGCGTCGAGTGGTGCCGACCCCAGAAGTAGTAGAACGTCAACACCACCGCGAGCCAGAGCCCGAACCAGAACCACGTGGTCCAGTGCAGTCCGGACAGGATGTACAGGCACGCGAGGACCGACAGCACCGGAGTCACCGGGTATCCCGGAACCTTGAACGGCCGTTCGAGATCGGGCATCGAGCGGCGCAGCACGATCACTCCGATGGACACGACGATGAACGCGACGAGGGTGCCGATCGACACCAGGTCCGCCAGCTTGTCGAGCGGAATGAACGCGGCGAGGATCGAGATCACGACGGCGACGACGATCGTGTTGTTGACCGGCGTGTGCGTACGAGGACTGACCTTCGCAAAAGCTTTGGGCAACATGCCGTCCCGACCCATGGCGAACAGGATGCGAGTCTGTCCGTACATCGTCACCAGGGTCACCGAGAAGATGGAGATGACCGCACCTGCGGCCAGAATCGTTGCCGGCCAGGCTTGCCCGGTCACGTTGCGCAGGATCTCCGCCAGCCCGGCTTCCTCCTGGCCGGCGAAGTCGGTCCAGGGCTGAGTCCCCAGGGCGGCCACGGCCACGACGAGATAGAAGACGATGACGACGATCAGTGCCGCAATGATGGCTCGCGGCATGGTCTTCTGCGGATCTTTCACCTCGTCGCCCGCGGTGGACACCGCGTCGAGTCCGATGAACGAGAAGAAGATCGTGCCCGCGGCAGCCGTCACACCTGCTGCGCCCAAGGGCATGAAGTCGGAGAAATTGCCGGAGTCGAAGGCAGTGAACCCGACGATCGCGAACAGAGCCAGCACACCGAGTTTGATGACGACCATGACGGCATTGACGGCCGCCGACTCGCTCGCACCGCGAATGAGCAGAACTGCGCACAGCACGATCAGCACAACCGCAGGCAGATTCATGATGCCGGGGTCGGCGTCACCGGGCGCAGCGGACAACGCATGCGGGATGGTGAAGCCGAAGAGGTTGTTCAACAGCTCGTTGAGGTACCCGCTCCACCCGACGGCGACAGCAGCGCTGGACACTCCGTACTCGAGCAACAGGCATGCGGCGACGCCCATCGCGACCACCTCGCCCATCGTCACGTACGCGTAGGAATAGGTAGAGCCCGAAACCGGCACCGCCGATGCCATTTCGGCGTAACAGATGGCGGCGAGCCCGGCCGCGATACCCGCGGCCAGGAACGAGAGCACCACTGCGGGACCGGCTTCGGGAACCGCGAGCGACAGGACGAAGAAGATGCCGGTACCGATGGTGGCACCGACGCCGAACATCGTCAGTTGGAAGGTGCCGATGGTCCGTTCCAGTCCGCCACTGCTCTGCTGGTCCGGATCCACGATCGGCTTCTTACGAAGCAGTTGCGATCGCAGACTCGATGCAGGTCTGTTCGACGAGGTCATGTAGGCGACTCCCAACCTGGAGAGAAACTCTCGAATCAACCGGTTCGGCTGATTCTGCTCCCCGATCGAGTGATTCGCACACCGAACCGACTCGCACATTTCCGCGAGCACTCCAGGTCGTTCTCAGCTCAGGTGGTGCACCGACGAGCACAGTGCGTCCAACAGATCCGCGTCGTGGCTGATCACGAGGACACCGACCCCCGAATCGACGGCCTGACGCTGCAGCACCCTCGCAATCGACGCCGTCGTCGCCGCGTCGAGCATCGACGTCACCTCGTCGCAGATCAGATAGCGCGGCCGTTGGGCCAACGCCCGTGCGACACAGGCGCGCTGCAGTTGCCCATCGCTGACCTGGTGCGGCCGACGGGTCAGCAGATCGGCGGTCAGACCCACCTGCTCTGCCAGATCCGCGACATCGACGGTGCGCCCGGCGATGACCCCCGGTTGCTCGATGATCGATCGCAGGGTCATCCGTGGATCGGTCGCCTGCCGCGGAGACTGGAACAGCAACGCGATCCGTGCACGCGAGCTCGCGGGTACCGAATATCCGACGCCTCGCACGGCGGTTCCGTCGAGCAGCACCGTTCCGGTGTGGGGTTTCTGCAGCAACGCAAGCACTCTCGCGAGGGTTGTCTTTCCGCTACCGGACGGGCCGGTCAGTCCCGTGATCGTTCCCGGCTCGACAGAGACGGTGACCTCCGTCAACACATCACAGCCACCTGGGTAGCCGGCGCTCACGGCCACCGCATCGAGGCTCATCGGTGCACTCTCGTTCGGTACGACCGCGCGCCGACCGTCACCATTTCCGTGGGTCCACCGGACTGTGAAGACAGTGGACGGCGGAGGTGGTAGACGCATTCGTCGGGTAGGTCCGTCAACTCGGGCGGCGATCCCGGTAGTGGAGTCATCCCTCGGGACGGCAGCGCGCCCAGCAGGTCCCGGGTGTACTCGTGCAGCGGTTCCTCGAGCACCGACGCGGCAGGGCCCGTTTCCATGATTCGTGAGGCGTACATGACGGCGATGCGGTCGGCGACTTTCGTCCTGATCAACGACGACAGGTCGTGGGTGATCAGCAGTACGGCTGCGCCGTCGTCGGCGGCCGCCCGCAGCAGGGCGAGCACGTGGTCGGCCGCGGCGCGGTCGAGGTTCGAGGTGGGTTCGTCTGCGACGATCACCGTGGGATCCGCGGCCAGCGCTCCGGCGAGAGCGACCCGCTGCGCCATTCCGCCGGAGAGTTGATGCGGGTAGCGATCGAGGTGTGTCGGAGCAAGCCCCACCCGCTCCGCCAGCCGATCGGGCGTGGACGAGGCTCCGTGTGCGGCGATCGTTTCGTCGAGTTGCGATCGGGCGGTACGGGTGGGCGTGAGATGCGTTGCCGCAGACTGGGGAATCAGCGCGACGTCCCTGCCCCGAAACCCTGCCGCTCTCGTCACGTCGAATTCTCGCTCCGCGGTGGTGACCACGACCGACCCGCTCACGGTTGTCCCGACCGGCAACATCGCCATCACCGTCGCCGCGAGAATCGACTTGCCACAGCCCGACTCGCCGACCAGTGCGGTCACCGTCCCGGCCGGTACCTCGAGATCGACATCGGAGGCAGCGTGCACCCACCGTCGACCGATCGGAATGCGGACGGACAGGCGTCGGACGGACAGGCCACGAGTCACAGGCGAAGCTCCGACGGCCGCGCCGGCGTCACCCGCGCCCGTAGTGCCGAGCCCAGTACGGCCACGGACAGCGTGGCGACGAGCAGGATCGCGGCGGGGAACACCAAGGTCCACCAACTCCCCAGCAGCAGTGAACTGCGGGCTTCCTCGAGCAGAGTACCCAGGCTCGGCTCGTGCGGAGGCAGGCCGAACCCCAGGAAGGACAGCGTCGATTCGTGCCATACCGCGTGTGGGAGCAACAGGACGACGGCGATCATGGCCTGGGGCAACACAGCGGGAACGAAGTGTCGAGTCGCCACGTGAAACCGACTGGCTCCGGCCACGATTGCCACGTCGACGAACGCGCGCTCGCGCAGCCGAAGGATCTCCGATCGCACGATGCGAGCCACCTGCGTCCAGTGTGTCAATGCGATCGACGCCACGATGGCGACGACGCTACCGCGAAACATCGCCACGATCACGATGCCGAGCAGCAGGTGGGGCAACGCGTTGACGGCGTCGGTGCTGCGCATGACGATTCGATCGACCCGCCCACCCCACACCCCCGCGGCCAGACCGACGACGCAGCCGAGGACCGTCGCCAGTACCGCGCAGGCCACCGCGACGAGCAACGATGTGCCGATCGCCGATGCACTGCGCACGAACAGGTCTCGGCCGGCCGAGTCGGTGCCGAACGGATGCTGCGCCGAAGGGGCGAGTCTCGCCGAAGAGAAGTCGACGACCCGATCGTCCACCCCCGCGAAGATGGGGACGAAGATCGCGTACACGGCCAGAGCGGCGAGGGCCCCGCTCGCGATCGCCGTTCGCCTATCCATCCGCGCGCACCCGAGGGTCCAGCCGCACGACCAGTACATCGGCGAGCAGCGAGCCGAGCATGACGGCAACGGTGGTCCCGAGAGTCAGGACGGCCAGCAACGGCATGTCCAGATCTCGCGCCGACTGCACGACAGCTCCTGCGACCCCCGGCCACCCGAATATCTCTTCCACCAGTACTGCCCCGACGACCAACTCGGGCAATCGAACTCCGACGACGTTGACGAAGGGGGCCGATGCGGCAGGCACGATGTGTCGGCGAGTGATCTGCGCGGTGGGGATGCCGCGAGCTACCGCACCGGCCACGAAGTCCTCACCTCGTGCCGAGACGATCGACTCGCGAACCGACAGCAGCAGCCACGGAACCTGTGAGAGGGCCAGAACCGATGCAGGAAGCAGTAGATGGCGGAGCACTCCGCCGACGGTGGGATCGCTGCCACCGTCGGAGATTCCGGCCACGGGCAACCACCCGAGACCGAGCGAGAACACGGCGATCGCGGCGAGCGAGAGCACGAACGGCGGCACCCCCTGGACGGTGATGCATGCAGTGCCGACGAAGCGGTCCAACCGGCCACCGGCACGGATGCCGGCAACGATGCCGACCGTGAAGGCAATCGCAACTGCAGCCGTCAGCGCGACTCCCGCCAACAACATCGTCCACGGAATACGTTCGACGAGAACCTGACTCACCGGTTGTCCATAGGATCGCGACTGCCCGAGGTCTCCTGTGACGACACCCTGCAACCACTGCCAGTAGGCGACGAACCACGGCCGATCGAGGCCGAGGGCAGCCGTCATCGATGCCTTGTCCGCCTCTGTCGTCGTCGTGTATCGGGTTCCGAGGTAGCCGACGAGTGGATCGAACGGGGATACCGCTGCGGCGGCGAAGAGACCGAGCGAGACGACGCCGCACACCGGAATCAGCAGCATCAGTCGACGGCGAACCATCACGCCGATGCCGCGCGAGGTCGTGAAGTGCCGCTGATCGACGGTCACGAAGAGCGAGTCCACGTCTGCAACGACCACCACGGACCCCACGTGACGCCGTGGGAATGCGGCTCGAGCACCGGTCCGGACATCGTCCAGTCCGAATCCTTGGATACGTAGGTGTGATCGAGAAAGACGAGGAAGACGTATCCCGGATCGGCCACGTAGGCGCGCTGCATCTCCCGATACGCCTCCGCGCGCACCGCGGGATCGAGGCTGCGCCTGCCGGTGTCCAGGGCGGCGTCGACCGTCGGGTTCGAGTAGTCGGCCGCGTTGTCGTAGATACTTCCGACGCCCGGCGCGACGAACGACGAGTCGAGTGCGCGATAGGCCTGAGTATCGGCATCGTAGGGCTCTTCTCCACCGCCGAGCAGCGTGGAATCGACGCCGATTCTGGGGTCGATCCGGTCCCAGGACAACGCTTCGAGGGTGACCTCGACCCCCACCGCCACCGCCACCGCATCGGACGCGAAGGCCTGGGCCAGATCTCGCCGTACGGTATCGGTCGAGTTGTACATCACGGTGATCTCCGCGCGCTGCCCACCACGCGCGCGAATGCCATCGGGACCGGGGAGCCAGCCGCCGTCGGACAGTATCTGCCGGGCAGCGGCCGGGTCGTACTCGAACACCGCAGTCGGCTCGTAGGACTCGCCGAACACGGACGGTACGGGGGTGGCCGCCGGTCGGCCGTATCCGCCGAGGACCCCGTCGATCATCGCCTGTCGATTCACGGCGAGATTGAGGGCGAGCCGCATGTCTCGGTTTCCGGTGACCGGTGAGTTCGTCGGTAACGACACACCCCGCCAATCCGCGGAGACGTTGGACGACAACGTCATACCTTCACGTCCGTCCAGACTCTGCGACAGAAGCGGCGGCAGGTTCGTCCCGTCGATGTCGCCTGCCGCCATCCGCTGGGCTCTGGTGTTGTCGTCCGGGACGTACAGCAGGGTGAGTTTCTTCACCTTGGGCGCTCCGCCCCAGTAGTTTTCGTTGGCCTCGAATTCCGCTCGATCCGGTGACAGATCGACCAGGACGTAGGGGCCGGTTCCGACAGGAGCGCGGTTGAGTGGCGATTCGGCGGCGAGCCCGGGCTCCGCGACGGCCTCCGACGGGACGATTCCGATGAGCAACTTCGTCGGAAACGGCGCGTACGAGTACGCAAGTCGAAATTCGACGGTCGAATCGTCGATCGCGACGACGTCGTCGATCATGTCGAACGACGACCGCGCCTCCGACGCCGAAGCCGGATCCAGAATCGCCTCGTAGGTCGCGACGACGTCTGCTGCGTCGAACGTGGACCCATCGGAGAAGACCACTCCATCGCGAAGCGTAGCAGTCCATACCGTGGCTTCGTCGTTGGCCGTCGGAACCTCGACTGCGAGTGCGGGTTCGAGCGGTGGCAGACCGTCGCCGCCGCCGATGCGCAACAACCCGTCGTACATTTTCGCCTCGCCGGCAGCGCCGTACCCAGCGACCGGGTTGTACCCGCCGAGTTCGTAGCCGTCGGCCAACACGAGTCCGTCCGAGGATGCGAGTCCCGATTGCGACGGTGCCGAGCACGCAGTCGAGAACAGCGCACACGAGATCGCGACGATGGCTGTCGAGCCGAGCTTGATCATCTACCTGTCTAAGTCGAACGTCGAGTCGAGCGCAACGATGCTTCCACACCCGTGTAACCGATCGGTTTCGGCGGCTTACCATGATGGGAGTCGACGAGGAGCAAGACACCACATGGCCACACAGCGGGACGCGGTACCGCTCGACACGGTCGCCGCGCTCGCCGCGTCGGACGCAGGCGGACTCGACGTCGAGTTACTGGGCAGCTTTCTGCACGTTCTCACCGACGCGGTGGATGCGGGCGTCCCCCTCAGACGCAAGCAGCTACGCGAATTTCGTGCGCAGGGCGATGCCGCGGCGCGGGCGGGAGTCGCATTGCGCGCCTTGCTCGATCTGTATCTGAGCTCCGCGTGGCGGTTGTGGCGCGAGCTGCCCGCCGTCGCCGCGGCCGCCGAGGATCCCTCCGGCGTCGTCACCGCGGGCGAAGTGATGCTGCGTGCGGTCGACGACGCGGTGGCCGAACTGGCCGAGGGCTATCAGCTCGCGCGTCGCACTCTCGTGCGCGCCGAGGTGCTCGCCCGACGCGAATTCGTCGACGATCTGCTCTCGGGCACCTCCGATGTGGCCGGGGTGCTCGGGCGTGCACAGGCCTTCGGGCTGGACCTGTCGAGTCCACATGCGGTGGCCGTCGTGACCTCGACCACTCCGTTCACCGACGCCAGCTCCGCGATCGGCCTCGTCGAGCGCACCGTGCAGGGGAGCAAGGGCGATGCCGAACTACTCGTCGCGACCAAGCAGGACCGTTTGATCCTCGTGTTTCCGGCACCCGACCTGGACGCCGTCGACCACGTACTGACCCGGGTGGGACGCGCCCTCGGCACGCCCGCCCTCGCGTCGAACGAATCGGTCGATCTCCGCCGGGCGGGCGAGTACGGCCGGACACAGATCGGGGTCGGCCGCGCTCGAGGTGGAGCTGTCGGTGTTGCGGCGTCCTACCGAGAAGCGCTCGACGCACTCGAACTGGCCTCGGCACTCGGGCTCGACGCACCCGTTGTCGACGCCCGCGATCTGCTCGTCTATCGGGTGCTGATCAGTGATCGCGCGGCTATCGCCGACCTGGTGGACACGTTGCTGACCCCGCTCCTGGTCGCCCGCGGTGGAGCAGGTCCCCTCCTCGAGACATTGCAGGTGTACTTCGACACCGGCGCGAACTCTGCGTCGACTGCGCGCCGCATGCACCTGTCCGTGCGCGCGGTCACCTACAGATTGTCGCGAATAAAGGATTTGACCGGGCAAGATGTGGGCAACCCCGTCGAGGCATTTGCGCTGCACACAGCGGTGCTCGGCGCAATGTTGCTCGACTGGCCGTCCACCCGTCTGTCATCTTGACCTAGCAAAGATGCTTACATTGCCGGTATCCGGCAACCAAATGCGACAGAAGATGTCCGCAAAACGACCATGCCTGCAGGAAAGTGAACAGTCACACTGGAGTAGTCGAGGTCGAAGCCGCACGAGTGGAGCCCGCGGAACGACTTGTCGAGCCGCACCGGGTCCACTCGCGGCCAGTAACACCATCGAATTCGGACGTACGAGAAACGCAAAGGAGCATGTGACAGATGTCGTTGACACAGAAGCTGACATCGTTCGCTCGCAGCCCGCAGGGCAAGAAGATGATCGATCAAGCACGTCGGTACGCGACCAAGCCCGAGAATCAGGCGAAGTTGAAGCAGCTCGGCAGCAAATTCACTAGTAGAGGTGGCCGTTCATGAACGTCGTCCCGTGGTGGGCATGGGCGGCATTCGGTGCCGTCGTCCTGATCCTGTTGGCCATCGACCTGTTGGCGCACCGCGGTGCCCACATCATCGGCTTCAAGGAAGCCGCGTGGTGGAGCGCCCTGTGGGTCGGTGTGGCCATCATCTTCGGCATCGTGGTGTTCTTCACGTTGGGAACCACGGCCGGAGTCGAATACACGACGGCTTGGTTGCTGGAGAAGAGTCTGTCCGTCGACAACCTCTTCGTCTTCGCGCTGATCTTCGGTTACTTCAAGGTTCCGCGTGAGTACCAGCACCGCGTGCTGTTCTTCGGTGTGATCGGTGCCCTGGTCTTCCGTGCGATCTTCCTGGCCGCCGGTGTGGCCATCGTCAGCAAGTTCGCTGCCGTTCTGTTCGTCTTCGCAGCCATCCTCCTCTACAGCGCTTACAAGCTGATGAAGGACGAGGACGACTCGTACGACCCGAGCACCTCGATCGCAGTTCGCCTGCTTCGCAAGATCATTCCTGTCCGCGACGAATACGAGGGCACCAAGTTCTTCGTCAAGGAAGCCGGCAAGCGGGTGGCCACGCCACTTCTCGCCGTCGTGGTGGCGATCGAAGCCGCCGACCTGGTCTTCGCGGTGGACAGCGTTCCTGCCGTTCTCGCGGTGACCGACGACCCGTTCATCGTCTACTCCTCGAACGCGTTCGCCATCCTCGGCCTTCGCGCCCTGTACTTCCTGCTCGCAGGGTTGCTCGAGAAGTTCCACTACCTGTCCAAGGGACTGGCGATCATCCTCGCCTTCATCGGCGTCAAGCTGATCCTGCAGGCCGGACACAAGGTGATCAGCACCTCGATCCCCGAGATCCCCTCGCTGGTCAGTCTGGTGGTCATCATCGTGGTCCTGGCAGGCTCGATCATCCTGAGCCTGAAGAACCCGCCGAAGGAAGACGACGAAGCAGGCAAGATCGACGAGGTCGCCGCCAACAGTCCGATCGTCGATCCGACGGATGGAACATCCACCGCCGGCACGTCGCCGACGGGAACCTCCGGTACGGATTCACCGAGACTCGACAAGTAGAAGCACCGCACGAGACATGCCCCGCCGATCTGTTCGGCGGGGCATGTTTGTGTTCCGGGGCGTTGGGGCAATCACTGATCATGGCTGAAAAGAACTCGTACACCGTTCCCGGACTCACCTCGGAAAAGGGCGCGCGCGTCGCCGAGATCTTGCAAGATCGACTGAACGCGTACAACGACCTCCATCTGACGCTCAAGCACATTCACTGGAATGTCGTCGGACCCAACTTCATCTCGGTACACGAGATGCTCGACCCGCAGGTCGAGGCTGTTCGTGGCTTCGCAGACGATGTCGCCGAGCGCATCGCGACCCTCGGATCCTCCGCCAAGGGCACACCGGGCACCATCGTCTCCGAGCGCACCTGGGACGACTACTCGATCGGTCGCGCGACGGCCATCGAGCACCTCGGAGCTCTCGACCTGGTCTACACCGGTGTCATCGAGACCACCCGCAAGAACATCGAAGAGGTCGGCGAGATCGACCCGGTGACCGAGGACATGCTCATCGGCCAGAGCGCGCAGCTCGAACTCTTCCACTGGTTCGTGCGGGCACACCTGGAGAACTCCGGTGGTCAGCTGTCCACCGCCAACGCGACCAGCGAGGTCGACGCGGCGAAGCAAGCAGGCTAGACACTCACACTCCAGCACCGACCTCGCCGTCAACCGGCGGGGTCGGTGCTTTGTCGTGAACCGGCGGTCAGTCGGCCGGCCTCGCTTCGTGCCCGCTGCGGCCGTGGGTTCGACGCTTTTCCTTCATCTCGGCCTCGAAGACGTGGCGACGTCCGTCGAGCAACTCGTCCCGGACGGCCCTCTCGTGTTCGCGCAACGGACTCCAGTACCCGTCGTCGAATTCTTCGACGAGCTGGAACGTCCAACGCCCCGGTGCGATGTTTCGACCGATCATGTCGTCGTCGATTCGCTGCGCGATCGCGTCGTGATCTGCATCGGCAAGTGCCTCGACGGCCTCGCCCAGCAGCAGGTCGGAATGTCCCATCAGTTGGTGGAACGAGTAGAGATGCCCCCGGGCCCGCTCCACGCACTCGAGCGCCTCGGACATCTTTCCCACTGCGGCCACGGTCGCGTCGTCCACGCCGCTCGGGCGCCGATGTTCGGCCGATGGGGTCTCGTGTGACGGCTGTGCACCGATCTCTGTATCCATTGGCGAGGACTACCCCGATCACCCCGGCACTACCCGCGCGCGCTTCGATGATTACTGCGGGCTGTCACGGGTATAGCTCCTCGTGAACGGATAGAACAATCGATTTCGAGGAGTTCACCATGGCTGATTTCATCGACAAGGCAAAGCACAAGGCAGAAGAGCTCGTGGGCGAAGCCAAGGAAAAGATCGGCCACAAGACCGACAACGACGACCTTGCTGCCGAAGGCGCAAAGGATCAGGCGTCGGGCAAGACCAAGCAGGTCGGCGACGACGTCTCGGACGCCGCAGGCAACATCAAGGACAAGTTCACGAACTGATCGTCTCGATCGGTCGTACCGAAACCCCGCACCAAGGCCGAGGCCGTGAAGGTGCGGGGTTTCCTCGTCCCTTGGCCACTCGTCAGATCGGCGGATTCGGCAGCGGCATCGGACGGCCGAACAGCCAGCCCTGACCGAGGGTTGCTCCCAGCGACACGGCTCGACGTAGATGCCCAGGGGTTTCGATTCCTTCGGCCAGCAGAACGGCATCACTCGACCGAACATAGGCCCGCACCTGTCGCACCGCGGCACGTGAGCGATACGGGGACCGGACGATCGACGCGTCCAGTTTGACGATGTCCGGCGCGACCGAGTCCAACAGTTCCAACGTTGCAGGTGTGGCACCGACATCGTCCATGGCCACCGACATGCCGCGAGCGCGGGCTCCTCGAACCAGGGTCATCAACAACGGGACGTTTCGGTCGAGGTCTCGCTCGGTGATCTCGAGGACGACGTCGAGGTCGTCGCCGATCGCATCGAGGTGGACATCGACGTCGCGTTCGTCGACGAAACAGCCCGGCTCGATGTTGAGAAAGAAGCGCACCCGACGCGAGTACGCGCGCTCGCGCGCCGCGCGGAGTGCAGCGGCGCGGCACGCGACATCGACGCGACCCACCATCCCGCGCTCTCGCGCCAGCGCGAACACGTCCTCGGGTACGGCCAGACTAGGAGACGGCCACCTGGCCAGAGCCTCGTATCCGACGACTGCCCCGGTGGCCAGTTCTACGACGGGCTGAAACAGAGCCGCCACGGACTCCACCTGATCGAGCGCCGCCGACGCTGCGAGCACCGCGCCGTCCGGCGCGGTCACAGTGATCGCTCGTCCACCGGGCGGCGGGCTTCGAGGCGGTCTGCGATCAGAGCAGCGTGCAGCCTTCGCAGACCGGACGGCTTCATCGGATCGAGTCCGGTGAGCTGCTCCACCCTCTTCAAGCGGTAGTCGACGGTGTTGGGATGCACCGTCAGCCAGGTGGCCGTCTTCTTTCGGTTGGAGTCCGAGTCGACGAACGCTTGCAGAGTCGGCAACAGGTCGACCGAATCGCGCAGCGGATCTATCAGTGTCACAAGATGTCTGCGACCCAGACCCGGCCTGCTCACCTGGTACTCGAACACGAGATCCGAAATCCGGTACGTCCCGGGTGCGTACCGGAGGCGACGCACGAGACTCAGCAGTTCGTACAGGTGGGGCGAGGTCGTGGCGATGTCGTCGATCGCGGCCGACCCGGTCGTCGCGGTCACCGGCACCTGGCCCGCTTCGGCCAGACGATCGACCAGTTCGCCGATGTCGACACCGGGGACGTCGGGCAGCAGGACGGTACCGCCGGTGGGACCGATGGACGCGATGGGCGCGCAGGTCGCGTCGAACGTGGCCAGCGCAGTGTGGATTCTTCGTAGCTTTCGAGCCGCCATCATCGCGGCGTCGATCCGTCGGCCACCTTCGTCGACGTGGGTCGGAAAGTGCAGGGCGACAACGTGATAGTCCTCGGCGAGCAGCGTACCCATCCGGTCGGCGATCTTGCGGGCCGTGCCGTCACCGGTGAGCAACGCGTCGAGCAGTTCCACGTCGTGACGGGGACCGTTCTGAGTCAGCGTCCTGAATTCGGCCAGGTAGGCGTCGGCCACGGCTGCGGTGACGACATCCAACAGCTCCATGATCAGGACGGTTCCGTCGACGAGCCGATCGTCGGCACCCTCGTCGACCGCGCGCGGTGCCTGTCGCACAGCCAGTGCGCAGCCCTCGTTGATCGCATGTTGAATACGGCCGAGCGGTACGCCGTCACGCGCCCACCGGGTTGCTGCGTCGCGAAAGACGTCCATCGCACCGGGTATCGGCAGCCGACCGGACTCGAGGACTCCGATCGCCAGCTCGCAGCAGGTCGTCGTCATGTCGTCGAGCTCACCGCGGGCGCACTCGCGCGGCGGTGGTGTGGCCTCGGGTTCGCCGAAGTGCTGATCCAGCATGCGTGCGGCCGTCTCTCGCGGCGTCCGCAGACGATCGGACGCCCGTCGCCCACTGACGAACTCCTCCTGCGACACCTGCACGCTCCCTGCTGCCGTCACCGAAGACCCCACCCCTCGAACTCGAAACCTGCTTCAGGTTTGTTTCCCCGCCCCACCGGCATCGTTCGACGATCGCTCGGCCCCGACCTCGCGTGACTGCATCCGTATCGACCGACGCCGAGCGGGATGCGGACACACGAACAGTAGAACAAAAATCAAACCTGCGGATTGTTTCGACGATTATATCCGGCAGTCCATCTTGAATCGGGACATCAGCTCACTTGTGACGTTCTCTCACATATGAGACATCGGTTGCGGGCGGATTCCAAACGCCTGGCAGGAGAGCGCAATCGACCGAAATCCGCGTTTACTGTTCCGCCTTGTCCAACAACCTCGTCGAAAGTCAGGCTCCATGACCACTTCTCGGACCACCTTCCGCACGACGCGGAAGGCAACGACGGTGCGCGCTGCAATGATCGCGGCAATGGCGTGCTCACTCACCCTCGGTGCCGGTGTTGCAGCACAGGCACAGCCCGCCACCACACCCGCTCCGCCCGCCACCGTGCAGGGCGACACAGTTGTTCCGCCCGGTCCGACCGAGGCATCGCCCAAGGCAGCCGACCAGGGCATCGCCCAGCCGAACATCGAATCCGCCGCTCCCGCGACGATCACCTACGACCCCCGGACCGAGACCAAGGGCTACGGACCGGAACAGAAGAACTTCCTGGCCGGATTCCTCTACAGCCTCGTCAACCCCGACGTCGCGCCTCAGGGTTCGAACGACTGGAACTGCAAGCCGTCCGCAGCCCACCCGCGCCCGGTCGTGCTACTGCACGGCACCTGGGAGAACGCGTACAACAACTTCGCTCGTATGTCGCCTGCCCTGAAGAAGGAGGGCTACTGCATCTTCGCGCTGAACTACGGAGACGGCGACGCCAGCGTCGTCGGCAACCTACCGTCGCTGCGCGGCACCGCGTCCGTGGCGTCGAGCGCCAAGGAGATCGCCACCTACGTCGATGCAGTACGTACTGCCACCGGTTCCGCACAGGTCGACATCGTCGGCCATTCGCAGGGTGGACTCGTCACCCGTCAGTACCTGCGTTTCGAGGGCGGTGCCAACCCGGCCGACCCGACGAAGAACAAGGTGAACACCGTCGTCAGCGTCGCCGGATCGAACCACGGAACGACCCTCGTCGGAATCGGCACCCTGGGCCGCACGATCAACAACATCGGCCTCAACGTGCTCGGCGTCGTCGGGGCCATCGCCGGACCCGCAGCCTCGGATCAGGTCATCGACTCGGACTTGGTCAAGGGATTGGCAGTCGGCGGTGACACCGACCCCGGCATCAAGTACACCGTGATCGGCACCAAGTACGACGAGGTCGTCACCCCGTACAAGACGACGTTCCTCACCGCAGGCCCCGGCGCCACGGTCAACAACATCACCCTGCAGGACGGCTGCGGAATCGACCTGTCCGACCACCTGTCGATCTCGGTCTCGCCTCGCGCGATCGGCATCGTGAAGAATGCACTGGATCCGAAGGGCTTCCCCACGAAGTCGATCCCGTGTGCATTCAACTCACCGATCACCGGCGGCTAGTTCACCTCGGTGAGGGCGATCGGCCATCGACGCCGGTCGCCCTCACTGCTGCGCGGGCACCCATCCGAGCAGGGGCCCGAGCGTGTGTGCCATGTCGGTCAGGATCTGTATGTAGTCCTCGTGGTCGAAGCTGAACGGCAATGCGAACGCCACCTCGTCCACCTCACGAAACGACCTGTCGGCGTACAGCTTCTCGGCGATCCTGTCCGAAGTCCCGACGAGGTCGGGCGCGAACAACATCCGAGCCGGACCCTGCGGCTCGAGCGTGCGCGCGAATCGCCCACGCGCGTACTCCTCGTACTTGGCCGTTTGCGAAGGACTCGCACTGTCGGTCGGAATCACCACCAAACCCTGCGAGACCCTCGCATCGCCCCCGGCCGGGTGGAACTCCCGAAAGCGCCGAATGTGCGAGAGCTGGATGTCGTCGAAATCGGTCGACTCCTCTGCGCGCACCACACTGCTGACCAGAAGATTCATCTCGTTCTGACCGGCCCACTGCGCCGACCGCAGGCTCGCTCCCCCGTACCACATTCGACTGCGCAGACCGGGTGAAAACGGCTGCACGCGAGCGGAATACGACTCGATGCCCTCCGTCCCCGACCACGCCGACGCCGGCTCTCCGGCAACGAACCCGAGCAGCCTCGATACCCGTTCGTACCCGAAATCCTCGCTATCGGCGGTGTCGGGATAAAGCGAATGTTTGACCCGCTCGAACTGCATCGGTTGTCCCACACTGACTCCGGGATTGATCCGCCCACCGGACAACACGTCGACGGTCGCCAGATCTTCGGCGAGCCGCAGGGGGTTCTCCCAACCCAGCGGTGTCACCGCCGTACCGAGCGCTATCCGGTCGGTACGCTGCGATGCCGCAGCCATGACTGCGATGGGTGAGGAAATTCCGAACTGCAGGTGACGATGCCGAAGCCACGCGCTGTCGAAGCCCAACTGCTCACCGAGTTCGATGATGTTCAGCGTCGATTCGTGGCCGCGTGCCGGATCGGACTCGTCGAACAGCCCGATCGTGAGAAATCCGAGCGAACGCAACGGACGAGAAGGCGTAGGCACGTCGAGACTCCATTCGGCCGAATTTCGACCCAGCCTAAACGAATCGGTCGGCCGTGCGGCGAATCCCGGAGCCGTCGAACTCGACGAGGCCGCGAGCGGCGAAGGCGTCGAGCCAGCCGATCATCGGCCACCGACCCCATCGATCGAAGAACGTGCGCGCATTGGCGACGATGTCGTCGAGATGTTCCACCGGAGGATCGGAGACCGGATGGAACTGGTGGTAGGCGTGCGCCCCGCCGACCCACCGCAACCCCATGCCCGACGCCTCCGCGCTGGCCGCGAAATCGGTGTCCTCACCGCCGTAGCCGGTGTAGTCCTCGCAGAAGCCGCCGAGTTCGGTCCAGGTCGCTGCCCCGACCGCGAAGGACAGCGACCAGAACAGATCGAAGTTGTCTCCGTGCTCGACGGCGTCGACCGGCGGGTTCGGCCGCGCCGGATGCGGCGCGGTCAGCGACGTCAGAGCCTCGCCCTCGACACCGATGTCCTTCTCTTTCAGGTAGGTCACCGGACCGCAGAGCAGGGATCGTTCGTTGCCTGGCAGCGTTGCCGCCCGGCGGTATCGCCCGATCATGTCGGGGCCAGGAATGCAGTCCACGTCCAGGAACACCAACAGTTCTCCGCCCCGTTCGAGGGCTGCGGCCGCGCCCCGATTGCGGGCGCGAGCCAGCGGGAGCGGACTCTGCGCGGGCATGTCGATACACGTCGCCGCCGAACCCGATCGAGCGAGCACGTCGACGATCGTGTGGTCGCCCATCGAGACGACGACGTGCTCCACCTGCTCTTCCGTCGATGTGCCCAGACCGCGCATCTGAGCGGCCAGGTGCTCGTGTCGACCGGACACCACGGTGACGACGACGGTCTTCACTGTCGCACCGTTCGAGGTGCGGCCAACTCGATCGCCCTGGCGGCACGGGCGGGCGCTCCCTCGGTACGCAACGCGGACCACCCTCGGCCACCGATCTCGCGGGCGCGATTCGCCGTGGCGTGCCACCGAGCGACGGAGGGCCACGAGTCGAGAACTTCGGCGAACGGTCCGCGCGCCAGTGCCGCGGCGGTGGCCGACTGCTCGCCGAAGGGCCGAGCCTGCGGCACCACGATGGCGGGCGCGCCCGAGGCGGCGACGTCGGCAACAGCGTTCTGGCCGGCGTGCGTGACGACGAGTGCTGCCGAACACAACACCGGCCACACGTCGTCCACCCAGTCGCCGCCTGCGACGCCGAGTGCGCGAAACTCGAAGCGGGCGTCCACTGCCGACCACGAGTCCACCAGGTCTCGGGTCAGCGCCGTGCCACCGGCGGCACCGAGAACCACCACCGTCGGATCGGCGTGTGCTCCGACGCGCTCACGTTCGGCGAACCGGCTGATCGAGCCTGCATAGGTGGTCTTCTCGGCGAAGGGGCGCAGCCAGGCCGGGTCGTAGACCTCGCGGGACCACGGCGCGACGATGCGGGTCGCTGCCCGATAGGCGAGATTGTGGATCGGATCGTCCCGCTCTCCCGGAATTGCCATCACGATCACGCGAACGCCCATGAGCCGCAGGAACATCGCGACCTCCACCGATACGTCGACCACCACTGCCCGCGGCCGCTCGCGCGCCACCCAGTCCGCGATGATCGCCATCCGCTCGGTCAGACCGTCCACGCCGTGAGGAGCCCAGTGCAGCACTCCGCCTGCCGAACTATCTTGTGCCACAGCGTCCGTGGAGTCGTCCACATCGAGTGGTAACGAGAGCCATTCGGCCGCCGCATGCCCCGGAGGTCGAGTTCTCGAGGACAGCACGGTCACCGGTTCCGACATCGAGCGTGCGATGGCGTCGGATCGGGTGATGTGACCGACCCCGTGATGATGCGCGTAGTAGCCGATCATGCGATCGCGAGTCGTTCGTCGACGGAGTCGGCGGACGCGGCCAGTGTCGAGTGGTAGAGCGCCTCGTACTCGTCCACCATCCGATCCATCGAGCACACCTTCTCCGCCCGCGCCCGGACGTCGGACCTCTTCAGCGCTGCCGCCGCGGGGATCGCTGCGGCGAGGCCGTGAACGTCGTCGGCCGCCACCAGAACTCCCGACAAGCCATCGACGATCTCCGGTATGCCGCCTCTGGCGAACGCGGCGACCGGAGTGCCACAGGCCAGTGCTTCGGCCACCACCAGGCCGTACGGTTCGGACCAGACCGGCGAGACCAGCGCGACCTCGGCACCCGCCACCAATGCCGCCAGGGCGGGCTGATCGAGGTGCCCGACGTACTGGATGTTCTCGTCGAGCATCGGCTCGACGCACTCGTGGAAGTACTCGAGATTGCTCAGCGGGCCGGCGATACGCAGCGAGCGGCCCGCTTCCTTCGCAGCCGCAATGGCCAGGTGCAACCCCTTCTCCGGGACCACCCGACCCGACCACACCACGTAGTCACCGCCGGTGCCGAACGGCCAGTCCGCCAACGAGATTCCGTTGCGAATGACGACGGTTCCGTCGGTGACATCGGCCCACTGCGAGGCAGCGAACTCGCTGACCGCGGCAAATGTGTTGGCACGGGGAGGGGCCAACGCAACTGCAGACTCCAGCCACGCGAACGGAGGTGTGTGCAGTGTCGTCACCATCGGTACCGACAGCGTCGCCGACATCGCCAGCGGAAGGTAGTGCAGGCTGTGGTTGTGCACGATGTCGAAGGACCGAGACAGCGTCCCGGCGAGTTCCAACATGACCGCCAGGTACGCGTGATGCTCGCGGATCGCGGTGGGAGTGATCGAAACGTCGGCGACGGAGATCGGCGTCAGATCCAGCGTTCGGACCGGCAACAGCGTCGCGTCGAGGTCGACGCTCGATCCGTCTGCAGCGAACAGACTCACCTGATGTCCACGCTCGGCGAGCGCGCGCACCAGGTTGTAGACGTGTGCCTCCAGACCGCCTGCGAATGGCTGGGCCACCGGAAAACTCGACGACGCCAGCACCGCAATGCGAAGTGGGCTCTCGTTCAACGCATCTCCTTTGTCACTGCTGAATAGATCGCTGCATGAGTTGCGGCGATTCGTTGTCGTTGCTCCGCGCGAACGTCGGAATCGACTGCCGGCGTTCGATCGGCGTGCGATGCCCGCACGGCAGCAACGAGGGTGTCGGGATCGAACGAATCGATTCCCATTCGGAAACTGTGCACCTGGGCCTGATCTGCATAGAAGCCGCAGTCGGACGCGACAACGGAGGTACCGAGATCGCGGCAGGCCTCGAGCCAGCCCGAGTGTGTGCCGAATCGGTACGGCAGCACCGAGACGTCGATCGAGGACAGATAGTCCCACAGCGCATCGTCGTCGAAACGTCGGTGCACTCGCACGTCGACATCGGGAAAACTCGTGTAGTCGAGCAACTTTGCGCCGACCGTCGGGCTGTACCAATGGCTGGAGGACTCGAACACGGCCTCGTCGATGTCCAACCGGACGGTGGCGTCGGGCAGAGATCGAGCGGCCTCGACCACCGCATCCATCACAGCCAACGGATCCATGTTGGACCGCAGGTTCTTGGCGTGTACGCCGATGACGAACGAGTCCGACGCCGCGCGCGGTAGAGCCATCCGCTCGAGCGGCACGACGTGCGGATGGTCGACCACCGTTGCCTCGACGCCCCACCGCTCGCGAATCCAGGCAGCGGCTCCCGCGGTGAGGGTGATGACGGCGGCGGCGGCGCGAACCAGTACGTCCAACTGTCGCAGGTGATCGGCGTTGTCGGCGAAATGGGGATTGTGCAGGTCGTGGACGGTCAGAACCAACGGCTGACGGTGGGCGCGCAGATGGTCGACCGTACGGGTGAGCTCGTCCGGCGCGAAGGACTCGAACCCGAAATGCACGTGCAGAACATCGAAGTGCACGTCCGTCTGCTCGGCGAGCCACTGAGCATCGAGCAGTCGTGGGGGCCACCACTGGCCGGGTACGTCGACTCGGGCGGGGGCCGGATCGGGCAGCACGACCACCGACGTGTCGCCGGACTGCGCGGCGTCGCCGACGACGGGCTGCAGGTGCCGGACATAGGCGTGCGAGGACGGAACCGATGCGACGCGAATCATGAATTCCTTCGGGTACGAGCAGGCGGATCGTGCCTGGTCCCGACACGCGATACGTTGCCAGTACCCAGTTGCACCCGGATTCAATCGGGGTTGGCGAAGCCCGTTCACCGGGTCTACGTTGACGAGAGAATGGTCCAACACGAACGAGCACACGACGTCGGGGCAAGCATGGACGGTCGCACCCGCCACTACGGCGACTTCTACGAACTGGCGGACAACCCGGGTCTCCGCGCCCAGGACGACAGACCGCTTCTGCTCGTCTGGGGAAATTGCCAGGCCGAGGCGCTGCGTATCCTCCTCGCTTCCGATCCGGCCATGCCGCTGCGCACGGTGCGCATCCCTCCTGTGCACGAGCTGGAATCCTCGGACCTGCCCCACGTCGACCGCCTCGTGCGTCAGGCGTCGGTGCTGCTCACCCAGCCGGTACGAGCCGGCTATCGGTCACTGCCGCTGGGGGTGCCCGACCTCACGGAAGCACTCGCACCCGACGCCACCGTCGTCCGGTGGCCGGTGCTCAGATACGCGGGGCTGCACCCCTTCCAAGTCATCGTTCGACACCCGAGCGACCCCGCTGCGGTCCCGAACATGGTGCCGTACCACGACTTACGGACGATTCTCGCCGCCCGTCGCGGCCTCGGCGGCGACGAGGACTGGGATCGATCGGTCTCGGACGACGGTCTGCGACAGGCAGCCGAGGCGAGCCTCGACGAGTTGCGGCGACGCGAACGCCGGGACACCGATATCGTCGCCTCCGATCTGTTCGGAGGTGCCGGGAGCAACGCCACCCACACGATCAACCATGCGACCAATGTGGTGCTCTGTGCCCTCGCCCAACGGATACTCGATCAGTTGGATACCGGCAGCACGGTCCGGGATCCGGGACGCGAGTTGCTCGGAGGTGTTCGCGCGCCAGTCGAGAGACGCGTGCTGAATGCACTTGGCCTGCAGGGTGATTCCCGGCCGAATTGGTCGGTGGAAGGCGATCCTCTGTCGCCGGATTCCGTTCACCGCGCTCACCTGCAGTGGTACGCAGATCGTCCCGAATTCGTCGGTGCGGCGCTCGAACGGCACGCGGAGCTGATCCGAACACTGGAGCTGACACCGTGACCGGCACGGTACATCATCTGGTGATGGGGCCGAACGAGCACGGTGTCGTCCGCTGCGCACGCGAATTGGCTTCCGCAACAGCGAGTCCGGTGGTGTCGGATCTCGAGCATCCTCCGCTCGACACTCCCCTCCACGTGCACTTCACCGACCGGCTGTTCGGCCGAACTGCAGGGGAGGCAGCGGATGCTTTCGTCGCCTTCGCGCAGCGGCACCGTGCACCGATCACCGTCACGGTGCACGATGTTCCGCAGGCATCCGACGGCCACGCGTTCGAGGCGCGGAAGGACTGCTATCGACGGGTAGCACACTGCGCCTCGGCCGTCGTCGTCTCCAGCATGCACGAGCGGCTGCTGCTCGAGGACGTCCTGGATCGTCGGCACGACGTTCGGGTGATCCCGCTCCCGATCGGACGCGCGGCGGCGCGGACCGAGGACCGCGTCGCCCCGCGAAGAATCGTCGGAATACTCGGATTCGTCTATCCGGGCAAGGGGCACGAGGAGGTACTCGATGCCATGACGTCGCTGGACACCGATGTCGACGTTCTCTCGATCGGGTCGGCGTCACCGGGCCACGAATCGATGATCGGCGAACTCGGTCGTGCTGCAGAGCAACTCGGGCGATCGTTCACCTCCACCGGTTTCGTTCCCGATGTCGCGCTGAACGAGCTCCTGCGGTCGGTTGCGATTCCCGTCGCATTCCACCGACACGTATCGGCATCGGGTTCGATCAATTCCTGGATCGCGGCAGGCCGTCGGCCACTCGTCCCGCGCGGTCGATACGTGGAGGAAATGGAGGCCAACTCCCCCGGCGCGCTGTGGATTCACGAGAATTCGGTCGAGTCTCTCGCCGCTGCGATGGCAGAGGCTCTGCTCCATCCCGACAGGACATGGCAGCAGCACGACGTGGTCACCTACCCCACGCTCGAGCAGGCCGCCGCGCTGTACCGCGGATTGTTCGACGAACGATGTGCGACAACGGCGACGGAGCTACCCGACGGCCGGTGGGTGGTACCGAGCAATCGGTGGGATCTCGCCGAGCCCGTCGATCGGGATCCGCGAGTGTCCGTGGTGATCCCGTACTTTCGCCAGCAGCGTCAGCTGGAGTTCGTACTCACTGCGCTCACACTGCAGAGCTACTCGGCCTCCCTGCTACAGGTGATCGTGGCCGACGACGGGTCCCCCGAAGCACCGGACGTCGATGCCTTTCGGCCCGCTCTCGACATCACCGTCGTTCGACAGGAGGATCTCGGCTTTCGCGCAGCGGCTGCGCGCAATCTCGGCGCATCGGTCGCCGACGGGGAGATCCTGTGTTTTCTGGACGCGGACACCGTCCCCGAACCCGGGTACATCGCGGAATCGGTACGGCTGACAGGGGCCCTTCCCGATGCCCTCACCGTGGGTCGGCGACGCCACGCCGATCTGACGGGCTGGTCCGCCGAGGACGTGGCCGGATGGTTCGGCGGCGGATCGTCCGGGCCGCCGGAGTTGTCCGAGCCTGCGTGGCTTCGGGACGGGTATTCCCACTCGCGAAACCTGCTCGACGCCGATCGACGTTCGTACCGGTACATCATCAGCGCCGTCATGTCGTGCAGCCGTCAGCTGTTCTCCGAGATCGGTGGATTCGACGAGACATTCGTCGGATACGGCGGAGAGGACTGGGATTTCGCACATCGCGCGTACGACGCAGGCGCCGTCCTCGCGCACCTGCCCCGAGCGGTCGCCTGGCACGACGGACCCGAATGGGCCGAGCGGACGGGCGGGGATCGCGAACGCAAGAATCTCGAAGCCCTGATGCTGTCCTCGCGCATCACCGACCCGGCCGCTCGCACGCACGGGCTCGTCTACGCCGTGCCCGAGATCGTCGTGATCGTCGATTCCGCCGGACACAGTTCGGCTTCGCTGCTCGCCACCGTCGGTTCCGTTCTGCGCGAGCGAGATTGCGCGGTGTGGATGGACGGTCCGGACGCGGCGACGTTGCGAGAGCCGTGGGGCGACGTCGACCCACGCATTCATCTCGGTCGCCCTGCCGACACCGGTCGCAGCCACGTCGTCGTGCACGTGCGCGGACTCGTGTTGTTCGGTGATCACGCTCTGCGCCGAATGCTGGCAACCGGCGCCGATCGCATGACCGTGGACGTCGGCGGCAGCGGTGTCGTCGAGTGTCGCAGTTCGCGTTCGAGTGCGCGTGCGGCGCGGTGGGCCGATGCGCTCGGTCGCGATCCGCTCGACGTGGCCGGAGAGCTCTTCGGGCACATGCACCGCACGGCCGTCGAATTCGGGATCTCGACCGGCGAACATCAACCGAATCTGTCCTGGTGATGGCGAATACGGTGTGGTGGCCACTGATGGAAGAATGGGAGTCCGCGCTCGTCGGGGACGACGTAACAGCAAGGTCGGGTGGACAATGAACAGAACGCTGTATTCGATGATCTGGATGATGGCGATCATCGCCTTGGTTGCATTGATCTGGGGCACAGTCGGATACGTGTATGCCGACGAACATCCGCTGCGCCGAGCGGCGTTCGTCGGTGGCGGAGTGTTGATCTCGGGATGGCTGCTCGTGTTCGCTGCCGTCGGCATCAAGATCTCGCGACTGAAAGCACGCAGGAGAGCGAGCAACTCCGAAGACGACTGAGGACTCGGCCGGGGACTCGGCCGGGGTGCGGATTGAGAACGCTGTGGGCGGGTACTCCGCCTCGAAGTCTCGACGCGCACACGCCGGTCACCCGCTCGTCGAGTTCCTCTCAGTCAGTGCCGAGCAAGGGTCCTCGATGGTCAATCAGCGCAGTACGTCGAAGCAGCAGCGTATTCCGGCACGGCCGGCGACTCGCGAGGAGTATCTGTCGACGTGGTCGACGCTGCACAACCACATCGATCCATCCTCGTCCGCGCTGGTCTCGGGTTGGCTCCGTGTCGTCTACTCGTTGAGCGCGCCGCTGGTGCGCGCGTCCGTCTCCGCTCACGCCGTCACCCTCACCGCCGTCGTCGTGGCAGGAGCGGCAGTGGCTCTGTCGCGACCCGGCACCTCGGCACCACTGATCGCAGCTGTACTGATCGTGATCTCCGGCCTGCTCGACGGTATCGACGGCGGAGTCGCGATGATCGGCCGTTCCCAATCCCAATGGGGGTACCTGCTCGACACCGTCGCCGATCGCTGCAGCGACCTGCTGCTACTGGCCAGCGGTCTTGCTCTCGGAGCCCCGATGCCGCTCGTCGTCGCGGTGGGCGTGACGACGTTGCTGCACGAGATGGCCCGTGCCCGCGCAGTGGGTTCCGGCATCGAGGATGTCGGCTTCCTGACGGTGTGGGAGCGTCCCTCGCGGGTGATAGCGGCTGCGGTCACGGCGACTGTCGCCGGTGCCGCCCCGGCTGCTGCCGGAACATCGGCGACCATCGGAATGTCGGTGACGTGCGCACTCGCGGTCGTCGGGTTCACCCAGTTGATGTTCGGGTTGCATCGTCGAGCCGATCGAACTCGGCAGTGACCAGCCAGCCGGCGAGAGCCAGCACATGGAACACGAACATCCACAACATGATTGCCACCCCGCCGCCGATAGCGGTGAGGCCTCCGAACGGCGCACCCAGGTCCACCGGAATCGCCAGGAACAAGATGAATCCGTGTACGAATCCGGTGACGATGGACGAGGTGACGAGTGATCCGACGATCAACGCCCGCCAGCCCACCGCGCGAGGCGCGATCACGCGATAGGTCCACGCCAACGGGACCGACAGGATCAACCACAGGCAGTTGAAGCCGAGGAACACGCGCAGCGTCATGGCACCGATTCCGCCGCCCCCGGTCAATGCGTCGAGCAACCGCGCAACGCAGAGGACGCCGGCCAGTAGGACCGGTGCCGCGGCGAAGAACGGCACCATCGCAAGCCGGCCGCGCCAACCGGTGAACGATTCTCGAGTCGGTGCGAACCGCACGATCGCCCGTCGCAGACCCTCACCGTAGAACGTCGCGGGAAATATGGCGATCAGGACGCCGATCGGTCCGAGTTCGACTCCGGCCGTAGCCAATCCATCCACTGCCGCGCGCGCACCGAGGGCGTCGGGCAGCAACGCCGACATGGCGTCGAATCCGCCACGGACCCAGTCCGCCGACACCAACAGGGTGCAGGCGCGGATGGTGAGAAGCAGCAGCGGCACCACGGCGATGACGGCGTAGAAGGTGAGTCCGCCCGCGATCAAGGTGGTGTCCTCGCGGGCGAATCCAGCTTTGATCGCGCCGACTCCCCGCGCTGCCCGGGTGCGTATCGAGGTCATCACGCGGTCATCTCGCGCGGGCACCGAAGTACACGCCGACCGTCACGGCCTCATTCAAGGGTGATGTCCACTCCGTCGATGACCTTGAGAAACGGGCAGATCGACTTTGCCTGCGCCAACACTGCTTCGGCGTCGTCGGTGCCCGGGAGAGAAACCGCGAGGGCGAACCTCGCGTCGTAACCGGATGCGTCGGAGTCGGTGAGTACGACGGTGCCCTTCACCGCAAGATCGTCGACGCTGCCTCCGACGGTTCCGAGGGCGATACGCAGAGATTCGACCAGGCAGCTCGACAGTGCGGCGGCCATCAGCTGCTCGGGGTTGGTGCACTGCCCCGGCCCACCGAGTTGCTCGGGTTCGCGCACACCGAGCGAGAGGACGCCGTCGTCGGAGGTGACTCCCGTTGCGGTGGCAGAGACAGTTGCTGTGTACAGCGCGGTGTTCATCGATGTCGGATGTCCAGTCGGCAGCCGATCGAAACCGCCGGAGCAGGCGGGCGCGAGACAAGACCGAAGGGTACGTGTCGATGTTCACATATCGCACACATCAGTTTGACCGAACCTACTCACGGGTAACGCTGCTGTCAGGGCCGAGCATCACGCTGTGACCCACAGGCATCGGCCAGAGAAAATCGACCACCCGACCGAAAGGGGAGCACCATGAGCACATCCACGTTGGTCGCGCAGTTGCGCATCGCACTGCAGCTGACGAACACCGAAATCCAGATCGCGGAAACTCGCGTCGTTCAGGCGCGCACCGAGGCGGTACGCAGGGAGCTGACTCAGAACGCCGCGAACGGACGCGAGCGCGCAGCAGCCATCGAGGAAGCCCTTCGCGGACTCGGCGGACTGCCCGAACTCGTCGCACCGTTCCTGGGCCGCACACTCGCTGCCGTCAAGACGGTCGCGGAGCAGGCACAGCCGTTCGACGAGGCCCTGCTGGGCGATCTCGCACTGGAGCAGCAGCTCCTGGGCCGCGCCAAGTACATCAAGGCACTGGCCACGGCAGCCGACGAGCCCACCGTCGTCGCACTGGCGTCTCGGCTGGTCACGGCGCACAGCGCAACGGTGGAGTGGCTCGAGACCGTGCTCGCGGAAGACGCCCTCGGCGGACCCGCAGCGTTGCGTCGTACTCCGTTCCAGGCCGCCGCAGGCACCGCGGTCAAGATCGTCAACGCACCGGCAACCTGGTCGGCTCGCGGACTCGACCGCGCATTGGACGCAGCTCGCGCCACCCCGGACCGCCTCGCAGCGCTTCTGGGCCGCGGCGCTCACGCCGGTGACGTGGCTGTCAAGACTCTGACGGCAAGTCGCGACGCGGCACTCGAGGCAGCCGAGGACGTCACCCGCAGCGAGGGAGTCGATTCGGTCGCCGACGCGATCCACACCGCACGGTCGGCCGGCGGAACCCTGGACGCCGACGAGTTGCCGATCGCGGACTACGACGAGCTGAACGTTTCGGACGCCGTCGCCGCCATCAAGGACCTCACGAACCCGGCCGACGTTCGCACCGTCGTGACGTACGAAGAGGCACACAAGAACCGCCACGGAGTCGTGTCCGCAGGACAGACGCGCGTGGCAGCAATCGCCAAGGATGTCATCTCCGTCGACTGACGACGATCGACCGATCCTTCTGCGAATACCGATGCGGCCCGTGAACTTCCGGGCCGCATCGCTGTACTCGAAGCACTCGACTAGGGCTTCAGCAAGACCTTGATCGCTCCGTCCTGCTTCTTCTGGAAGATCTCGTATGCATGCGGAGCTTCCTCGATCGAAAGCTCGTGTGTGGCGAACGAATCGACACCGAGAGGATCGTCGTCACCGAGCAACGGCAAGATGTCGTCGACCCACTTCTTGACGTTCGCCTGCCCCATGCGGAGCTGAATCTGCTTGTCGAACATGGTCATCAGCGGCAGCGGATCGGCCATACCTCCGTACACCCCGATGATCGAGATGGTTCCGCCGCGGCGGACGATATCGATCGCCGAGTACAACGCGCCGAGCCGATCGACACCGGCCTTCTGCATCATCGGCGCGGCGACCGCGTCCGGGAGCATTCCGACGATCTGCTGCGCGAGTTTGCCGACCGGAGATCCGTGCGCCTCCATGCCCACCGCATCGATGACCGAGTCCGTGCCCCGACCGTCGGTCATCTCGCGAATGACGTCGCCGACGCCACCGCTGTGCTCGGCCAGGTTCACCGTCTCGATTCCCCGTGCCTCGGCGCGGGCGAGTCGCTCGGGAACGAGGTCGACGGCGATCACTCGCGCACCCTTGTACTGTGCGATGCGTGCTGCCATGTCTCCGATGGGCCCGAGACCGAGAACCGTCACCGATCCTCCGTCGGGAATTGCCGCGTATTCGACGGACTGCCATGCGGTCGGCAACACATCGGAGAGGTAGACGAATCGCGAATCCGGCGGACCCTCCGGCACTTTGATGTGGGTGAACTGTGCCTGCGGGACGCGGAGATACTCGGCCTGACCGCCGGGAACCTGCCCGTAGAGCTTGGAGAAGCCGAACAGTGCTGCGCCCATTCCCTGCTCACGAACCTGGGTGGTCTCGCACTGGGTGTACAGGCTCGAATTGCACATGTAGCAATGCCCACAGGAAATCTGGAACGGAATGACCACTCGGTCTCCGACTGCCAGATCGCCTGTCTGCGAACCGACTTCCTCGACGATGCCCATCGGCTCGTGGCCGAGGATGTCACCTTCGTCCATGAAGGCACCGAGTGTTTCGTACAGATGCAGGTCCGAACCGCAAATGTTGGTGGTCGTGATCTTCACGATCGCGTCCGTCGGCAGTTCAATCCGCGGATCGGGAACGGTGTCCACGCTGACTTTCCTCTTGCCTTGCCAGGTCACTGCGCGCATGTGGTCCTTCCGATGGAACGACTCCGAAGTTCGATGTCGTGCACTGCGCATTGCCTGTTGTGACAGGTGACAAACCCAGACGCCGTGAGTGGTTGGTACCGCCCCGCAGCGGGTAGCCACCACTATGACCGCGCTGTTCTCAGTCGACCCGTCCACCGCTCGCTCTCCCGCACTGCCCACCCCCTGTGGGCCGATCTCCGAGGCCATCACCCGATGCCTGACCGCGGGTGAGCCGAACGGGACTGCGATCGCGCCGGCACCGACCGAGGTCGATCCCACGTCACGAGACGTGCAACTGTCACTCCTTATCTGCTACGAGCTGCACTACCGCGGGTTCGAGGGTGTCGCAGACGCCTGGGAATGGGACCCCGAACTCCTTCGACTCCGAGCCGCGCTCGAATCCGCCTTCCTGACGTACGTACGGGAGAACGTGGAACCCGGCACGGACCCGGTTGCGGAGATGGATGCGCTGTCCGTCGAGGCGACCTCGGGAACCGGTCCGTCATGGTTCCTGCGCGACGAGGGGACATGGGAGCAGATGTGCGAGTACTTCGTGCACCGGTCCGTCTACCACCTCAAGGAAGCCGATCCGCATGCCTGGGCCATCCCCCGATTGACGGGTCAGACCAAGGCGTCGTACGTGGCAGTCGAATTCGACGAGTACGGCGGCGGCAAGGGCGACCGACTGCACCAGCATCTGTGGGCCGAATCGATGGTGGCCGCAAACCTCGATGCGTCGTACCTCGGCTACGTCGATCGCGTTCCGGCGCAGACACTGGCCTGGGTCAATCTCATGTCGTTGTTCGGTTTGCACCGGGGTCTGCGCGGTGCCACGGTCGGCCACCTCGCCGCGACCGAGATCACCTCGTCGCCCGGCTCGCAGCGCTATGTCGAGGGGCTGCGGAGGCTCGACGCCCCCGCGGCATGCATTGCGTTCTACGCCGAGCACGTCGAGGCCGACGCCGTGCACGAGCAGGTGCTACGTCACGACGTGGTCGGAAGTCTTCTGCGCCACGAGCCCGAACTCGCGGAAGACGTGGTGTTCGGAATGCGTGCATTGGATTTCGTCGAGAACGAACTCGCCGACCACGTGATGAGGCGATGGTCTGCCGGTCAGTCCTCGTTGGACTGAGAGGGTCGCCTCTTCGCTCGGTGGCTCGTGTCGCACAGTGGATAGTTCTTGCTGCGCCGACACGTGCACACCGCGACGACGAAGCGATCGGACTCCACTCGCGTACCGTCGTCGAGTTCGATATTCACCGGTCCGTCGATCAGCATCGGTCCGCCGCGAACGATTCTCACCGTGGTGCGAGCAGCTGCCGAGTCATCGTTTGTCGCCACGAACAACCACCAACTCCTCTGTTCGACGACCGGCAGCCAGTACGCCACGAGCTTCGAGCCACTGTGCGCGACGATGCATCACCGGTCCGAAGTCGATCCTTCGTCTGCTGACCTCCGCCACCGAGAATCCGTTGTCGGCGAGCATGTTCACGGTGCGTCGCGGTCCGGAGAACTCCGAGTGGACGACGAGCAACACCCCGCCCGGAGCCAGCAAGGAGGCAGCGGCTCGGCACAGTGGATCGAGCACCATCCGGCCGTCCTCGCCTGCGTCCCAGGCACGGTGCAACCCCATTCCGGTCGGCACGACCTCGGAGGGAACGTACGGAGGATTGCAGAGCACCACGTCGAACGGTTCGAGTTCGGCAGCCTCGGCCAAGGATCCCACTCTGACGTCCACCTCGACCCCGACCGAGCGCGCGTTGCGCTGGGCACAGTGGACTGCACGGGGTGCGATGTCGAATGCCACCACCTCGCGTGCACCCAACAGTGCAGCGGTGATGGCCACCGCACCACTTCCGGTGCACATGTCCAGCACTCGCGCTCCGGGAACAACACCCGTCGTGGCCGCGATTTCGCACAGCAGAAGCGAATCCTCCTGCGGTTCGTACACGCCGGGATCGGCGTGCACCGACGTCAGGGTTCGAACGGAATCGGATTCGGCTGTCGTCATCGGCGTGCCTCCCACGGTGTAGCGATCGTTGTCGTATTCCCGTCGGGCCCGCAGTCAAACCCGTTGCCGTTTCGAGGCTTACGAACGCCCAACCCCGGGTAGTCCTGTGAAGCGTGGTTGAGGAGTAGCCCGCGGTCCCCGTATGTCGACTGTCGACTCCCCCGCGCGCTGGGCAAGAGTTCGGCTGCTCAGGAGAGTGTTCATGATCGTCGTACCGTCCATCACGTCCCCGCTCGCGGAAGTGATTCCGTCACTGACCGACTCGCAGAGCCTCGATTCCGAAATGACGCTCTCGGTCGACGAGAGCGCAGGTGCCGACATCGTCGTGCGAGTGATCGGCACGATCGGTGACTCGGACGTTCCTGTTCTGGCCGAGACGCTCGGTGAGGCCGCCGAGCGCGGGCGAGCGTTGATTCTCGACCTGTCGTCGGTGGCAGGTGTTTCCGCGGGTGTCCACTCCGTGCTCGATGCCACCGCCATTCGACTCGGACGATGGAATCAGCAACTGACAGTGGTGCTTTCACCAGCTCTGCAGCAGTCCGGCATCGATCTCGTACCGGATCGCGTCGAGGTGCGTCGATCGACGACCGAGCCAGTGATCATGCCGACAGCAGACCCCAGGTGATCCGTTCGGTGACGGTACGGGCACCCGTCGATCCGCGAAAGGTGTTGCTGTGACCACCCCTGACACGACCTACGACGTGCTCGTCGTCGGCGGCGGCAACGCGGGCATCAGTGCGGCAGCGCGACTGCTGAAGAAGGGCATCACCGACGTCGCGGTGCTCGAGCCCAAGCAGGTGCACACCTATCGCCCACTGTTGTCGTACGTGGGCTCCGGTCAGGCGGCGCTGGCCGAGGCCGAGCGCACCCAGCGTTCGGTGATTCCGAACGGATGCGTCTGGCTGGAAGACTCGGCGACAGCGATCGACCCGGTGAACCGCCTGGTGCGATGTGCTTCGGGCACAGAATACGGCTACCGCGATCTGGTGCTCGGTCAAGGCCTCGTCGTCGACAACGACGCGCTGCCCGGGGTGTGGGCTGCTCTCCGATCCCCCAGTGTCACCAGCAATTACCTCGATCGAGCCGAACGCACCTGGCAGCTGGTACGCGATCTGCCTGCCCGCAGCAGTGCGGTGTTCACCGTGCCGCGCCCACCGGTCGGGTGCACCGGCACCACGCTCAAGCCGTTGTTCCTCGCCGCAGACCACTGGACCCGCACCGGCCGCATGCCGGGAATCGACATCACGCTGGTGGTGGACCGCGATCGACTACTGGGTGTCCCGCAACTCGACGAATCGGTGCTCGCACGGCTCCGCGAGCTCGGCGTGCGAATCCTGACCCGCACTGCGGTGACGGCATTGCACCCGGACAGCGGACACATCACCGTCACGGACCACGACGGCGTCGACGAGCGCCTCGGCTACGACATGCTGCACCTCGTACCGCCGTTCCGCGGTCCGAAATGGCTGCAGGAATCGAACCTGAGCGGGTCCGCGCCGCACGGTGTCGTCGACATCGACGGACGGACTCTGCGCCACCAGGTTTACCCGGAGGTCTGGGCCGCGGGTGACGGCGCAGCCATCGACACCGACTCCTCGGGTGGCGCACTGCGCAAGCAGATTTCGATTCTCGTCGACAATCTGATCGCGGCGCGCAGCGGGCAACCGTTGTCGGAGTACGACGGCTACACCGTCGCGCCCATCGCGTTCGGCGCACACAGCTTGATCGCCGCCGAGTTCGATCGCACCGGAACGCTGACGCCATCGTTGCCGTCGTTCGTCGATCCGCTCAAACCCAGGCGCTCCGCCTGGGCGTTCGACCGATACGGTCTACCGCTGTCCTACTGGAACATGATTCTCGCCGGCCGACTCTGACCGGTCGGGCGACTCCATGAACCCGTCGGGGTCGCGGACGACGACCCGGTGACCGTCGTCCTCCAGCGCACGAAACGCATCGCGCAGGAGCCGTCGAGCCGAGCCGTCGATAGCACGGACCTCACTGAAATCGACCGTCGTACAGGTGGTTTCGCCGAAACCTTCGACCAACCGAGCAGTGACCGCCTCTGCACCCGCGAATCGAAGATCGCCCTGCAGCTCGACGGTGGTCACGCCCTCCGACTCGGTCACGCTACGGACGGCCGATTCACCGCTGGGTGCGACATGCATCATGTGCAGACCCAGATCGCGTGACAGCTTCTCGAACACCGCCACCCCACGCACGCTGTTGCCGTGCTCGTTCAGTCTCGGCGACAGCACGGCAATCCCCACCTGCCCCGGCAACACACCGATGATCGCCCCGGCCACTCCGCTCTTGGCCGGGATACCCACGGTCGCAAGCCAGCTGCCACTGCCGTCGTACATTCCACAGGTCGCCATGACCGCCAGCACGTGGCGATCGATCGCTGGGTCGAGTACTTGTTCGCCCGTCTCGGGATCCTTCCCGCCGTTCGCCATCACCGCGGCGATCCTGGCGAGGTCGTTGCAGGTCACGGTCACCGCACACTGACGCGCATAGCCGTCGACGACATCGGCGGGCTCGGCTCCGAGATGGCCGACCGACTTCAGTAGGTGTGCGATCGCGGTGTTCCGATCGTCGGATTCCAGTTCGGCCTCGTACACCTGACGGTCGACGGAGAGTTCGCGTCCGGCCATCCTGCTCAGAAGATCCGTCATTCGCCCCGCCCGCTCTTCGCTCCCGCGGCCTCGGATCATCGAATGCACCGCCAGCGCACCGGCATTGATCAACGGGTTCCGCGGTCTTCCGGTCTCCGATTCCAGGGATATCTCGTTGAACGAGTCGCCCGACGGTTCGACGTCGACGGCCTCGAGCACCGCCTCGATGCCGTTGTCCTCGATGGCGACCGCGTACGCGAGGGCTTTGGCTATCGATTGGATCGAGAATTCGGTGTCGGTATCACCCGCTCCGTGCAGCGATCCCCCGACGGTGGCGAGGGCGACTGCGAACGTGTCGGGATCCGCCGCGGCCACAACCGGGTTGCCCTCGGTCACCGTCCCCCCGTCGAACTGTCGACAGTCCTCCAACACGGACGCGAGATATTCGGGAACAGGCGATCTCATGTGTCCACGCTAGTCCTCGACGAGGAGGTCTTGACATCACGGCCGTGCTGCCGCTTACACTCCTGGTTCCTCGACCGTTGTAGGGCCCCCTCCCGCAGAGATCGGATTTCCTGACGTGCGATTGCGACGCCTGATCGCTACCGATTCGACAGATCGCCTGGCCGTGTACGCACCCGAGTCGGGGGTGTGGGTCGATCTCGATGCCGCCGTGTCGACGTTGGGTGCCGACGAGTCTCTACGCGCACTCACCCGCACCGTGCTCGGGTTTCTCGATGCCGGCGAACGTGCGCGCGACGCGGCCTCGGCCGTGGTGCAGCGCGCGGTGTCCGAGGGAGTCGCGGTGATCGACCGACCGGCACCGACACTTCCGGTGGTTCCGGCGTCGCTTCGCTGCTTCCTCGGCTGGCAGGCTCACTGGGATCTGGCTGCGCACAACCTGGTTCGTCGCAACCTCCCGAAAGCCGTTCCCTTCATCCGCGGATTCGAAGCCGTCACGCGATCGACGTTTCCAGCGCTTCGACCGGGGCCGGGATTCGAAGATCATCCGGTCTACTACACCGGCAACCACCTCACCGTCGTAGCCGACGAGGCTCCGGTCGAGTGGCCGTCCTACAGTCGGGCGCTGGATTTCGAGCTCGAGTTCGGAGCCGTGGTGACCAGGCCCGTCCGCGACGCATCCGAACGTGAGGCCACCGCGGCGATCGGCGGCTACGTGGTGTTCGACGACATCAGTGCCCGCGATACCCAGTGGGAGGAGCAGCGCCGCACCCCGTTCGGTCCGGTGGTCAAGACCAAGACGTTCGCCAGCTCCATGGGAGCCGACATCGTTACCGCCGACGAGGTGACGCCGAATCTGGACTCGTTGACGGCCACCGTCACGGTCGACGGCGAACTGTGGTCGACGACCGGCACCGCAGGCATGCGGTACTCGGTCGGCGAATCCCTCGCGTATGCTTGTCGCGGCGAAAACGTCTATCCCGGTGAGCTGTTGACGTCCGGCACGCTTCCTCGCGGATGCGGCCTCGAACTCGACCGCTGGATCGCCCCTGGCGATCGCGTCGAACTGAGTATCGAGCGAATCGGATCGGTCGCCAATACGATCGGGACTCGCTGAATTTTTCGCCGACTCAGCGCTCGAGATCGGACTTGTCGGTCGATGCGTCCTGGAACATCTCCAGGAACGACCCGAATCCGGATGCTCCCTTGCGTGATTCGTCCATGTTGTGGTCGACGGCTCCCGCCGCCCCCTCGTCGTGTGTCATGTCTTGTAGCCTGCCGCTCGGAAATTGCAGCGAGTCGGGGACGAAGGACACGAATTGGCAACGAAAGGTAACGGACCGATAACGACGAACTCGAAGCTATGGATGGATCGAGCACGGTTTCCATCCATAACTTCGAGTTCGGTAGAGAGAACTAGGAGAGCTCGAACCGATCGAGCATCATGACCTTGTCCCAGGCAGCGACGAAGTCCGCAACGAACTTGTCCTTTGCGTCGTCGCAGGCGTAAACCTCTGCGAGAGCACGCAATTCGGAGTTCGATCCGAACACCAGGTCGTTACGAGTTCCGGTCCACTTCTTCTCACCGGTCGCCGCGTCCTTGGCCTCGTAGATGCCGTCCTCCGCGGTGGGGACCCATTCGGTGCCCATGTCGAGCAGGTTGACGAAGAAGTCGTTGGTGAGCGTTCCAACCTTGTCGGTCAGGACGCCGTGCGACGACTTGCCGAAGTTGGCTCCGAGCACACGCAGTCCGCCGACGAGCACGGTCATCTCGGGTGCGCTGAGCGACAACAGGTTCGCCCGATCGACGAGGGAGTACTCCGCCGGAAGCTTCTGGCCCTTGCCGAGGAAGTTACGGAAACCGTCGGCCTTCGGCTCGAGATCGGAGAACGAATCGACGTCCGTCTGCTCCTGCGTCGCGTCCATGCGACCCGGGGTGAACGGCACGCTGACACCGGACGCCTGCTCGAGCGCGGCAACGCCACCGAGAACGACGAGATCGGCGAACGAGACCGTTCCGGAGAACGACTGCTGGATTCCTTCGAGCACACGAATGACCTGTGCGAGCTCGTCGGGCTCGTTCACCTCCCAGCCTGCCTGCGGCTGCAGGCGCAGACGGCCACCGTTGGCACCGCCGCGCTTGTCGCTCACGCGGAACGACGACGCCGCGGCCCAGGCAGCCGAAATCAGCTGATCCTGAGTCAGTTCGGAACCGAGGATCGCCTGCTTGAGCTCGGCGATCTGAGCGTCGTTGATCAGCTCGTGATCGACGGCCGGGATCGGGTCCTGCCAGAGCAGAGTCTCGGACGGGACCTCGGGGCCGAGGTAGCGCGAGACCGGGCCCATGTCGCGGTGGGTGAGCTTGAACCAGGCCTTCTGGAACTCCTCTGCGAGTTCCTCGGGATGATCGAGCCAGCGACGGGTGATCTGCTCGTAGATCGGGTCGACGCGCATCGCGATGTCGGAGGTCAGCATCGACGGGTGGCGACGCTTGGTGGGGTCGGCGGGATCGGGAACGAGATCTGCGCCCTCGCCGTTCTTCGGGCGCCACTGGTGCGCACCTGCGGGGCTCTTGTGCAGCTCCCACTCGAATCCGTACAGCGTCTCGAGGAAGCTGTTGTCCCACTGGGTGGGCGTGGGGGTCCAGATGACTTCGAGGCCACTGGTGATCGCGTCCGCACCGACACCGCTCTGGTAGCTGTTCTTCCAGCCGAGGCCCATCTGCTCGATGGGTGCACCCTCGGGCTCGGCACCGATGTGCTCGTCGGGATCCGCTGCACCGTGCGTCTTACCGAAGGTGTGTCCACCGACGGCGAGTGCCGCGGTCTCGATGTCGTTCATGGCCATCCGGCCGAACGTCTCGCGGATGTCCAGTGCGGACTGCACCGGATCCGGGTTGCCGTTGGGGCCCTCGGGGTTGACGTAGATCAAGCCCATCTGCACTGCGGCCAAGGGGTTTTCGAGACTCGTGCGGTCACCGTTGTAGCGCTCGTCTCCGAGCCAGGTCTGCTCCGGGCCCCAGTAGACGTCCTCGTCCGGCTCCCAGGCGTCGACGCGGCCGCCGGCGAAACCGTAGGTGGGCAGGCCCATCGACTCGATGGCGACGTTACCGGTGAGCACGATGAGGTCGGCCCAGGAGAGCTTACGGCCGTACTTCTGCTTGACCGGCCAGATCAGACGACGAGCCTTGTCCAGGCTGGCGTTGTCCGGCCAGCTGTTCAGGGGTGCGAAGCGCTGCATGCCCGCTCCGGCACCGCCACGTCCGTCCTGCTTGCGGTACGTGCCCGCTGCGTGCCATGCCATGCGAATGAAGAAGGGGCCGTAGTGACCGAAGTCTGCAGGCCACCAGGGCTGCGAGTTGGTCATGAGGGCTTCGATGTCGCGCTTGACCTCGGCGAGGTCGAGGGAGTTGAACTCGGCTGCGTAGTCGTAATCGGCACCCATCGGGTCGCCGACGGCCGGGTTCTTCTTGAGAATCTTGAGATTCAGAGCCTTGGGCCACCACTCACGGTTGCCGCCACCCTCGACGGGCATCGGCATCGAGTCGTGCATGACGGGACACTTGCCACCCGACTCCTGTGGCTGGTCCTCGTTCATCTCTTTTTCGCGTGTTACGTGATCTTCTGACACGTGCTTCCTTCCAGGGTGTGACGATCGGGCTGTGATCGAGGTCGGTTCACGAACTCTGCTGTATCCGAGAACCGGGAGGGAACGAAACAGGAGCTGTCGACTGCCCCCGAGCAGTCGAACACTGTGCGCAGAAGCCCCAGTAGATGACTTCCGCCTCGTCGATCGTGAAACCGACGGAGTCCGATGCGGTGAGACACGGCGTTTCGCCGACCGCGCAGTCCACGTCTGCGATGACGCCGCAGGAGCGGCACACCGCGTGGTGGTGGTTGTCGCCGACACGAGATTCGTACCGGGCGGGAGATCCTGCCGGTTCGATTCGCCGTACGAGGCGCGCCGCGGTCAACGCATTGAGCACGTCGTACACGGTTTGCCGAGACACCTCGGGCAGCACCGATCGCACGAGTCCGAGGATCGTGTCGGTGTCTGCATGAGGATTGGATCCGACGACCTCGAGCACCGCGACCCTGGGTCGGGTCACGCGCATATCGGCGGTGCGTAACAGCTCCGCGTACGGTGAGATCGGCATCACAGTAATACTATCCTCCGCTTTTCTGGACAAAGTCAAGTATGCAGCCCAATTCACCGGATGTCGACCGCAACGCCGCCCCGGAGCGAACACGACGCCCACTGTTCGCTCTCCCGTCGCTCCCTCGTGAGATTCGACCCGACCTCAGGCCAGTGCCAGGAACAGCTTCTCCAGTTCGGCCTCGGTCATCGGCTCCTTTTCGCCCGCACTCTCACCCGTCATGCATTCACGCAGACCGGTGGCCACGATCTTGAATCCGGCCTTGTCCAGTGCGCGAGAGACCGCGGCGAGCTGAGTGACCACATCCTTGCAATCGCGTCCGTTCTCGATCATCCCGATCACGCCGGCAAGCTGACCGTGCGCACGCTTGAGCCGGTTCAATACCAGTGCGATGCTGTCTTCGTCGCCGATCATGTCGATCCCCTCGATGGTTGTGGTAATGAACCCGATGGTACCCCCGGGGGCATCAAGCGTGATCGGATCCGGTACCGCCCAGTGCCGCAATCGCTGCCTGCAGTTTCGCGGTGGCCTCGGAGGCGACCGCACCCAACTCGGGCTCACCGGTGACCTCGACCATGATTGCCGGGTTCATCGCCTCGACGACGACGGATCCCACCACTGCCGTGTTCTCTCGGACCACCACGTTGCACGGCAACAGCAGACCGATCTGCTTCATCACTCCGACGGCGCGATGAGCCAGTCCCGGGTTGCAGGCGCCGAGGATCACGTAGCGCTCCATGTCCTCGCCGAGCTTGGCTTTCAGGGTGGCCTGCATGTCGATTTCGGTGAGAACACCGAATCCTTGCTCCGACAACGCCTTCCTCGTGTTGTCGATCGCAGTGTCGAAATCGGTGTCGGTCAACGTGGTGGACAATGCGATGTTCATGGTGACTCCTCGGAGATTGTTGTATCAGTGCGAAAAGCGGATGGAGGGCAGCACCGCGCGCAGCCACGCCGGCGACCACCAGGCACCGTGCCCGGTCAACCGCAACAGGACAGGAAGCAGCACGAGCCGAACGAGAAATGCGTCGAGCAGTACAGCGACACCGAGGATGATGCCCATCTCCTTGGGTGGCAACGGTTCGGACAGTGCGAACGTGAAGAACACTGCCACCATCACCGCTGCTGCGGCAAAGATGACCCGCCCCGAGTGGGCCAACCCGTCGACCTGAGCAACCTTGGAATCACCCGAGCGCTCGTAGTGTTCCTTGGCGGTGGCCAGCAGGAACACCGTGTAGTCCATGGCGATGGCGAAGATCATCGCGAAGAAGAACACCGGGCCCCAGCCGTCGAGGAATCCTTGCGGCGTGAAGCCGAGCAGTGACGCGCCGTGGCCGTCCTGGAAGATCAACTTGGCGACTCCGAAGGCTGCGGCAGTCGACAGCAGGCTCACCAGAGTGCCGAGCAGCGCGATCAGCGGGGCCTGCAGCGCCACCAGAAGCAGCACGAAACCGAGGACGAGGATGATCCCGACGACGATCGGCAGGTAGTCGTTCAAGGCCTGCTGAAGATCCAGGTTCTCTGCAGGCGCTCCTCCGACGAGTGCCGAGTCGGGCAGCGTGGCGCGCAGATCGTCAAGAATCGAGCCCATCGCTTCGTCGGACGGATCCACTGACGGAATTGCCTGCAGCAGTGCATATCCCGATCCGTCGGTCGCGGTCTGTGGCGGCGTCACCATCGAGATCCCGTCGACCCCCGCAGCGGCAGTCGCGGTGTCGAGAGCATCGGCTTCGGGAACCACGATCTGCAGCGAACCCGGTGCGCCCGGGCCGAATTGAGCCTGCACCAACTCGTAGCCCTGCCGCACCGGCGCATCTTCCGGTACCACGGCGATGGACGGCATCGCCACCTTCAAGCCGAGCACCGGAAGTGCCAGGGCGATCAGAATCCCCACGGAGACGACGGCGAACGGCCACGGGTGCTTGTGCAACAACTCGCCCCATGCTGCGAACTTCGGGGATCGATGCTCCTGACGCTTGGCGTACGGCAACGATGCGGCGTTGACCTTCGGTCCGAGCGCCCCCAATGCCGCAGGCAGCAGCGTCATGGTCGCCAGCAACACGAAGGCGACGGCCAGCATGATCCCGACAGCCATGGTGCGCACCGCAGGCGCAGGGACGAGCAGTACTGCGGACAGACTCACCAACACCGTCAGACCGGACAACACGACGGCTTTGCCTGCGGTGTCCATGGTTTCGGCCACTGCCGCCCGAGGGTCGGCGTTTCGCAACGCATCACGGAATCGAGCGACGATGAACAGCGCGTAGTCGATTCCGAGCGCGAGGGCGAACATCATCGCGAAGTTCATGGCCCACACCGAGATCGGCGTGACGCCGTTCAGCAGGACGAGACCACCGGCGGATGCGACGAGCCCGGCGACGGTGAGCAGCAGCGGCAATCCCGCGGCTACCAGTGACCCGAAGGCAAGCACCATGATCGCCAGAGTGACGGGCCACGAAAACAGTTCGGCCTGGATCATCGCATCGTGGTTCGCCTTGTTGAAGTCCGACCACAGGGCCGAGGAACCGGTGGGATACACCTCGATTCCGTCGCCCGAGAGCGCGGTCAACCGTTCCTTCACATCGTCGACGGCTTTGACCATCTCGTCGGTCGTTCCGTTCGCGCCGGCGATGACGATGCCGGTGCGGCCGTCCGGGCTGATCGTCATCCCCGGTTGCGGGGCGACGACGTCCCCGAATCTGGAGTCACCGGCGAATACGTCGGACACGTCGGCAATCACATCTTGAACGGCGGCATCGGTGATGGGTGCCGTGTCGGAGTGGACGACCACCTGCACCGCCGCCGAGGAATTGCCGCCGAAGTGCTGCTGGGCCAGCTCTCGAACCTGTACGGATTCGGATCCGTTCGCCTGCCATCCCGCTCCGGCGAGAGACGAGAACACCGAGGGCGCAAACGAACCGAGGGCCACGAGCACGATGAGCCACACGCCGAACACCCATCGACGGTGCGTCACCATCGAGCCGCCCGCGCGGCCGAGCAGGCCCGGCTCGGCCACAGGCCGATCATCCGGTGGACGAACAATTTCGGCATCGCGCAGCGACATGGTGCTCCTATACGGGTGGGGGTATCGAACGAGGCAGACGAAACCCCGGAACGATCGAACGTGCCCACCCTCGCACATACCCAAGGGGGTATGCAAGTACCCCTGGGGGTATCACCTCCAGGGGTACTCGAATGTCAGAGTCGACGAACTGCTGTTGTCACCCGCCGGTCAACGCCTGCCGTTCCACTGTTTCTCGATGCCGCGCAACACCTCGAGCGTCCGAGCCGAATCGGCATCGACTGCCATCCTCGACCGAGCGCGCTCGAGCGCACGCTCGGCACGAACGACCGCACGGTGCCCCGAGTCGGTGGCCTCGACCATGTACTGCTGCCGATTTCGCGGATTGACGCTCCGCACCAGCAGCCCCGACTCCACGAGACTGGCCGTCGTGGCGGTGATACTCGTCCGGTGCCGTACCAACTCCCGCGACAGCGCACTGTAGGACATCGGCCCTCGCCTGGACACCAGTTCCAGCACCTCGTACCTCGCCCAGCTCAGCCCCTGTGCGTCCAGTGCCTCCGCCAGACGAACGCGCGCGGCCGACGCCATGCGCAGCACTGTGGACACGATTTCGAGCTCGGTGGAATGGACCGGCGAGGTACCACCGTCGAACGATTCAGCAAGGGCAGTCATCGGACACTCCCCTACTTGATCTCTGCGAGGACGGTGCCTTGGGTGATGGCGTCGCCTGCGGTGACGGTCAGGCCGGTGATGGTGCCTGCTTTGTGGGCGTTGACGGGGTTTTCCATTTTCATCGCTTCGAGGACGGCGATGAGGTCACCGGCGTCGACGGTTTGGCCTTCGTCGACGGCGACTTTGACCACGGTGCCCTGCATCGGTGCGGTGACCGCATCGCCGGATGCCGCGCCTGCTCCGGCTCCGCCGCGGGTGCGGGCTTTGGGTTTGCGGCGTACTGCTCCTGCAGGTCCGCCGCCGTTACCGCCGAGGGACAGTTCCCCGGGCAGGGACACCTCGACGCGTCGTCCGCCGACCTCGACGACCACGGACTGCCTCGGCAGGACCTCGTCGTCGTCGATGGGTTGCCCGGCGGTGAACGGGGGGACCTGGTTGTCCCATTCGGTTTCGATCCAGCGGGTGTGCACCGAGA
>NZ_JBEYIW010000021.1:0-77030 GCF_040636045.1 Rhodococcus sp. NPDC006774 | reverse complement strand
CGGTAGCGCAGTGCGCCACCGTCCTTGTCGGGTTCGGCGATGTCGGAGGTGAACGCGACGACACCTTCGAGACCGGAGACGAAATCCTCGGGAACCTTCGAGTTCGACTCGGCGATCGTGGCAGTCATGGTTGTCTCGTTTCGTGGAGGGTGATCGTTCCTGGCGGGTTTTCAGGCTGAGGCAGTAGCCGCGAAACCGATTCGGTTGAAACGCTTTTCCCGGGCGATCATCCGCATCGATGGATCCTGGGCAATCAGGTCGGCGAGCTCACGGTGCAGCACCGCACCCACTCGGTCGCAGAACTGCTGCGATTCGTCTGCTGCGTCGGGCAATTCGGGAATGATGATGTCGACAACGCCGGCGCGGTAGAGATCGAGGGAGCGAACTCCCTGCTTGGTGGCCATCTCGGCGGCGTGAGTCGTATCGCGATGCACGATGGCCGACGCACCCTCGGGCGGTAACGGAGACAACCACGCATGCTGAGCCGCGAGAACGCGGTCCGCGGGCACCAGAGCGAGCGCGCCGCCGCCGGTCCCCTGCCCCAACAACAGTGACAGCGTCGGGGTTTCGAGATCGACCATGTCTGCGATGCACCGCGCGATCTCGCCCGCCAGGCCACCCTCCTCGGCCTCCTTCGACAGCGCGGCACCAGCGGTATCGATGACGGTGACGAGTGGCAGCTTCAGATCTTGTGCCAAACGCATTCCGCGTCGGGCCTCGCGTAGCGCTGCGGGGCCGAGCGGGGTCTTGGTCGTCTGACCGCGTCGGTCCTGACCGAGCAGAACACAGGGCATGGCGCCGAATCGAACGAGCGCAAGAATCAGTCCCGGATCGGACTCGCCCTGACCGGTTCCGTTGAGCGGCAACACGTCTGCTGCGGTACTGAACAGCAACTCGCGGACGCCGGGACGGTCGCTCCTACGTGAGGCCAGAATCGACGTCCACGCGGGCACGTCTTCGATCTTCCACTCCAGCGCTTCGACGGTGCGTGGCCGGCACGACGGGATGTCGGTCATGATGCGCAGCGCCCGATCGACGATTTCGCCGAGCTGCTCGGGCGGGCGGATGGCGTCGATGAGCCCGTGTGCCTGGAGGTTCTCCGACGTCTGTACGCCCGTGGGGAACTTCGCGTCGTACAGCGCCTCGTAGACGCGGGGGCCGAGGAACCCGACGAGGGCACCTGGCTCGGCGACGGTGACGTGGCCGAGCGATCCCCAGGACGCGAAGACTCCGCCGGTGGTGGGGTGGCGCAGGTAGACGATGTACGGCAGGTTCGCCGCCTTGTGTGCGGTGATCGCCGCGGTGATCTTGACCATCTGCAGGAACGCGACGGTGCCCTCCTGCATGCGGGTTCCGCCGGAGGTCGGCAGCGCCAGCAGCGGTAGCCGCTCGTCGGTCGACCGGTGCACCGCGTTGACCAGCCGCTCGCCCGCCGCAACACCGATCGAGCCGGCCAGGAAGGCGAACTCCCCGAGCAGAATGGCCACCTTGCGGCCGCGGATGGTGGCGGAGCCGGTGAGTACGGACTCGTCCAATCCGGTCTTCTCGCGGGCCGCGGCGAGTTCGCTCGCGTACTCGTCGTCGACGACGTAGTCCGCGGTCGGGGTATCCCAGGAATCGAAACTGTCGGCATCGATGACGAGATCGAGAAGTTCGAGGGCGGTCATTCTGGTCATCGGATCGCTTCTTTCAGCCAGTCGCGGACGAGTTCGTCGTCGGCACCCAGTACCGGCGGTGCCAGGTGATTGGTTTCGGTGACCTCGGTGCCGTCGGATTCGAAGAATCGCAGGGGCGGCCCGGGAAGAGTGACCTTGCCGAGCGTCGCATGCTCGACGTCGACGAGAAGGCCCTGGGACTTGGTCTGCTCCCACTCGTAGACCTCTTGGATATTGCGCACTTTTCCTGCGGGAACACCGATTTTGTAGAGGAGAGTCAGTAGCGGCTCGGTCTCGTAGGTGCGGAAGATCTTCGAGACGAGTTCGATGACGTCGTCGCGACTGTCCACACGCTGGGGGTTGGTGGCCATGCCCTCGAGGTCGGGGTCGATACCGAAGCCCTCACAGAACCGGTGCCACAGCCCCTCGCTACCGACCGAGATCTGCACGGCACCATCCGAGGTCGGGAACAGGCCGTACGGGCAGATCGACGGATGGTGGTTGCCCTGAGCCTTACCGATCTCGCCGGCGACCGTCCATTTGGTGCCCTGGAATGCATGTACTCCGACGACGCTGGCGAGCAGCGACGTGCGCACCACCTTGCCGCGGCCGGTGCGGTCCCGCTCGCGCAGAGCGGCGAGAACCCCGAAGGCTCCGTACATTCCGGCGAGCAGGTCTGCGATGGGAACGCCGACACGCTGGACGTCGTCGGGGCTCGAGCCGGTGAACGACATCAGCCCGGCCTCACCCTGGGCGATCTGGTCGTATCCGGAGCGGCCGCCCTCGGGGCCGTCGTGGCCGAACCCACTGATCGACAGCACCACTGTGCGTGGGTTGATCTCGGCGATCCGCTCGGGCGAGAAGCCGAGTCGGTCGAGAACACCGGTGCGGAAGTTCTCGAGCAGGACGTCCGCTCGTTCGATCATGTGCTCCAACGCTTCTCGGCCGTCGTCGGTCTTCAGGTCGAGTGCGATGGACCGCTTGTTGCGGTTGGCCGAGAGGAAATACGTCGACTCGCGCTCGGCGTCACGCGGAGTGACGAAGGGAGGACCCCAGACTCGGGTGTCGTCGCCGCCCTTGGGGGTCTCGACCTTGATGATGTCTGCGCCGAGGTCGCCGAGCATCATCGCCGCGTGCGGGCCGGCCAGGGCGCGGGTCAGATCGACCACCACGGTGCCTTCGAGCGGTCCGGTTCTGCCTGTCGTGTTGAGGGGCATCGAAGTGATCCTTTGCGTCGGAGCGGGGTGGGAGCTGAACCCTGGAGGATTGGATTATTGGGCCAGTGGCCTATCCAATTCAATTGGACCAGCGATCCGAAGAGAAGTCAAGTACCGATTTGAGTGCCTTTACCCAGCTCAGACGCGTGATGGCGGCACGTCGAACACACGTGCCGCCATCATCGAGCGCTTGCTTCGGGCTGCGGTACCGCTACAGCCAGCCGGGTACGACCAGCAATCCCCAGGCAATCAGCGGGCCGATGATCACGACCAGGGCGCTGTATTTGAGGATCTGCTTGTAGAAGACATCACGGTCGATGTCCTGAGCATTGGCGAGCACCAGGGCTCCGTTGGTGGAGAACGGGCTGACGTCGACGATGGTCGATGCGATGGACAGAGCCACGATGACTCCGATGGCTCCTACTTCACCGGCGAGCAGGAACGGAACGGCCAGCGGGATGGTGACGCCGAGGATCGCAGTGGAGGAGGCGAACGCCGAGACGATGGCTCCGATGTAGCAGAGCAGCAATGCCACGAGCAGTGGGATTCCGATTCCGGCAACCGCGTCGCCGACGTATTCGACGGTTCCTGCTTCCTGCAGCACCCCGACGAACGTGAGCACGCCACCGATGAGCAGCACCGTCGACCAGCTGATCTGGTTGATCGCGCCCTTCTGCGCCTTGGGCGATGCGAGAGCGAGGACCACGGCCACCGTCATCGCGATGAATCCGACGTCGAGATCGAGCACGAGGGCGAACAGCGCAAGCGAAGCCAGGCCGACGAGCGTGAGAATCTGATCGAAGGTGATGGCCTTGACCGCTGTGGCAAGAGGCGGTGCGTTCTCGACGGTGACCGTCTGACCGGACGGACGAGGCGTCGACGACCCGAAACCGCGCATGACCGTTCGCGAACCCGAACCACCGACTCCGCCGGTGTCACCGTCGGGACGCGTGCCGTCCTCGTCGTGCACACTGCGTCCGATGAGGGAGCGGCCACCGAGGAACATGAAGAGCGCTGCACCGATCGCGGCATTGAAGAGCATGCTGCCGAGGAAGAGCGTGAGCGGGCTGTTGACCAACCCTGCGTCGGCGGCGATGTTGTTGACCGTGACGCCGTAGATGCTGATGGGCGAGAATCCACCCGCCTGCGCGCCGTGGATGACCATCATGCCCATGAGCAGGGCGTTGATCTTGTAGCGCGCGGCGAAACCGAGGGCGATCGGGGCGACGATGGCCACCGCGGCAGGCCCGAGCGCACCGATCGAGGTCAGGACACCGGTGATACCGAACATCACCCAGGGGATGAGTGCCACCCGGCCTCCGACGAGTCGAACGGCTCCGCGGACCAGGAGGTCGACCGTGCCGTTGTTCTGCGCGATGGCGAACAGGTAGGTGATGCCGACGAGCGTGAGGAAGAGACTGCTCGGGAAGCCGGCAATGATGTCGTCGGCACCCATGCCCACGGCAAGTGTTCCGACGAAGAACGCCGCCACGAACCCCAACGCGCCCATGTTCACGGGGAACACGGTTGCGGCAAGGAACATGACGACGAGCGCAAGGATGGGGATCAACTCGGTCGACATCGAAGGTCTCCGGTCCGTCTCGAATAATCACTCGAGCGGTTGCCCGAGATCTTCAGTGGCTAATTGGACTGGCCACTGAGTCAATAGGGACTCAACCAGTGAAGTGGATCACTTGTCAAGACCCAATGTGTCCGCCGTTACCTTGACCTGGACGGCTAGGGTGAAGGCCCAGAGGAACAGAGAGCGAGTGACACAGTGGCTGAGCAAATTCGCCCCGTGACCCGACCGCGGCTGTACGAGGTCATCGTCGAACAGCTGTGCAAGCACATCGCCGACCGCGAGATGAACCCTGGCGATCGACTCCCGCCGGAGCGTGAGCTGGCCGGCCACCTCGGGGTCAGCCGAGCATCCCTGAGCCAGGCCCTCGTCGCCCTCGAAGTGCAGGGCATCCTGTCGGTCCGGCACGGCGACGGCGCAGTGCTCGTGCGACGACCCGTAGGAGACATGGCGATTCGCGCTCTGCGCGAGCACGCAGACCGGCTACCCGAGGTGATCGAGGCCCGCGAGGCACTCGAGGTGAAACTCGCCGAACTGGCCGCGACGCGTCGCAGCGACGACGAAATGGCGGCGATCGACCACGCCGTATCCGTGATGGCCACCGAGATCACCGACGGCAATCGAGGCGACTCGGGCGACGAGTTGTTCCATCACGCGATCACCGAGGCGGCGCACTCACCGTTGCTCGCCAGGCTCATGGGGGAAATCGCCGGCCTCATTCGCGAGACGCGCATCGAGTCACTGTCGCAGTCCAACCGCCCTCAGGCCTCGCTCGAACATCATCGACGCATCGCCGAGGCCGTGCGCAGGCAGGATCCGGCCGAGGCCGGACGGGCGATGGCCGACCACATCCGACTCGTCTCGGACGTCGCGCTACTGCGCTCGGTCGACAGCTAGAGGACTCGAGAAGCGACCGCCCGCCGAGCTCGAAGGCAGGGACGGATTCGGGCCCGAATCCGTCCACAACTTCGAGTTGGGCAGGGGTGGAGAGCACCGTTGGTTGACATCCACGGCACCGTCGCGCCATCATTATTGGCACAGCGCCAATAAACCACAGTTGCGCTTCGAGCCAAGGACCCCCCATGACTGCACTCGCAGACCGCACCAGTGACGACCTCGCCACCGAGCTCGCCGACGTGCGACAGCTCGCCCGAGGATTCTTCGAGAAAGAGGTCGCGCCGCACCGCGAGGAATTCGCGGCAGCCGGGCGCCCCAGCCGCGAGGTCTACCGAACCGCAGGCAGCCTCGGACTGCTCGGCATGTCGGTACCCGAGCAATACGGCGGAGGCGGCGGCGACTTCCGCCACGAGGCGGTGCTGTTCGAGGAGCAGGTGCGCTCCGGCGACACGGCCATGCAGCTCGGCGTGCACAGCGGCATCGTTCCGCACTACCTCCTGGCCTACGCCTCCGAGGAGAAGAAGCAGCAGTGGCTGCCGAAGCTGTGCTCGGGAGAGTGGATCGGTGCCATCGCCATGACCGAACCGGGCACCGGCTCGGATCTGCAGGGCATCACCACCCGCGCGGTGCGTGACGGCGACGACTACGTCGTGACCGGCGGAAAGACGTTCATCTCCAACGGAGCTCACTGCGATCTGATCATCATCGCCGCCAAGACCGATCCGTCCGCGGGAGCCCGGGGACTGTCACTGCTCGTCGCCGAGGTCTCCGACGACACCGCAGGTTTCCACCGCGGACGCGTGCTGCACAAGATCGGCCAGAAGGGCCAGGACACAGCCGAACTCACCTTCGACGGGCTCCGCATCCCCGCAGCGAATCTTCTCGGCGAAGCAGAGGGTCGCGGCTTCGCACAGTTGATGCAGCAACTCCCCCAGGAACGCCTGATCTGCGGCATCGCCGCCGCCGCGATGATCGATGCCGCCGTCGCGCAGACCGTCGAATACACGAAGTCGCGCAACGCTTTCGGCAAGACACTGTTCGATCTGCAGAACACCAAGTTCGAGCTCGCCGAATGTGCAACCATCGGCCGCGTCGTGCGCACCTTCGTCGACGACGCAATGGCGCAGCACATCTCGGGCAGCCTCGACGTCACCACGGCAGCAATGGTCAAGTACTGGACCACCGACCGACAGTTCGAGGTGGTCGACCGTTGCCTGCAGCTCTTCGGTGGCTACGGCTACATGGAGGAATACCCCATCGCCCGCATGTTCGTCGACGGCCGCATCGCGCGCATCTACGCCGGTGCCAACGAAGTCATGAAAGACCTCATCTCCCGCTCCCTGTAGAACTCGGCAATCTTGTTGCCCCAGAAAGGCACCACCATGGAGGCGTTCCTCTACGACGCAGTGCGCAGCCCACGTGGCCGCGGTAAGAGCTCCGGCTCACTGCACACCATCAAACCGGTCGATCTGGCTGCGAACACGTTGTCCACGTTGCTCTCTCGACACTCGCAGCTCGATCCGGCCCTGATCGACGACGTCGTGCTCGGAGTCGTCACCCCCGTCGGTGATCAAGGCTGCGACATCGCCCGAACCGTTGCGATGGTTGCCGGCCTGCCGGACAGTGTCGCCGGCGTTCAGCTCAACCGCTTCTGCGGATCGGGATTGGAGGCCGTCAACACTGCGGCGCAACGTGTTCGGTCCGGATGGGATCAGCTCATCGTCGCCGGTGGCGTCGAATCGATGTCTCGTGTCCCACTCGGGGCGGACGGCGGCGCATGGCCGTGCGACCCGCTGACCAACTACAGCAGCTACTTCGTTCCGCAGGGAGTCAGTGCGGACCTCATCGCAACGATCGAAGGGTTCGACCGCGACGAGGTCGACGCCTTCGCAGTGCGCAGTCAGCAGCGCGCGGCGCACGCCTGGTCGATGGGCCACTTCGAGAAGTCGGTCATCCCGGTCTTCGACGCGAACGGCCGGCTGATGCTCGATCACGACGAGATCATGCGACCCGAGACGACCACGGCCGATCTCGCTGCACTGAAGCCGTCGTTCGCCCGGATGGGCACGCTCGCCGGGTTCGACGCCGTCGCGATGCAGAAGTACACCGAGGTCGAGCGCATCGATCACGTCCACCACGCAGGCAACTCGTCCGGCATCGTCGACGGCACCGCGATGGTTCTGATCGGCTCCGAAGAGGCCGGTCGCGCAGGCGGATTGACTCCACGCGGACGCGTGGTGGCCGGTGTCGTCGCCGGATCGGATCCAACGCTGATGCTCACCGGTCCGGTTCCGGCCACGCACAAGGTGCTGGCCGCGGCGGGGCTCACTCTCGACGACATCGCGGTGTTCGAGGTCAACGAGGCATTCGCTTCGGTAGTGCTCAATTACGCGAAGAAGCTGGACATCGACCACGAGCGCATCAACGTCAACGGTGGCGCGATCGCCATGGGCCACCCACTGGGCGCAACGGGCGCGATGCTCACCGGAATGGCCCTCGACGAACTCGAGCGCCGGGGTGAGCGCTACGCACTGATCACGCTCTGCATCGGTGCCGGAATGGGCGTCGCCACCATCATCGAGCGCCTGTGACCATCACGAGAGAGAACAACGACCCGAGGACCTCGATGACCACTGCAACTGCTCTGCAGACTTCCACGATCACCGGCGAGATCGGCACCGACCGCGTACTCGTGCTGACGATCGACGACCCGACGCAGTCCACCAACACGATGAACACCGCGTTCGGCGAATCGCTCGGACAGACCGTCGACTGGCTCGAAGCCAACGTCGATGACTACGACGGCATCATCGTCACCTCGGGGAAGGATTCGTTCTTCTCCGGTGGCGACCTCGAACTGCTGCGCGACGCAGGACCCAACGACCACAAGGCCATCGCCGACGCCCTCGACTTCACCAAGGACAAGTTTCGCCGGCTCGAGACGCTGGGCAAGCCCGTGGTGGCTGCGCTCGGCGGCACCGCACTCGGCGGCGGCTTCGAGATCGCGCTGGCGTGCCATCATCGAATCGCGCTGAGCAGAAACAACTCTCGATTCGGACTACCCGAGGTGACGCTCGGTCTACTACCCGGCACCGGCGGCGTCACCCGAACGGTTCGAATGTTCGGCATCGTCGAGTCTCTGACGCAGGTGGTGGGCCAGGGCCAGCGGTATCGGCCGGCGCAGGCCCTCGAACTCGGCCTCGTCGACGAGGTCGTCGACACCCACGAGCAGATGATGGCGAACGCACGTGCCTGGATAGTCGCCAATCCCGACACGCTACAGCCCTGGGACAGAAAAGGATTCAAGATTCCCGGCGGCACCGCAGCGTCACCCGCATTGGCTGCCCAGCTGCCTGCCTTCGCGGCAACGGTACGCAAGCAGGTCAAGGGTGCACCGATGCCCGCTCCGATCGCGGTGGTTGCTGCGGCCGTGGAAGGGTCGGTGCTCGACTTCGAGTCGGCATCGCTGGTGGAAACCCGGCATTGCACCTCGCTCGCCTGCGGAGCGGTCTCGGGCAATCTGATCCAATCGATGTTCTTCGATCTCGGATCGATCAACAAGGGTGGCTCTCGTCCGAGCGCCGAACCGCACCGGGTACCCGAGAAGGTGCTGGTGATCGGTGCCGGAATGATGGGTGCAGCCATCGCCTACGTCGTCGCCTCGTCCGGAGTTCCCGTTGTGCTGCGCGATGTCTCGATCGAATCCGCCGAGCGCGGTAAGGATTACGCGCGTTCGATTCTCGGCAAGGCTGTCGCGAAGGGACGCAAGACCCAGGCCGACGCCGATGCGGTGCTCGCGCGCATCACACCCAGTTCCGACGCGGCCGATGCCGAGGGTTGCGATCTGGTCGTCGAGGCCGTGTTCGAGGATCCCGCCGTCAAGCAGAGTGCTTTCGAGGCGGTCGACAAGTATCTGACCGCCGACGCACTGCTGTGCTCGAACACCTCGACCCTGCCCATCACCGAACTATCGGCGGGAGTCTCGCGCACCTCGGACTTCATCGGCACGCACTTCTTCTCCCCGGTGGACAAGATGCCGTTGGTGGAAATCGTTGTGGGAGAACACACCAGCGACTCCGCGCTGGCCCGCGCGTTCGACTTCGTTCGCTTGATCGGCAAGACTCCGATCGTCGTCGGAGACAGCCACGGTTTCTTCACCACCCGCGTCATCGGCCGGTTCATGGACGAGGCGATATCGCTGGTCGCCGAGGGCGTGCATCCGGCCACCGTCGAACAGGCGGCTCTCCAGGCGGGCTACCCGTCCGGTGCGCTGGCCCTGATGGACGAGATTTCGTTGACTCTCTCTCGGCACATCCGCGAGGGCATGGCCGAGGCCGCGCGCGCCGACGGTCGACCGTGGATCGTCTCGAACTCGTACGCCCTGGTCGATCGCCTGGTCGACGAGTTCGACCGCCCCGGCCGCAAGGCCGGGCGTGGCTTCTACGAGTACGCCGAGGACGGCACCAAGGCCGGATTGTGGCCGGGTCTGGTGGAGCACTATCACCGCCCCGATCACGGAATTCCGTTCGAGGACATGATGGATCGCATGCTGGTCGCGCAGTCGCTCGACTCGATCGCGTGCCTCGACGAAGGTGTCCTGCGGACCGTCGCCGACGCGAACATCGGCTCCATCCTCGGCATCGGCTACCCCGCGTGGACCGGTGGTGTGCTGCAGTTCGTCAATCAGTTCGACGGCGGCCTCCAGGGATTCGTCGAGCGGGCCGACCGACTGCGGGCACGGTACGGCGATCGGTTCGTCGTACCGAGGTCACTGCGCTCACGCACCGAGCGGTACCTCTGACGACTGGCGGAGTCGGTTCGGTGCAATCATGACAACCATGCCGGCTGCAAGTACACCCAAGTGGAATCGACTGGAACCGGACGAGCGACGAACGCAGATTCTGGCGAGCGCTGTTCGCTTGTTCGGTGACAAGCCCTACGCCGAGGTGTCGATGTCGGACGTCGCTGCCTCGGCCGGCGTCGCCCGCGGGCTCATTCACCACTACATCGGCAGCAAACGAGATCTGTACCTCGAGAGCGTTCGCTTCCTGGTCACCGTGCCGCCGATCGAAGACGTGCATCTGCCCACGGGCTCGCTCGAGGAGCGGGCCCGTGGCAGTGTGCACTGGCTGGTGGGGGTGATCGAGACACACGGCGCGGCGTGGGTGTCGGTGGCGAGCGGATCGGGCGTCGACGAGCAGGTGGCGGGCATTCTCGACGAGGCCGACGATCTTGCTGCCGAACGCGTGCTCGACGCAACGGCATTCGAGGGCCGAGGCGGTGACCGGCGAGTTGCGACCTCTGCGGTCCGTGCGTTCGGCGGCATGGTCAAGGCGGCGGGCCGCGAATGGTTGGTGCGCGGCACTCTGACGCGCGAACAGGTCGAGATTCTGTTGACCGATGTGCTCGTCACCGTCCTCGGTACGGTGCGCTCCCTGGACGACGCCCGAGACCGTTAGCCAGACAATCCATTTCGCCGATCCATTCGAGTGGTAACCGCACATATCGCCTATTGACACAGTGCCAATAAGGTGGAACTGTGACGGTGTTCACCTCGGGCACCCTCGCCCCCTCTCGTACAAGGGACTCGCCATGTATCTCACTCAAGGCCTCCACCGCTCCGCGGCAACCACTCCGAACCGGGCAGCAACGGTGATCGGCGATCGCGTTCGTACCTTCGCCGAACAGATCGACAGAGTGGCAAGACTGGCGGCAGGCCTGCACTCCATCGGCGTCGAGTCCGGCGATCGAGTTGCGATGCTGGCGTTCAACAGCGACCGGTACTCGGAGTACCTGCTCGCGGTGCCGTGGGCCGACGCCGTGCTCAACCCCGTGAACATCCGGTGGTCGCCCGTGGAGGTCGCGTACGCCCTCAACGACTCCGACACCAAGGTCCTGCTGGTCGACGACACCTTCGGCGCCATGGTCCCGGCACTGCGCCCCGCATGCGCCGGCCTGCAGACCATCGTCTACTGCGGGGACGGGGCCACCCCCGAGGGCATGGTCTCGTACGAGGACCTGATCTCTTCCCACGATCCGATTCCCGACGCGCGACGCAGTGGCGACGCCCTTGCCGGCCTGTTCTACACCGGTGGCACCACCGGCTTCCCCAAGGGTGTCATGCTCTCGCACGCGAACCTCGTCACCTCGGGCCTGGGAACGGTGGCGACCGGACAGCTGCTCGACGACGCATCGATCCTGCTCCATGCCGCACCGATGTTCCACCTCGCCGATCTGGCCGCATGGGTGGGTCAGGTCATGCTCGGCGGCACCCACGTCATGGTTCCGTTCTTCGAGCCGACCGCCGTCCTCGGCGCGATCGCGAAGCACGCCATCACCGATGTGCTGCTGGTACCGACGATGATTCAGCTTCTCGTCGACCACCCCACGTTGAGCGAGTTCGACACCTCCTCGCTGAGCCGCGTGCTGTACGGAGGATCCCCGATCTCCGCGGGCGTCCTCGAGCGCACCCTCGCCCGGCTCCCGCAGGCCCGCCTCACTCAGGCATACGGCATGACCGAGCTCGCACCCGTCGCGTCGCTGCTCTGGCCGGAACACCATGTGGGAGAACGCATCGGCTCGGCCGGTCGCGCGGCCCCGCACTCGGAGATCCAGATTCTCGGCCCCGACGACGAGCAGTTGGCCACCGGATCCGTCGGCGAGATCTGTGTTCGCGGTGGACACGTGATGCTGGGCTACTGGAACAAGCCGGACGAGACCGCCGCGGCCGTTCGCGACGGTTGGATGCACACCGGCGATGTGGGCTACCTCGACGCCGACGGGTTCCTGTTCGTGGTCGATCGACTCAAGGACATGATCATCACCGGTGGCGAGAACGTCTACAGCGCCGAGGTCGAGAGCGCGCTGAGCCTGCACCCCTCGGTGCTGGCCTGCGCCGTGATCGGTGTTCCCGACGGCGAATGGGGCGAGCGCGTCCACGCCTGTGTCGTACTGGCCGAGGGCACCTCGCCGAGTGTCGAAGAGCTTCGTGATCACACCCGCAGCTACGTTGCCGGATACAAGACTCCGCGCACCATCGAGTTCGTCACCGCACTGCCCATGAGCGGTGCGGGCAAGATCCTCAAGCGCGAACTGCGGGACGCGCACGTTGCGAAGGATGCGCTCGGAGCTTCCCTGTGACCAGCCAGGTCGAGGCACGAGCCACCTTCGATTCGATCTCCCCCATCGACGACGGTCCGGTCGCCTCGTTCGCCGTCGATTCGGCCGAGTCCGTCGCGCGAACGGTCGGCCTCGCGCGAAGGGCGCAGCGCACCTGGGCGGCACTGCCGCCGCGTACTCGCGCCCGGCACCTGCGGGCATGGCGACACGAAATCTGGACTCACCGCGCCGAATTCATCGATCTGATTCACCGCGAGAACGGCAAGCCCGCCGACGATGCACTGCTCGAGATCGTGCTGACCCTCGAACACATCGCGTGGGCGGAAAGGCAAGCACCACGGCTCATGCGGTCACGCCGAGTCGACCCCGGGTTGTTGCTCGCGAACTACTCCGCTCACGTGGAGACGGTGGCGCTCGGCGTCGTGGGCGTCATCGGTCCGTGGAACTACCCGCTCTATGCACCCAACAGTGCGATCGGTTCGGCTCTGGCCGCAGGGAACTGCGTGGTGTTCAAGCCGAGCGAGTACACCCCCGCGGTGGCGGCCCGATACGTGCGCGCCTTCCACGAGGCCAATCCGTCTCTGCCACTGGGCATTCTGTCTCTGGTGACCGGGTACGGCGAGACCGGTGCCGCGCTGTGCCGCTCGGGTGTGGACAAGATCGCGTTCACGGGCTCGACCGGAACCGGCTCGAAGATCATGGCCACGTGCGCCGAGACGCTCACACCGGTGGTCGTGGAATGCGGCGGCAAGGATCCGGTGATCATCGCGGCCGACGCCGACATCACCGCAGCAGCCGAGGCAGTGGCCTGGGGTGCATTCACCAACAGCGGCCAGACGTGCGTCGGAGTCGAGCGGGTGTACGTCGAGCGCAGTGTCGCAGCACAATTCACCGGAGCGCTCGTGCAGCACGCACGTGCCATCGCGCCCGGTAGCGACGCGTCGGCCACCTACGGACCGATGACGATGCCCAGCCAGATCGACATCGTCCGACGCCACCTCGCCGACGCCGAGGCGGCCGGTGGTCGAGCACTGATCGGCGGACTGTCCTCGATCGGCGAGCGATTCGTCGGACCCACCGTGTTGGTGGACACGCCCGAGAGCTGCTCGGCCGTTCGTGAGGAAACGTTCGGCCCCACGGTCACCGTCCGTGAGGTCGACAGCATCGACGAGGCGATCGAGCTGAGCAACGATCATCGGTACGCTCTCGGCGCATCGGTGTTCTCCCGCTCGCACGGCAAAAAGATTGCGGCGCAGCTGGTGTGTGGTCAGGTCACCGTCAACTCGGTGATCGCGTTCGCGGGAATGGGATCGGTTCCGATGGGCGGCGTCGGAGCCAGCGGCTTCGGTCGGGTACACGGAGACGAGGGGTTCGCAGAATTCTGCCGCACGCACAGCCGCGTCACGAAACTCTTCGACATCCCCGGATTCGAGTTGGTCACGCTGCAACGCCGACGGTGGGTCATGCCGCTGATCGACCGACTGCTGGGGCTGCGTCACCGCCGCTGAGAGATCAGCGCACCGATTTCACCTGCCATGTCACCGCTGCCCCGAGTGCGGCCAGTACCCCCACTGCCGCGAACAGCGCCGGGTACCCACCGACGGTGGAGAGGAACACGCTCGCCAGCAGCGGCGCCATGGCAGGTGGAACGATCGCCCCGATGTTCATCACACCGAGATCGGTCGCCCGACTGTCGGCGGACGGAAGAACCCCCGTCACCAGTGCCTGATCGACGGCCATGTATGCGCCGAATCCGCCGCCCAGCAACGCAGCCGAGACGAACGTCGCGTCCATCGTGGGATGTACCGCCAGGACGAAGCCGGCGACGGCCTGCATCGATGCCGCAACCGCCACGAAGATCTTTCGGCGACGCATCCGGTCCGACAACGGCCCGAAGGTGAACGTGCACACCACACAGGCGATCAAATAGACAACGGTGACCTCGAGCAGCGATGCCGTCGGATCGGCGACTCGGAGGCCGTCGGTGAGGAAGAACAGCAAGTAGCAGGTGCCGAGCGAGTTGGCCACGTTGACCAGAAATCGACCGCCGAAGGCCCACGCGAAGTCGCGGTGACGCAACGAATCGAGCAGCGAGGCCACGATGCTGCGCAGGCTCAACAGCGCTGTCGATGAATCGGTTTCGCGATACGACAGCAGAAATGGCACCGCGCAGATCACCAAGGCGATCGCCACGGCGAGGTACCCGCCCAGTACCGACAGAGCGAGCGTGGACACCAGGGCCAGGCCCGCCACCACGCCCAGTGCCTGCGGCGCATAGATCGCGCTCGACACCGTTCCGCGCTGCTCGTCCGGCACGCGGTCGGCCACCACGGCCGTCAACCCTGCTGTTGCAGCACTCAATCCGAGCATCGCCACCGACCACGCCGTCCCGATTCCGAGGACGGTGTTCTGCAGCCCGGTGACCACCAACGCACCGGCGAAGAACAGGACACCGCCGCCGAACCACACGCGCCGCCGCCCCAACCTGCTGCGCGTGCGATCGCACAGCGATCCGCACACAGGCAGACCGATCAGCAGCACCACGGCGGAGACCGCATTGATCACGGCGAAGTCGAACACCTTCGATTGCGGATCGATCTCCTGCAATCGCTCGGGTAGAAGCAGCTGCAGTGGAACCAGATCGGCCATCCAATAGCCCAGCCACGCCACGGAGAACACGGCAATCCAGAGCGGACGCACCCGGGTGGTCATCGGTCAGTCTCTTCGCACGGGTGCTGCTGTTCCGTATGCACGGCGGACCACCTCGTCGAGGGTCGCCGCCAGCTGCGCGTCGTCGAGGGTACGTGGGGTCCCCACCGACGCAGCGGAAAGATAGACCCCGCAGAGCCATTCGAGCAGCTCGATGTTCGACAGCGCGGCCCCGAGATCGTGACCGGTGGCCACCGAGCCGTGATGGGCCATGATCACCGCCGACCTCGAGCGCATCGCCGACACCACCGCATCGGCGAGCTCGGCCGTACCGAACGGCGCGAACGGCACCACCGGGACCCTGCCGCCGAGGGCCAGCTGCGCGTAGTGCACGGGCGGCAGTTCGTCCGCGACGAGCGAAAGCGCAACGGCCGCAGAAGAATGCGCATGCACCACCGCCCGAACCTCGGACGACGCGTAGATGCCGAGGTGCAGGCCCAGTTCCGAGGTCGGTTCGCACGCACCGGCGCGCACGACTCCGTCCATACCGACGACCGTGACATCCTCGATCGTGGCGTCCGCCAACACCAGCCCGGTCGCCGTCACCGCCACCACATCACCCGCGCGTGCGCTGACATTGCCTGCCGTACCGAGAACCAGGCCCCGTATGCCCAGGTGCCGGGCGGTCTGGGCGACGGACTCCCGTAGCTCGTCCACGTCGGTCGGCATCAGATGGTCCTGCAGGTACGCGCGAACTTCCGAACGAAATCGAGGTCGTAGGTGCCGAAGTCGGTTCCGAGGCCCTGCGCCACCTGCGCGGCGGTCGCATTGCCCAGTTCAGCCGACTCGACGACGCTCATACTCAGGGACAGGCCACGAACGAAACCGGCCGAGAAAGCATCTCCGCATCCGCTGGTGTCCACCACGTCCACGGAATACGCGGGGACCTCGACGGCTCCGTCGGTCGTGACGACGAGAGTGGGCGACGCCCCCGCGGTGGCCACCACGCAGGACGCTCCGAGCTCGAGCAGCCGACGACACCCGTCTTCGACAGTGCCGCAACCGGTCCAGCCGAGGACCTGCTCGTCGTTGGGCAGCAGGTAGTCGACGTGGGGCAGCGCGGCGGCGAACGCACCGAGTCCTTCCGGAACGGACGGTGCCAGGCTGTCCACCGTGACGACGACGCCGTCCTCGTGCGCACGGCGTGCGATGTCGCATGCGGTGTCCGGTCCGAAGAACTCGGGCCCGCCGAGATGCAGGAAGTCGACGTTGTGAAACATGTTCCACGGAACATGCTGAGCCAGATGACCGTTGGCTCCGATCACGTGCAGAGCAGGCCGAGATCCGTCCGGCCTGATCGGCAACACCGACGCCGAGGTCTGCACCCCGTCCAGGCGATGAACGAGGGAGACGTCCACTCCGTCTTCGGCGAGGAGCTGAAGTAGAAACGCACCTGCCGAATCACCGCCGACGACTCCCGCGGTGTGGACCGCGGCCCCCAGTCGGGACAGCACCAGCGCCGTTCCCGCGGCTGTGCCCGCGGCCGACATCGCGATCTGCTCCGCCAGGACCGCCGCCTGACCGTCGGGAATCTCGGTCACCGGCCGCACCAGAGTGTCGAGTATGTGCACCCCGAGGGTGAGGACTTCCGCCGGTTCTCTCATCGGATCGTCGCGGTTCGCTCGGAGAGGATCAGCGCCTCCAGGTTGCACATCGAGACGTCGAATCGTGCGGACATCCCGGCGGTCGCGATGGGCCGTACAAGACGTCCCAGCCAGCGCGGGGAGACGTCGAACCAGAACTCGAAGGTCATCGCGGTGGAGGTCCCACCGCTCAGCGGCGCGAAGCGAAAGACGTTCGCCACGTTGGTGAGTGGCGCAAATCCCTGGCCCGAATCGATTCGCAGGCGGTTCGGTTCCAGATGCCGCACGGTCCACGTGGCGTGAGTGGTGAAGCGTCCGAGCGCCGCCACTTCCTCGGTGTACACACCACCTGATCGTGCGGTGCCGTGATGAGCGGTGACGGCACGGACGTCGGACACCCATTCCGCGTAGCGGCCGGTGTCACCGGTCAGTGCCCAGACCTCTTCCGGACTGACCGAGAGTGTGCGATGAGCCGAGACTACGAAGCGTTGTTCCACGAGAGTTCTCCTTCGGTCGAAAGTATTTCTGCTGCTGCCTTTTCACCCGATCGCACGGCGCCGTCCATGTATCCGTTCCAATAGTCGGAGTGCTCGGCACCGGCCCATCGCACTCGTCCGAACGGAACGTCGCGCCACCGTCCGAGCCCGGTCAACACTCCGGGGGTCAACACCGCGGTCGGCCCGCCGCGCGTCCACTGTTCGTCGGTCCAGTCCAGTTCGATCCACTCCGTCGGTTCGAGTGCGCGCGGACCCACCACCGAGGCGAAAGCACGCAGCACCTCACCGCGGCGCTCGGATTCGTTGCCCTCGGACCAGTTTCGGCCACCTCGATGGCGCGCGCCCCAGGTGCCGACGAATCCCATCAGCACTCCGTGGCTTCCGTCAGGAGGTGAGTTGTCGAACATCGAGGACACCGGTACGTCGCTGTCGCGAAAGAGCGCCTGGCCGGAGAGCCCGCTCGTACGCCAGAACGGTTCGGGATACACGGCCTCACACTTGGCCAATCCGCCGAAGTTCATCCGCTGGAACAGTGCTTCCTGAGGCGCGGGCAGCGCAGGGCTCCAGTCGATTCGGGCGGCCAGGACGGGCGGGATCGCCACGACCACCGATCGGGCCACCCACGATTCGGTATCGCTGTGCACCACCACGCGATCCGGATACTGCTCCACGCGGCGCACGGGGGTATCGAGGCGGACCGAATCACCGAGTCGCGAGGCCATTTCGATGCAGATCGCCTGTGAGCCACCGAGGAATCGCCACTGCTGCGCTCCACCGGCGACACTCATCAACCGGTCGACGGTGCCGGGGGTGTACTCGTTGCCCGCCCCGGCGATGTACGCCAGGCCGAAGAGCGCCGACACGTCGGCGGATGTGCCACCGAACACCGAACCGAGCAGGATGTCGAGCAGTTCCACGCCGCCGTCGGTGGCCGAGTGCCTCCGAGCCCAGGTGGCGAGTGTCTGGGTGTCCCATTCGGTCGCACGCGGTGCCGACCACGGTCTGCCCACGGGGATCTGCCCGGCGGCCCGATCGATTCGCGCCACCAGCATCCCGACGTCAGGAAGTGCTGCCAGGTCCGGCGGCACACCGCCGTCGAAGCGTCGGGCGCGTCCGTTCTTGACATAGATGCTCGATCCGATGTCGTACGCGGGGAACGTCCCGACACCCACCGACGCGGCCAAGCGGAGGATGTGGTCCTGCGTCGGACCGACGAACTGTCCGCCGGTCTCGACCACCGCGTTCTCACCGAGTGCGTGATTGACCGTCCGCCCGCCCACCCGGTCTCTGGCCTCGAGGACCTGGACGGTCAACCCTGCGGCCGCCAGTTCCCTGGCGGCGGTCAGACCCGCGAGTCCTGCGCCGACGACCACTACGTCCACACGCGATGCTTCCGGAATGTCGGTCATGGGTGCTCCTTTTCGGGGCTGTTCGATGTAGCGGCGACAGTAGCTCAATATTGGCCACTAGGCCAGGATTGGCCGAAATCGCCTGCTGAAGAGCACTGCGATGGGGGTATACGACCGCGCCCCGGCTACGTTGTATCGATGACCGAAGAGCGCCGAAAGACTCGATACGCACGTGGCCAGGAGCGCCGCGACGCGCTGGTCGACGCTGCCATCGGCGTGATCGGAACGCGTGGACTCGAACGTGTCTCGTTTCGGTCCGTGGCCGACGCCGCCGGCTTTCCGCCGTCGACCACCAGCTATTTCTTCGGCTCGGTCGGCGAACTCATCGATGCCGCGATCACTCGAATCGCCGAGAACGTGACAGCGAAAGTGACGGCTCTACTCGACGTCGCGCACACCGGCGGGCTCACTCGCGACGATCTCGCCGACGCGATCATGGACCTCGTCTCGCTGCTGTCCTCTCCCGAGGACGACGACTCCCTCGTCCAGTTCGAGGCATACCTCGCCGTGCGTAGACGACCCGAGCTGGCGGATTCGGTGCACCGAATCATGTGGATGATCGAGGAGGCAGCCGAGGCGGCTCTGGGGGCATTCGGTATCGCGGAACCACATCTACCGGCTCGGCATTTCCTGGCCCTGATCGACGGCTACACCCTGCACGAGATCGCCAGACCGACACCGGGTGGCAATCGAACGGCGTTGCGTGACGCACTGTTTCGGGTTCTCGACTCGTACGATCGGGCACCCTGAATCCAGTCCGCGTTGCTACGGATGATTGTCGACCACCAAAATCGCGACACGCTCGTCTACCCACGACATAAACCAGCTATGCCTGAGCTATCGACAGCTTCGACATGATCCCGGTACCTGAATCCAGCACGGAACACCCGACGGCACGACGGTCCCGGCATGGAGAGCGGCCCCGTGCCCATTCCGTGACCATGACCTCCATCACATCCGCGTTCCACGACGTTTGCGCAGGTGAGCAGACCGATCGGCCCGCGTCGATGACGGTCGAACAGCCTCCCGTCCTACGCCGCGATGCGGGCGGGCATCCACGGCGTCGAGGCGGACGCGCGAATGGTGATGTAACGTCCGGTCACACCAGCATCAGTTACTATTTAGCTAACTACTTGGAGCCGGAGGGGACATCAGCGCTATCGATGTCCCGGTTTCACCTCACCGGCCTCCAACCTCCCATTCACGTACTCAGTCAGGAGAATCCCATGACCGATACCCACCGCGTCACCGCAAGCTCCGTCGCCTTCCGCCGCTTCCGGCCGGTTGCAGCCGGTGCCGTGATCGCAGCAGCCACGATCGCAGGAGTCGGTGCGCTCGGGGCCGGCACCGCCGGGGCGGCGACACCGATCGTCGACACCGACGCGGGTTTTGCAGGAATCGTGCTCGACCGCGCCGAAACCCGACTCGCCGCCGAGACCAATGCCGGTGTGTTGATCAACCTCGCGCTCGGCGATTCCTGGACGGTCACCCTCCCCGACGATTCGATCTGGTACACCGGCGGATGGACACCGGTCACCGGAGATCAACTCTTCGACGAAGCCGCCGCCCGAAACGGTCAGGTCGCCCTCTACCTCACCGACCCCGCTCAGTATCAGAACCTGCTGTGGGTGATCTCCGGCTGGTGAACGCCGGACCGCGCAGACACTGCCGCCCAACAGAACCCGGCGCTGCACCCCGTCGTCGACGCCTCGCCGGTCGAACAGTCGGATTCGGTGCGTGCCCGCCGCGTTCATAGGTACTTCGGAAAGAGACAAATCCATGTACACCGTGCTCGTACCCGGCTTCATCGTGTCCGTGACCGTGCTCGCCCTTGCCATCCCCGCACTCATCGTTGTCGAGACACTCGACGCCATCGCGACCTGCCGACGCAGTGCACCCGCGCCGGCACGGTGAGTTTCCACGGCTCTCGGCTCGGGCCACGCGGCGCGGGTCACCGCATCACCGTGGACGGTGAACATCGCTGCGCCCCCGCAGAACAGCGTTCGTTCCGTTCTCGACAGCTTTGTCCCTACCGATACGAGTCGCTGCCTTTCCGAATCGACTCGTCTTTCGAATTGCTCTGAATCACAGCAGCATTCGGAGATTCTGTCGATCTCGATTCCGGACCGGACAGCACCCGGACGGGGTCGGGTAGCGGGTCGTTCGCCGGTCGATATCCCCAAGTTCGGAATCGGGTATCCGCGCAACCAGGACAGTAGTACTCGTCCGATTCGACCGACCATCCAGTCGGCGTTCCGTCGGCGGTGCCGTCCCCGACGAGTCGAGCATCACCTTCGGTCGTACGACCGCAACCGTCGCAGTCGACCTTCGTCGTCGACGACATCGGTGGGACCGTACCGACGGGACCGCGCGGAGAGTCGGTGCAGTACCGCCTGCCGAGTGTGACTCCACGGACCAGTTGCCCGTACCGGAATCGGTCGTCCCAGATCTTCAATCGATCGTGATCGAATGTGTAGTGGCCGTCCACGTCGAGGTGCAGGGAAAGCCATCCGATGCGGATGATCTCTGTCCGTCGAGAAGACACTGTGTCGCCGATGGTCGTCATGGTGGGCAGTTCGGTGACCTCGTAGCCGGTGACGAGTCGGGACACGGCGGTGAGGACTCGTTCGACTCGCCTGCTGCCACGGACCGCGGGTAGGCCGGTGTTGCGCCATTCGATGTCGGGATGCACGAGTTCGCGCACGGCGTCGGCGTTCATGTCCTGCAGGGCACACAGCAGGTCGACGACGTGTGTTTCGAGTGTCGGGTGGGCGAGGTGTTTCGGCGGTCGCGAGTCGGTCATGTGGTGACCGTCAGGTCGGGGCTGTGGGCGCGTGAGACGCACAGCAGCATCGTGCCGGCGTCGCGTTCTTCCTGGGTCAGGAGGTTGTCGCGATGATCGATTTCGCCGTCGCTGACGTGGACCGCGCAGGTTCCACAGAATCCCTGGCGGCACGAGTAGGGAGTTCTCGGGTCCACGCCGAGTACGGCGTCGAGGGCCGTTCGGTCGGCGGCGACGTCGACGATCCGGCCGGTGCGGGCCAGTCGGATGCGAAAGGGTCGGCCGTCGACGACCGGTGCGGCGGAGAATCGTTCGGCGTGGAGTTCCACCCCTGGTTCGCTGCGGACTCGTGCGGCGATCAGGTCCATCATCGGGACCGGTCCGCAGCAGTAGATCGCGTCCCCGCTGCGCACGTTCGGGGGTAGAAGATCGTCGGCCGTGGGTAGTGCACCGCATTCGTCGTCCGTGCGGATGGTGACCCGATCACCGAACCGCGTCAGTTCGTCGAGGAACGGCAGCGTGCGTCGTTCGCGGCCGACGTACACCAACGTCCAGTTCAGCCCTGTCCGTTCGGCTTCTCGAACCATGGGCAGGATCGGGGTGATACCGATGCCGCCCGCAACGAAATGAACACGCTCGACGTGCGTGCTCCGCCCGGGTTCGACGAACCCGAATGCGTTACGAGGACCACGCACGCCGACCAACGCCCCTACGGGCAGATCGTCGTGCACCTCGTTCGAGCCCCCGGTGCCGTCGGGGATCCGGCGCACAGCAATCCGGTAGCAGCGTCGATCCGCAGGGTCGCCGCACAGCGAGTACTGGCGTATCCGGCCCGAGGGCAGATGCAGGTCGATGTGAGCTCCGGGATACCACCGTGCGAGGTCGCTCCAGTCCGGCGCACGCAACTCGAGGCCGACCACGTCGCTGTCGCCGGCCACCGTCGTGCGCACAGTCACGACGAGACGGGTCTTGTACTCGTCGATCGGGTTGTCTCGGCGGCCGTCGCCGTGCAGCGTGACCAGCCACCTCACCCGCGCCGATATCGCTGCTTCCAGAATGCGGAGTATCGAGTCGGGACGCGTGCCACCACGCAGGCCGACCGGAATCTCGCCGGGGGCCGGCCATCTGCGTGACCGGCCGGCGGCGGGTGCGTTCATGCGTGCACCTTCTTGGCTGCAGGCGATTGCGCCAGGTAGGCCAGGGCCTGAGCGGTGGACCCCACGCTGTCGGGGTGGAACCCGGGCACGAACGTCGACATACCGCTCCACAGCCACTTCGACAGGGCAGGTAGCAAGCCCCGTCGTGTGGCGCTGACGATTCCGATGATCAGTCGCGGGTAGCCGATGTTCGGTGTGTTGGGGTCGTTGCGGCTCAGATACATCGCAGCCCGAATCAACCACGCGATGAAGATCGGCCAGGTGATGATCATCGATACCGATCGGCGGACGTATCCGACGCCGAAATAGGCGGCGACCTCGTGTGCGACGGCGCGATGCTCGACCTCCTCGGCACCGTGCCACCGGTAGAGATCGAGCATTTGCGGGTCCGCCCCGAACGATTCCAGGTCCGCGTTCATCGCCCAATGGCCCATGAATGCGAACATGTGCTCCGCCGAAGCAGAGATTCCGAGTCGTTCGATCAGACGCTGCCTGATCGCTCGTGAATCGGTGCTCTCGCCCACTCCCAGAGTCCGACGGAAGAAATACTGCATCTGGTCGCTGAACGGCGCGGGGTCGACACCGTGCCGAGTGAACACCTGGTTCATGACGTCTTCGTGGGCCTGCGCATGCAACAACTCCTGCCCCATGAAACCGAGCATGTCCTCACGTAGCTTCTCGTCGTGAACGTCGGGAAGAGCCTGCTCGAAGGCCTGGATCATCATTCGCTCCCCCTCGGGGATGACCAGATTCAACGAGTTGAGCAGGTACGAGGCGATCGGCTCGTTCGGCAGCCAGACCATGGGTGCCCGAGCCCAGTCGAAGTCGACTCGCCTGGGCCGGATTGCAACCCGGCCAAGAGCCGTACTCCTACGTTTCACCAGCGCGTTCAGCACTCCCATGATCCACTCTCACATTCATAAGTACGTCAACGTTCTTATGAGTGAGAATGCTGGTCGACCCGGGTCTTGTCAAACACAGCACCTACGAGCGGTCGGTCGGCAGATCGAGCACGCGCTCGAGAAACGAGACGATCGGGGCGTGCAGGCTCGTGTACGACTCCGGCGCACCGGAGGACACATGGCGGTAGAACAACTCGTAGCACCCACCGATCGCCGCGAGGAACACCCCACGACTCGGGGCCTGCGACGCGTGCTGATAGTCGCCACGCAGAGCGTCTGCGAGCAGTTCGACGTACTCGTTACGTTTGGCGACCCCGGCCGGTCCAGCAGCAGGAAGGTCGAGCACCCAGGCTCGAACGAATTCGGGCTCGGCCGAGCATTTTTCGAGATACTGCCCGACGACCGCCGACAGTTGTTCGCGCGGCGACAGGTTGGATGTCGAGCCTTGCGCGGTGGCGATCGTGGCGAGGATCGACTCGATGCCTGCATCGATCGCAGCGATCAGGCATGCTTCCTTGCTCTCGAACTGCTTGTAGAACGCTTGCCGGGACACCCTCGCGCGTCCGACGATATCGGCGACCGTGGTCGAGCCGATCCCCTTGTCGGCCGTCGACGAGATCGCGGCGCGCAGAATGCGCTTACGTTGCGCGTCGAGAACTTCGTCGGCCGCGAGAGAACCGCGGCCACGAGGCAGCCCGGGGAGGTCGCGATCGAACGAGCCGGCCAGCGTGGGCATACCCACACCGTAACGCGCCCGAGGTGCTCGATCCTGTTCGATGCGTCCGCCTCGAGGGTGCGCGCGGGAGCGGACCGCTGCCCCGCAGGTGTCGGCGGTCGACAGTCGACTCGATGTTCGGCGGCGTCGACCCGCTTGCGCGGGTGCTGTCTGATTCAATACCGACATGACTGCAACACGAAGTAACACACAAATCAGTCACAAAGTTGGTGACACAGTCCGAATTCGACGCGACGCCGGTATCAGCGAAGGAAAGCTCGTCGAGGACTTCGCGGACTCACTGATGTCCGATGCGGATCTCGGGCGAGATTGGGCGCAACCACGCCGGTGGGCTGTCGCACTCGCTACGGGTGTGCTCGTATTCGTGGACGACAGCGATCTTCTCGAGGGCGACGCCGTCGATACACCGTGACATGGATGGCCGCGAATGAGCCGGAAGGTGCTCTGGGTGACTTCGCGTCGAATCAGGAGCCGCGGTGGCTATCGCCCACGAGCAACGGCACGATGTTGCGGTGCGCGAACGCGAGCAGATCGTCGTAGGTATCGAGCGGAGCGGCGGCCGACGGCGTCAGCAGGATCGAATGAACCACGCGCACAACAATTTCCGGCGCATCCGGTACGGCAAAGGTGTCGGATTCCAGTTCACCCCTTGCGATGTGCGCGGCAGCGTTGATCGCGGGCGCGAGCAAGGCCGATGCATTCGTGGTCAATTGCTCGAGCACCAACGAACTCTCGGAATCGAACATCTTCAGCAGCACGGGGTTCGTCCGCACCGAGTCGATGGTCGTCGCGAATCCGTGCGCGGCCCGATCGGCTCGTGACGCCTGCTGCGAGGCAGCTGCCGCCACCGCCACGAACAGTCGCGACGACTCCCGCGCCATGACGGCCCGCACCAGGTCGTCCTTGGACCCGATCCGACGATAGACGGTCACTCGATTGATTCTGGCGCGCTTGGCGACGTCACCGATGGTGGTTCGAGGGATTCCGACCTCACCGAACAGCTCCAAGGCTGCATCGAGAATCGGCCCGTCGTCACCATCTGGATGCATCGTTCGATCCTATCGGTCGTCCGGCCAGCGTCATGCAACATTGCAACACAAGTTGTTGCTATGTAGCATCCGTGTCAGCAGCATCACCATCTCGGAGAAACGGAGTTGCGAATGTCTCGGAACAAGGCGGTCGACTCGAACGAGCAGTACACGGACGAGTCCTACGCGATAGTGGCGCGTGCGGTGACATTCGACTGGTCCGGCGTTCCACTCCAGTACATCCCCCACGAGTGGTACGCCACCCACTTCTGGAACGTGATGCACCTGGTCCTGCCCGAGGGAGAACGAGCGATGGCGGACGTGTTCGCCCAGGCGCTGCCGTTCATCGACGACCGTCGACTGCACGAGGAGGTCGTGGGATTCGTGGGCCAGGAAGCAACGCACGCGTCCTCCCACGAGAGCTTCCGCAACTACCTCGTCGCACACGGAGTGGACATCGAACCGATCCTGCAGCGCATTCGCTTCGCCGTGGGTGTGGTGTTCGGCGACCACGGCCTCACCGGCCGCGCCGGCAAAGCCTGGCTGAACGAACGCCTCGGAATCTACGCTGCAGCAGAGCATTTCACCGCCGTGGTAGGCGAGTGGCTGCTCGACAACACCGAATTCGACCGCATCGGCGTCGACCCCACGATGCTGGATCTGCTGCGCTGGCACGGCGCGGAAGAGCTCGAGCACCGCAACGTGGCATTCGACGCGTTCCAATACGTCGACGGTGGCGGATTCCGCCGTGCCCGAACGGCAGTCGTCGCCAGTGCCGGATTGGCCGTGCTGTGGTTCAGCACCGCCGCGTACCTCTACAAGAACTCGGTTGCCACGCCGCGCACCGGACGACGCCGAATGCGCACCCCTTGGCCCCTCGCCTTCGCACGCGCGTCACGCAAGAATCTCATTCCCGGTCTGTCGTTCCTGTTCGTACAGCTCGCCCTCTACATCCGTCCGGGCTTCCACCCCTCGAAGATGGGCGACATCGACAAAGCAGTGCAGTACCTCGCCATCTCCCCCGCAGCCCTGGCGGCCCAGCAATGACAGACACGACCGTGGTGACCACTCCCACCCACAGTCATCTGGGCGAGGTCACCGTGACCGCGCCCGGACTCGGACTGCGGGCCGTCGGTGCCGCGTCCCGCATCTACGCCAAACTCGTCACCGATTCGTCGATCGTGACGGCCCTGTCCCCCGCGCGGCCCCGCCGAAGCGTCGGATACGAATTCGAGACCGTCGTCGACGACACGATCGACGAGGCCGAGGACGTTCTCTCACTGTTGTTGTCTCGCAGTGACGGTGCACCGCTTCCGACGTGGCTGCCCGGAGCGCACATCGACGTCACCACCCCGTCCGGCTCGGTGCGGCAGTACTCGCTCGCCGGTCGCCCCGGCGCAGGTGATCGCTACCGCATCAGCGTCCGCAAGATCCCCGGCGGCACGGCGTCCACCGAGATTCACACCCTCACCCGCGGCGATATCCTACGAGTTCGCGGACCCCGCAACGCCTTTCCGATGGCCGAGGCCGAGCACTACCTCTTCGTGGCAGCCGGAATCGGCATCACACCCATCCGGGCGATGATCGAACGCGCCGTTCAGGACGGGGCGCGGTGGACGCTGTACTACCACGGTCGGTCTCGGGCAAGTCTGCCGTTCGTCGCCGTGCTGCAGCAGTTGGCACTGACCTCGCGTGGCCAGGTGATCGTCAAGACCGACGATGTCGACGGATTTCCGATTCCGGCGGACATCGTCGATCTCGGGATGGGCAACTCCGCGATGTACGTCTGTGGGCCCGCGGCACTGTCGAGCAGGCTTCGCGCCGAGGCCCTCTCGAGTACCGCCGTTCGTGAGTTCCACGCCGAATTGTTCGCGCCCGCACCGGTGGTCGACGGCACGCCGTTCGTGTTGCGGCTCGACCGTTCCGGCGAGACCGTCGAGGTCGGTGCCCAGGAGACCGCTCTCGACGCCCTCCGTCGGTCGAGGCCGGACCAGCCCTATTCCTGCCGCCAGGGCTTCTGCGGAGCGTGCGTGGTCGGTCTCGTCGGCGGACGCGTCGATCACCGCGACCGCGTTCTCGATGCCTCCGAACGCGAGAAGTCGCTCACCCTGTGCGTCTCGCGTGGTGCCGTCGACGGCGAAGTCGTCGTCCTCGATCTGTAGAAGGAGCTCGAACTCTCATGACCGCAACACAATCCGGCACGGCAATCCAGCAGATCGACGTCGCTATCATCGGCGCGGGTTTCGGCGGTCTCGGTGCCGCAATCCGACTCGAGCAGGAAGGACGCGGCGACTTTCTGATCTTCGAGCGAGACACCGCCGTCGGTGGAACGTGGCACGTGAACACCTATCCCGGTGCGCAGTGCGACATCCCGTCCGCCCTGTACTCGTTCTCGTTCGCACCCAACCCGGACTGGACGCGGTTGTACCCGCTGCAGCCCGAGATCGAGGCGTACCTCAACGACTGCACCGACAAGTTCGGAATCCGGGATCGTATCCGCTTCGGGCACGAGGTACTGGACGCAACCTGGAACGACGAGCAGGCCCGATGGGTGGTGCGGACAAGTGCAGGAACGTGGTCGGCGCGCATCCTCATCGGAGCTCTCGGTCCGTTCAGCGAGCCTGCCACGCCCGAGATCGACGGCCTGGAATCGTTCTCGGGCAGTGTGTTCCACTCGGCGAAGTGGAACCACGAGCACTCCGCCGAGGGGCGACGCATCGCCGTCATCGGCACCGGAGCATCTGCGGTGCAGTTCGTTCCGCGTCTGGCCCCCGAGGCCGCACACCTGACGCTGTTCCAGCGGACACCGACATGGATTCTTCCGCACCCCGACCGGCCGATCTCCGAATCCGGCAGATCCGTGCTCAGGAAGTACCCCCTGGCCCAGCGGGCCATGCGCCGCGTGTTCGATCTGTTCCAGGAAGCGTTGGTACCCGGACTCATCGGCCATCGCTCGTTGCTGGCACCGCTCACGGCCATGGGGCGTGCCCACCTGCGTCGCCAGGTAAAGGATCCGGTTCTTCGCGAGAAGCTTACGCCTGGTTACGAATTCGGTTGCAAGCGACCTACCTTCTCGAACAAGTTCTATCCCGCACTGTGCCGAGAGAACGTCACCGTGGAGACCACCGGCATCGCTCGGATCGTGCCCGAGGGCATCGTCACCACCGACGGGACCGTGCACGAGGTGGACGCGATCGTCCTCGGGACGGGATTCACCGTCTCCGGCCACACCGGCTTCAGGCGCATCGTCGGCCGCGACGGAAAGTCGTTGGCGGACAGGTGGCCCGACGGCGAGATGTCGTCGTACCGGGGTACCACGGTGCACGGCTTCCCGAACTTCTTCATGCTGCTCGGCCCCAACTCGGTGGTGTACACCTCACAGGTGGTCACCATCGAGGCGCAGGTGAACTACATTCTCGCGGCGTTGCGCGCCATGGACTCCAACGCGATCACCGCGCTCGAGGTGAGCATGCGTGCGCAGTCGACGTTCGCCGAACACACCGACCGCAAGCTTGCGGGTTCGGTGTGGAACTCGGGCGGGTGCAAAAGCTACTACCTGAGCCCGTCGGGCCGAAACGTGACGTACTGGCCCGGTTCGGTGCGTGACTTCACTCAGCGGATGGCCACGATCGAACTCGGCCACTACCACTGGCGCAGTGCAGATGTGCGTCCCGATACCGAACTCGTGACGTCCGAGGACCTCGCATGAAGAACCGTATGGAACTGGCCGGAAAAGTGGCGTTGGTGACCGGTGGAGCGCGTGGAATCGGAGCCGCAACGGTCGCGGAATTGGTATCCGCCAGAGCCTCGGTGGCAGTGGTGGATCGAGATTTTCCGCCGGACGCCGCGAGTTCCGAACGGATCCTGCTGCTCACCGGCGACGTCACCGATCCCGACGCGATGGCAGACTGCGTCGCCGCGACGGTGAGCACGTTGGGCGGTCTCGACATCGTGATCGCCAACGCGGGCATCACGCCACCGCCCGCCACCATCAGGACCGTCGACCGCGCGGTCTTCGACTCGGTGATGGCCGTGAACTTCGGCGGTGTGCTCAACATCGTGCGGGCTGCGGCCGACGAGATCGTCGCGAGCGGTGGCCACATTCTGCTGGTGTCGTCGTGCGCGGCCTTCACTCCCGGCATGGGCGGGTCTGCCTACATGGTGAGCAAGGCGGCGGTCGAACAGCTCGGCCGCGCGCTGAGAATCGAACTCGCCGCCGTGGGCGCAACGGCGGGTCTCGCGTACTTCGGTGTGGTGGATACCGATCTGGCCCGCAACACCCTCGACAGCGATCCGATGGGCCGGCGGATCGGCGGATTCCTGCCGTGGCCGCTGAACCGGCGTCTGCCCTCGCAGCGCGCCGCGGAGTTGCTCGTGCACTCGGTCCGCACGCGTCGGGCCCGCCTCATCGCGCCGTCCACCTGGACGCCGTACTTCTGGTTCCGCGGAGTTCTCAACCCGATTCTGGAACGCAGACTCGTGAAGGACCGCGCGATCGCCGAGATCATCCGGGATCTGGAGAAGACACACGCCCGCTGAGTCTCGCCTGCCTGCGCTGACTGCTAGTCGCTGTCGCCGTCCACGCTCGGTACGTCACTCATGGGCGGTAGCGATCGCGCGCACAGGTCCTGTGCATCGGTGTCGGATACTCCGAGGGCGAGCAGAACGCCGTAGGCCATCCGGTCGACGGACTCGACGTCGCTGCGCTCGGGCTGCTCGAGCAGTAGCTGCCCCATGCCCAGCAGTGCGCCCGCGACCAACGCCAGCGACAGCTGGATGTCCGGGACTTGGAAGTAACCGGCAACGACTCCGGCCTCGATGTCTCGCGCGGCGCGCGGGCCGAGTCCGTGTTGTGAGGTGATCAGTTCCGGACCGGAATGGATGAGCACGCGGCTCAGTTCCGGCTGCAGCCGGAACAGCCGGCCTGCGATTCGGAAGGACCGGGTGAAGGCTTCCGCCGGGTCGGCCGAGCTGTCGGTCAGCGAATCGAGATAGGTGCCCAGCAGTTCCAGGGCACCGTCGACTGCGGCCTGGAACAGCTGCTCGCGGCTGACGAAGTGGTTGTAGAAGGACCCCATCCCGACGTCGGCAGCCTGGGTGATCTCCGCGATCGGAGCATTCAGTTCGCCGCGGGCGATGAATCCTTGCGCAGCCGCGATCAGCGCGCCGCGCGTGCGCGCTTTACGCCGCTCTAGCCGATTCGGGGTCTCTGTCATGTTCCCTACTTCTGTCTGCGCTGGTCGACGCCCTGACCCTTCCTCACCGCTGACGAATTTGTCAATACTATTGACTGACGACACACTCATAGGTGACGATATTGTCACCAACGAGGGAGGGCTTCATGGGACACGACGTCGACGGCCACAAGGACATGCACGTGGACCAAGGCGCACTCCCCGGCGAGCACCCCGGTCGCGCGAAAGATCCGATCATCAAGGTTCGAGACATCGCCTGGCTGGAGTTTCGCAAGCCGGATCTGATCAAGGCCGAGGCATTCGCCGTCGCGTTCGGTTTCACCGTCTCGCTCCGCACTCCGGAGGAGATCCATCTGCGCGGCACTCAGGTCGGCGCGCCGTGCGTGATCATCCGCCGCGGTAAGCGAACACGCTTCGTGGGCGCAGCCTTCGCCGCCGCAGACGATGCCGACCTCGTGACATTGGCCGAAGCCACCGGGCAGCGGGTCCAGCGCCTACCCGACACACTCGGCGGTGCCGCGGTCACTCTCACCGACCCGGGCGGGCAACCCGTCCAGGTGGTGTCCGGGTACACCGACCATCCCGAACTTCGCGGCCAGGAAGCGCACACCTACAATTTCGGTGAACCCCGCTACCGGCTCAACGCGACGCAACGGCCACCGCGTCAGCCCGCCCGAGTCCAGCGCCTGGGACACGTGGTGCTGCAACGCACCGGCTACCTCGAGAACCTGGACTGGTACCTGCATCACCTCGGCCTGATCGTCAGCGACTTCCTCTACTACGACGGTCAGCGTGATCGCGGTCCCGTGATGAGTTTCATCCGTTGCGATCGTGGCAACACTCCGTCCGATCATCACACTCTCGCAATGACTCTCGGTCCGTCCAACCGGTACGTGCACTCCGCCTACCAGGTGTCGGATCTCGATGCGATAGCCGCGGGCGGGGAGTACCTCACCCAACGCGGGTACCGGCATTCGTGGGGTATCGGCAGGCACATCCAGGGCAGCCAGATCTTCGACTACTGGCGTGATCCCGACGGTTTCCTGGTGGAACATTTCAGCGACGGCGACATGTTCGACAACTCCCTCGAACCCGGCTGGGCCCCGATGACGGCGTCCGGTCTGGCCCAGTGGGGGCCGCCGGCGTCGAAGGACTTCCTCGGAATCGCCCCCAGCAGAGCGTCATTGCACGAACTGAAATCGATCTTCTCCTCACTGCGCAACGACAACGAGTTCGACACCGATCGCCTTCGCGGCCTGATGAAAGTGGCATCCTCATGAGCATCGCTGTACTCCGCACCGCCGACGCCTGGTGGGTCGAAACCCCCGCGGGCGCGTCACGCATCGACACCTCGGCGGTGAGCACCGCCGAGCTCCTCGCCGATCGGCCTGCCATCGAATCCGCGCGCAGCGCAACCGATGTCGTTGCAGTAGAGACACTGTCGTTGATCTCGCCGGTGACGGCTCCCTGCCGCGTCATGGCGAACATGACCAACTACGTCTCTCACGTCAAGGACTCGGGAATGAACCCCGAGACGGTTCCGCTGACGTTCTTTCGCAAGACCTCCGGTTCCATCAGCGGACCCACCGACGACGTCATCAAGCCGACACACGTGAAGCTGCTCGACTACGAGATCGAGATCGGACTCGTGTTCGGCAAGACGCTCACCGTCGGAACCAAGGTCGACGCCTCCAACGTGGCCGAGTACGTCGCCGGCCTCGTGCTCACCAACGACGTCTCTGCCCGAGACGTCCAGTTGCCGAAGACTCAGTTCTACGAGGGCAAGTCGTATCCCACCTTCACTCCGGTCGGGCCGCGCCTGGTCCTCCTGGAGGCCGGTGAGTTCGACCGGTTCGGCGAACTCGCCCTGACCCTGCGGGTCAACGGCTCTGTGCGACAGGACAGTACGGTCGCCGACATGATCTACCGCCCGGTCGAGTCACTCGAGGCCCTGAGCAAGTTCCAGCGGATCGACGCAGGCGACCTGCTGCTCACCGGCACTCCCGGCGGCACCGCATTGAAGGCCCCCGCCAAGCCGATCGAGATGATCGGATCGCTGGTTCCGCCGTCGGTCAAGTGGAAGGTCTTCTTCAAGAAGCAGGCCAAGAATCCCGCGTTCCTGAAAGACGGCGACGTCCTCGAACTGACCTGCTCGACTCCCGACGGAGCCCTCGATCTGGGGGTCCAGCGCACCCGGGTCTCCTACCGATGACCGGTACCGAGTCCGACGGCACGCACTTTCCAGTGGTGATCGTCGGAGCCGGTCCGACGGGCATGACCGCTGCGTTGCTGCTGGGCCGGTACGGCGTGCCGTGCCTCGTGCTGGACAGGTGGGAGGACGTCTACCCGCAGCCGCGGGCAGTCCACCTCGACGACGAGGTGTACCGCATTCTCGGTGATCTGGGCCTGGCCGAGGACTTCGCGGCCATCTCCCGTCCCGGTCGCGGACTGAGGTTGTGCACCAGGGACATTCGAACCCTGGCCGAGTTCGAGCGCGATCCCGACGATCGACCGCACGGCTACCCGCAGGCCAACATGTTCGATCAACCCGAACTCGAGCGTCTGATGCGTTCTCACATCGCGCGTTACGACTCCGTGCAGATGCGTGGCGGATGCGAGATCACCGATGTGCAGAACCTGACGGATTCGGTTCGGGTCCGGTACGACTCGACCGAGGACGGGACGCCACATTGGGTGACCGCCGACTACGTCCTCGGTTGCGACGGGGCCAACAGTGTGGTGCGCAGGTCCATCGGTTCGAAAATGGAGGATCTCGGTTTCGAGCAGCGATGGTTGGTCGTGGATATCGAGACCGACGTCGATCTCGGGCAGTGGGATGGCGTGCACCAGGTGTGCGATTCCGAGCGATCGGCGACGTACATGCGCATCGGCCCCACCCGCTACCGCTGGGAGTTCCGGATGCTCGACGGCGAGACCCTCGACGAGTTCACCGATCTCTCGGCCATCCACCCTTTCATCGCACCGTGGTTCGTTTCCGGCGAGATCCCGGACATGAAGCTGATTCGCAGCGCGGAGTACACCTTTCGTGCACAGGTGGTGGACCGGTGGCGTGATCGCCGGGTCTTCCTGCTCGGCGATTCCGCGCATCTGACGCCGCCCTTCATCGGGCAGGGCATGGGCGCAGGGCTCCGAGATGCGCGCAATCTGATCTGGAAGATCGTCGGCGTGCTCGACGGGCATCTGAAGGAGACCTCGCTCGAGAGCTACGAGACAGAACGAAAGACGCACGCCAAGCAGATGATCGAATTGGCGGTCGCGATCGGATGGGCCATGACCGGCGGCAGCCGGCTCACCGGCATCATGCGCACGAACATCGCACCCGCCCTCGGCTACCTACCGTTCGTCGGCGAGAAGGTCACCGCCAGCACCACCCCGTCACTCGCTCGATCGCAGTACGTGCTGCGTTCGCCCGTCCCGGTTCGCACACTGGCCGGAAAGCTGTGCCCCAACAGTCCGTTGGACAGCGGGGCTCGTCTGGACGACCTCGCGCCGGGCCGGTTCCTGTTCGTCTCGTCGACACCCCTGGCCATCGGGCACCGTCGAGAGATCGAACGCCGCGGAGCCGTCGTCGTCGAGGTGGCGGCGTCGTCGGAGCTGGGGGTCTGGCTGCGCCGCGGACACGCTGTCGCCGCCATCGTGCGACCGGACCGCACGGTCATGGCGTCGGGCACCTCGGTGCCCTCCCTGCACACCAAAGTACCGACCACAGCTTTTCGCAGGACAGAATGCCCGGCACCCGTAGTGACGAAGCCGGCACCTACCCGCACCGTGAACAAGAGGCGTAGATGAACACTGCAATAGTCACCGGAGCGACGTCGGGAATCGGCGAGGCCGTCGCCGAGGTTCTGATCGCTCGCGGCTACCACGTCATCGGAACGAGCCGCGACAGCTCGTCGGTGGCCGACCCGATACCCGGTGTCGAATACCGCGACCTGGACCTGACGGACCCATCATCGATCCGCGGGTTCGTGGACGGCATCGCCGAGACCTCGGTGGATGTGCTGATCAACAACGCAGGCGAAAGCCAGTGCGGCCCACTCGAAGAGCTGCCCATCGAGGCGATCACCCGGCTCTTCCAGCTCAACGTCTTCGGAGCGATCGATTTGACCCAGGCGGTGCTGCCGGGCATGCGAGATCGTGGCAGCGGAAAGATCGTCAACATCGGGTCGATGCTCGCGAGCTTTCCGCTGGCCTACCGTTCGTCGTATGCCGCCACCAAGGCTGCGATCAAGGGGTTTTCCACCGCCGCGCGCTACGAGCTCAAGCCCTACGGAATCGACATCACCACAGTCGAACCCGGCTCCATCGCCACCGGGCTCTCGGCCCGTCGGACCAAGTACTGCGGCCCGCATTCACCGTACCTCCGCGACTTCACCACGGTGATCTCGCAGCTCGACGCCAAAGAGGCCGAAGGCATCACGGCCGAGACCGTGGCCCTCACGGTTCTCAGAGCCGTCGAGGACAAGAAGACGCTGCCCATCTACGCGGTCGGCAGCAATGCCCCTGCGGTGTTCTTCGCCCAGCGATTGCTGCCGCGCACGGTACTCGAACTGTTCACGGCCCGCGCCTACGGACTGCCCAGCAAACGACCGGTGAACTAGCGAAACAGGTTCGCGACGAACGGAATCGTATCGGCCTGCGACTGGACGAAGGCTCCACTGTGGTCGGTGTTGTAGGCCCTGAACGTCACCGGCTGACCGTCGGCCGTCAGACGGGCGACGTAGGCGGCGGTGGTCGGGAACGGAACGTCGATGTCCTGCAGTCCGTTTCCCATGAAGAAGGGCTTGTCGAAGCCGGTTTCGGGCATCGCCATGTAGTCGTCGAGAACGGCGGTGAAGTTCGGCAGGCCGACCAGTGGCGCGGTGAAGAAGTCGCCGATCGTCACACCGTCGAGTTGTGCCTCGAAGTCCGATACGCAGCTCGTCTCGGCCAGGTCTGCGTACTTCTTCCCGAGCGGGGTCAGGATGTCGTCCAGCCCGAGCTCGGGATGCGCGTAACGCAGCGACGCGCCGATGTACGCGACATAGGCGGTCAGGCCCGACGGTAGTTCCACCGGCGGAACGCCCGGTCCACCGATCGAGACCAACTTTTCGATGTACGCGGGAGTTCCGGTACCCACCGCCCCGCGGTAGTCGAGATCGGGGCCGCCGAATTCGGTTGCGTAACGGGCGGTGTAGATCGCTGCGCCACCGCCCTGGGATTGGCCGACGGCCACCCAGGATCGCGAGAGGTCCTCGCTGTGGTTGCGGCCCGCCTTGACCATGTCCACCACGTTGTGGGCCGTGGTTCGACCGTCGAGATACGCCGGTAATCCGGGCGTTCCGAGGCCGGCATAGTCGCTGGCGACGATGGCATAGCCCTGCGCGAGCCAGTTCGCCAGGTACGGCAGATCTCGCTCGGCGTAGGACGGACCGATCAGCGACGGCGCGCATGCGTCGCCGAGCCCGGATGTGCCGTGAGCCCACGAGATCACCGGCCAACCACCCTCCGGCGCAGTTCCCGGCGGTAGGAAGACGGTGCCGGTGCTCAGAGCCTTCTCACCGAAGGTGTCGGTGGTGACGTAGGTGAGCACCTCGGCCGAGGCAGCGCCGGGAATCCAGAGGTCTCGGTCCAGATCGCGAGTCGAGACGACGTCACCGATCTCCTGAGTGATAGCCGGTGCAGCGGAAGCGGGTACGGCCAGCAGCGCCGTCACCATGCTCGACGCGAGCGCCGCGGCAATCGAGAGGGCACCGATCCGACGCCGAGAGGTCACTGGTTCTCCATTCCATTCGAGTGTGCGAAGCCGCCGCGTTCGTCGATGCGCGCCACCTTGTAATACACGACCGCTCCGATCCACACGACGAAGAACGTGCCGACGACGAGTTGGCCGGCCAAGTTCAGATCGATGACGGCCAACGCGTCCCACAACCCGCCGGTCAGCTCGAACTGTTCGGCGAGCAGGGTCAACAGCTGCACTGTGCCGATCACCAGTGCCACGAACACGGCCGTCATCGTCATGTTGTAGTAGATCTTGCGCACCGGCGTCACGAATGCCCAGCCGTACGCCTTGGACATGAAGATGCCGTCGATGGTGTCCATGGTGGTCATGCCCGCGGCAAACAGAACCGGCAGCGCGATGATCGCCATCGGCGGAAGTCCGCCTGCCATGGCCGTCGTGCCTGCGACCGCAAGCAGACCGACCTGAGTGGCGGTATCGAACCCAAGCCCGAACAGCAGACCCAGCGGGTACATCTGCCACGAATGGTTGATCAGCTTGTCGTAGCGACCTCGGAACAGTCGATTCATCAGCCCACGCTTGGCCAGCAACTCGTCGAGGCCGGCTTCGGTGAACTCACCTCGTTTCGCGCGTCGCCAGACTCCGACGATTCCCGCGAGCACTGCGATGTTCAACGCCGCGATGAGATACAGGAACGTTCCGGACACCAACGTGCCGATGATGCCGCCGACTCCGGCGAACGCGTCCTGGAACGCCGTCGCCTGCGACGCCACGAACGCGATGGCGGCGACGAAGACGAACACGACCGTCGAATGACCGAGTGAGAAGAAGAGCCCGACGGCCAACGGCCGCTTGCCCTTCTGCAGCAGAAAGCGGGTGGTGTCGTCGATGGCGGCGATGTGATCGGCGTCGAACGCGTGCCTGAGCCCGAGGGTGTACGCCAACACGCCTGCTCCGGCGTAGACCAGCGTGCCGTCGGCTCCGGTGAGGTTGTGGATGCTCGGAATGGAGTTGTAATGGGTGAACAGACCCCACCCGACCACGTGCAGAGCGGCGACGAAGCCGGCCATCGCCAGCAGTCGAGGAACCTCGTCGAGAGTGAATCGACTCTGCCGTCGGCCGAGCTCGACACGCGAGAGTTGGGTCGTCATGGAGACATTGTGGCCGATGACGACGAGTTGCTCTTCCTATGGAGCGCAGGTGCGCTGAGTGTCAGCTATTTGTGTCCGCAGGCGTGATCGCGATCGGTGAAGCGAATTGTGGACACTCATGTCAGTGCGATACTCCCAGCGCCCCCAGCGCCATCGCTCGCAGCACCGGACGAGCATTACGTGACGGGCTACGTCCCGCACTGTTGGGCGTGGAGTTGATGAGGCCGAAGACCGCGTGTGCCGTGGTTCGAGCGTCGGACTCGTTCAGTTCCGGGCCGACGGCGCAGAGCACCCCTACCCACAGTTCCACGTACTCGCGCTGCATTCGGCGCACCTTGCGTCGAGCACCCTCGGGAAGGCTCTGCAGGTCGCGATCCTGGATCTTGATGAATGCCGGTGTGTCGAAGGCAAAATCGAGATGGAACTCGACCAACGCAGACAACGTATCCACGGCCGCCCCGCCACGATCGACCACCGCACGGCCACCGTCGAGCAGATACTCCGAGATTCCGACCATCAGCTCGACGAGCACTGCCTCCTTGTTCGGGAAGTGTCGGTAGACGGCCGGTCCGCTGACGCCGACTGCCGCGCCCAGGTCCTCGAGTCGCACCGAGGTGAAGCCGCGCTCGGCGAACAGTGATGCGGCAGCATCGAGCAACTGCTGTCTACGCTCGGCCTTGCGCTGCTCGCGCACCGTCGTCGGCCTTGCCTCCAACTCCTGCACTGGCTCCCCCTCGCCCCTGGACTCTCAGTTAATCGTAGTTTACTATGATGTCAGTTATCAACCATTAACTGAACTCCTGTGACACCGGCGTCCAACCCCTAAGGCGTGCACCTCATGGCAATCGATATTGCTGCCAACCGGGCAGATCACGAGCGTCTCACCGGCGAGCTGGCCGAACGGCTCGCCGCGGCGGCGCTCGGCGGTAGCGAAAAATCCCGGGAACGCCACATCGCACGAGGCAAACTCCTCCCCCGCGACCGCGTCGACGAGCTACTCGATCCCGGCAGCCCGTTCTTGGAGATCGCACCACTGGCCGCGAACGGTCTCTACGACGACGAGTGCCCCGGCGCAGGAGTGATCGCCGGCATAGGGCGCGTCTCCGGGCGCGAATGCGTCATCGTCGCCAACGACGCCACCGTCAAGGGCGGCACGTACTACCCGATGACGGTGAAGAAGCACCTGCGCGCGCAGGAGATCGCACTGCAGAACACCCTGCCGTGCATCTACCTCGTCGACTCGGGCGGCGCGTTCCTCCCGCGTCAGGACGAGGTGTTTCCCGACCGCGACCACTTCGGCCGAATCTTCTTCAATCAGGCGACCATGAGCGCCAAGGGAATTGCGCAGATTGCCGCCGTCATGGGCTCGTGCACCGCCGGCGGTGCCTACGTACCGGCTATGAGCGACGAGGCGATCATCGTCAAGAACCAGGGCACCATCTTCCTCGGCGGCCCGCCACTGGTGAAGGCCGCGACCGGAGAGGTCGTCACCGCAGAAGAACTCGGCGGTGGTGATCTGCACTCCAAGATCTCCGGCGTGACCGATCATCTCGCCGAGGACGATCGAGACGCACTGCACCGCGTCCGTCGCATCGTTTCCACCCTCGGGCCCCGGACACCACGGCCATGGGACGTCGTCACGACGCGTGACCCCGTAGCCGACCAGACCGAGCTCTACGACGTCGTCCCCACCGACCCCCGCACTCCGTACGACGTGCGTGAGGTGATCGGCCGCGTCGTCGACGCGGGTGAATTCGACGAGTTCAAAGCCGAATACGGCAAGACGCTCGTCACCGGATTCGCCCACATCCACGGCCATCCCGTCGGAATCGTCGCCAACAACGGTGTGCTGTTCGCCGAATCTGCCATGAAGGGCGCGCATTTCATCGAACTGTGCGACAAGCGCAGCATCCCGCTCGTCTTCCTGCAGAACATCTCCGGGTTCATGGTCGGCCGCGATTACGAGGCAGGCGGCATCGCCAAACACGGCGCGAAGATGGTCACCGCGGTGGCATGTGCCCGTGTCCCCAAGATCACCGTCGTCATCGGCGGGTCCTACGGCGCAGGCAACTACTCGATGTGCGGCAGAGCGTATTCACCACGCTTCCTGTTCATGTGGCCCAACGCGCGAATCTCGGTGATGGGCGGCGAGCAGGCGGCCTCGGTGCTCGCGACGGTGCGCAGCGAACAACTCGACGCGGCAGGCAAGCCCTGGAGTGACGACGACCAGGAATCGTTCAAGGCTCCGATTCGCGACCAGTACGAAAGCCAGGGCAACCCCTACTATTCGACGGCCCGCCTCTGGGACGACGGCATCATCGACCCGGCCGATACCAGGCAGGTTCTCGGACTTGCCCTCTCGGCGTGCGCCAATGCGCCGCTCGAGCCGGTCTCCTACGGCGTTTTCAGGATGTGAGAGGCATGACCACGATGATCGACACCATTCTGATCGCCAACCGCGGCGAGATCGCTGTGCGGGTGGCACGAACGCTGCGCCGCATGGGAATTCGCACCGTTGCCGTCTACAGTGACGCCGATGCCGACGCCCGCCACGTCCACGAGGCCGACACCGCGGTACGACTCGGCCCCGCCAACGCACGCGAGAGCTACCTCGACATCGCCAAGGTGATCGCGGCCGCGAAAGCCACCGGAGCACAGGGAATTCATCCCGGATACGGCTTCCTGTCCGAGAACTCCGAGTTCGCATCAGCCTGCGCCGAAGCCGGAATCGCCTTCCTCGGGCCACCGGCGAAGGCCATCGAAGTGATGGGCGACAAGATCGCCGCGAAGGCCGCCGTCAGCGCATTCGGTGTACCCGTCGTCCCCGGCATCTCTCGCCCCGGCCTCACCGACGCCGACCTCGTCGCCGGTGCGCCGGACGTCGGCTTCCCGGTGTTGGTCAAACCCTCCGCCGGTGGCGGCGGAAAAGGTATGCGTCTTGTCGAACGCGCCGAGGACCTCCCTGCAGCATTGACGAGCGCTCGCCGGGAGGCAGCCTCGTCGTTCGGCGACGACACCCTCTTCCTCGAGCGATTCGTGTTGCGGCCCCGGCACATCGAAGTACAGATCCTCGCCGACGGACACGGCAATGTCATCCACCTCGGCGAACGCGAGTGCAGCCTGCAGCGCAGGCACCAGAAGGTCATCGAGGAGGCACCGTCGCCGTTGCTCGACGACGCAACCAGAGCACGCATCGGCGAGGCCGCCTGCAACACTGCCCGCAGTGTCGACTACTCCGGTGCCGGCACAGTCGAATTCATCGTCTCGGCCGAGCGTCCCGACGAGTTCTTCTTCATGGAGATGAACACTCGTCTCCAGGTCGAGCACCCGGTCACCGAGATGGTCACCGGCCTCGACCTCGTCGAGTGGCAGGTCCGGGTGGCATCGGGTGAGCCCCTCACTCTCGCGCAGAACGACATCACGCTCACCGGACATGCGATCGAAGCCCGCGTCTACGCCGAGGATCCCGGCCGCGGATTTCTCCCCACCGGCGGTGCCGTCGTCGGATTGCGCGAGCCATCTGCGCCGGGAATCCGCGTCGACTCCGGCCTTGCCGTCGGAACGGAGGTGGGCAGCAACTACGACCCCATGCTCTCGAAGGTCATCGCGCACGGACCCGATCGCGCGACCGCACTGCGCAGTCTCGATCGTGCACTGGCCGACACCGCCGTACTCGGTGTCGTCACGAACATCGAATTCGCACGGTTCCTGCTCGCCGACAACGATGTTCGTACCGGCAATCTCGACACCGGCCTACTCGACCGTCGCGTCGAGGATTTCGTGGCCGCCGAGGCGACCGACGAGGCGCTGATCGCCGCCACCGCAGTGCAGTGGCTCGACGCGTGGCAGGCCGCGGGACAGGACGTCTGGGCAGCACCATCGGGTTGGCGAGTCGGCGCGAAAGCTCCGTTCCATCGTCGCCTCGCGTCCGGCGGTCGGACGGCGCATGTGGCCATCACCGGTACAGCGAGCACGGCAACGGTCGTCGTCGACGAGGGATCGCCGCGCACCCTCCGGGCTACGGCCACCGAGGATTCCGTGGATCTGGTGATCGACGGTCTCCGCGAATCGATGACCTTCGCCCGAAACGGCTCGGCCACCTGGGTTTCCAGTGCTCGCGGCACCTGGCGCATCGATCGGATTGCCGAGGCGAGCGTCCGCGAGGACGATGCCCATTCCGGTGACGCCGAGATCCTCTCGCCGATGCCGGGCTCGATCATCGCGATCGGAACCACCACCGGCAGCGCCGTCACCGCGGGCACGGCCATCGTCGTCGTCGAGGCCATGAAGATGGAACACACCCTGACCACCCCGATCGACGGCACCGTCGAACTGACTGTCGCAGTGGGGGATCAGGTCCGCGTCGATCAGATCCTCGCCCGAATCGTTCCCACACCCACCGAAGAGGACCAGCCATGACCGAGCACCTGTCGTCGTCGAATCTGCCCGACGAGTACCAGCAACTGGTCAAATCCGTTGCCGACTTCACCCGCACGGTCGTCGCGCCGGTCTCGGCGAAACACGATGCCGAGCATTCCTTTCCGTACGAGGTAGTCGCAGGCATGGCCGAGATGGGCCTGTTCGGCCTGCCGTTTCCCGAGGAGTTCGGCGGCATGGGCGGCGACTACTTCGCGCTGTGCCTGGCGCTCGAGGAGCTCGGCAAGGTCGATCAGAGTGTCGCCATGACTCTCGAGGCCGGCGTCTCGCTCGGTGCCATGCCGGTGTACCGCTTCGGCAACGACGCACAGAAGCAGCAGTGGCTGCCCAAGCTGACCGCCGGCAAGGCCCTGGCCGCGTTCGGTCTGACCGAGCCCGGTGCCGGCAGCGACGCGGGCGGCACCAAGACCACCGCCAAACGCGACGGTGGCGACTGGATCATCAACGGCAGCAAGCAGTTCATCACCAACTCCGGTACCGACATCACCGAGCTCGTCACCGTCACCGCGGTGACAGGGGTCGACGAAGCGACCGGACGCAAGCAGATCTCCTCGATCCTGGTGCCCACCGATACCCCGGGATTCGTCGCAGAGGCTGCCTACAACAAGGTCGGCTGGAACGCGTCGGACACACACCCGCTCAGCTTCACCGATGTGCGCGTGCCGCAGGAGAATCTGCTCGGCGAGGAAGGTCGCGGGTATGCGAACTTCCTGCACATCCTCGACGAAGGCCGGATCGCGATCGCGGCGGTGTCGGTCGGTGCGGCGCAGGGCTGCGTGGACGAGAGCGTGAAGTACGCCAAAGAGCGTGAGGCGTTCGGTAGCCCTATCGCCCGCAATCAGGCGATCTCGTTCAAGATCGCCCGCATGGAGGCCCGCGCCCACACCGCTCGAACCGCGTACTACGACGCCGCGGCATTGATGTTGGCGGGCAAGCCCTTCAAGAAGGCAGCATCCATCGCCAAGCTCGTCGCCTCCGAAGCGGCCATGGACAACGCGCGCGATGCCACCCAGATCCACGGCGGCTACGGTTTCATGAACGAATACGTTGTCGCTCGTCACTACCGCGATAGCAAGATCCTCGAAATCGGTGAGGGCACAACCGAGGTTCAGCTGATGCTGATCGCCCGGAGCCTCGGACTGTGAGCGACAAGAGGATTCGCCAACGCGGCCTGTGGTTCGAGGAGATGGAACTCGGCACCGTGTACGAGCACCGACCCGGCCGCACCATCACCGAGGCCGACAACACGTTGTTCACCACGCAGACGATGAACACCCAGGCCCTGCACCTCGACGCGGCCTACAGCGAGACAACACCTTTCGGGCAGCGACTGGTGAACTCCATGTTCACCGTGTCCACGCTCGTCGGACTGTCGGTGACGCAGTTGACCCAGGGCACCATCGTGGCGAACCTGGGCTTCTCGGAGGTGTCGTTTCCCAAGCCGCTGTTCCACGGCGACACCCTCTACGCCGAGACCGTGATCTCGGACAAGCGCGAATCGAAGTCTCGCCCCGGCGAGGGCATCGTGACGTTCACGCACACCGGTCGAAATCAGCACGGGGACGTCGTCGCAATCGCCGTCCGCAAGACACTCGTCCGGATGCAACCACCGGAGGAGGCGTCGTGAACTGGGTTCCGCCCGGTCCGGCATGGCTGTTCTGCCCGGCAGACCGTCCCGAGCGCTACGAAAAGGCCGCAGCACGAGCGGATGTGGTCATTCTCGATCTCGAAGACGCGGTCGGTGCCGCGGACAAAGCGGGCGCTCGTGACTCCGTGGCCACGACCCCGCTGGATCCGGCCCGCACCATCGTCCGGGTCAACGCGCACGGCACCGACGATCAGGCCGCGGACCTCGAGGCGTTGAAGCACACCGAGTACTCCACCGTGATGCTTCCCAAATGTGAATCGGCGGAACAGATCGCAGCTCTGGCTCCGCTGAATGTCGTCGCGTTGATCGAATCTCCACTCGGCGCGATGACGGTGTTCGATGCACTCGCGGCCGACAACGCCATCGGTGCCATGTGGGGTGCCGAGGACTTGGTGGCCGCCATGGGCGGTAACTCGAGCAGGCACGGCGACGGCTCGTACCGCGATGTTGCACAGCATGTTCGGTCGCGGACGCTACTGGCTGCTAAGGCACGCGGGGTGTTCGCGCTCGATTCGGTGTTCCTCGACATCCCCGATCTCGACGGGGTGCGCGTGGAGGCCGACGACGCCGTGGCCGTCGGCTTTGACGGCAAGGTGGCCATTCATCCGAGCCACATCTCGGTCATTCGCGACGCCTACGCGCCGACCCCCGAGGCGATCGAGTGGGCTACCGCAGTGCTCGACGCAGTGGCACTCAACCGCGGGGTCTTCACTTTCCGCGGTCAGATGGTCGATGCACCCGTTCTGGCGCATGCTCGACGCATCATCGCTCGTCGAACCTCGTCGAGAAGGTAATTGCAGACGCCGTTAATTGTCGGCGCGGTATGGTGGGTGGTCACGAGCACAGGCACCGAGAGGCACGACACATGAGCGCACACGACCCCGCCATGACTGCCCTTGCGCAGAATTGGCTTGCGCTTTCCGTCCTGCACGGACGTATCGAAAGCCGCATCGAGCGTGCGCTACAGATCAACCACAATCTCAGTGCGCGCGAGTACTGGCTGCTCGACGTCCTGGGCAGGCAGCACGATGGGGTCGGCGGCCACCTGCAGATGAAGCAGGTAGCCGATGCCGTCGTACTGAGCCAGAGTGCCACTACCCGCCTCGTCACTCGCCTCGAGGATCGGGGGCTGCTCACGCGGTACCTGTGCCCCACCGATCGCCGAGGTATCTACACCGACGTCAGCGAAGAAGGCCTGGCCCTGCTCGAGGCCGCGCGGCCGACCAACGACGCGGCGTTGCGCGAGGCTCTCGACGACGCATCCGATGAACCGGATCTCGTTCCGTTGGTCGACGCCGTTCGACGCGCAGCAAGCTGACTCACTCCACCTGTTGCACGGCTGCTCTGGTCGCGTCGGCTACCAGGGAATTCATGGCCGGCGAGTCTTCCACCCCCGACGTCGTCGCACTGAGCACGACCAGCAGAATCCTCTGCCCGTCCGGCCCGAGCAGCAGTCCGGCATCGTTGGATACGCCGTAGCTTCCGGTGCCGGTTTTGTCGGCCGAAGTCCATTGTGGCGCAATGCCCGCCCGGAACCGGGCGGTGGACGTCTCTGTGTCGCCCATCCACGCGAGTAACTGCGTACGCGAGGCCTGAGTCAGAACGTCGCCGTCGAGCAGGGTTCGGTAGCCGGCGGCCAGCGAGTTCGGTGTCGTGGTGTCGCGTGGATCGCCAGGTATGGCGGTGTTCAGTTCCGGCTCGGTGCGATCGAGTCGAAATTCGGTGTCACCGAGTGATCGCGCGAAGTCGGTGAGCGCCGCGGTGCCGCCTGCCTCGTGAATCAGCAGATTGCCGGATGTGTTGTCACTCTTGGTCAATGCGGCCACAGCCAAGTCCGCGATGGTGACGACCGAGCCAGGCTCCCAATCGACAGCGGATTCGGGCACCTTGTCCTCGGCGGTGATCGTTCGGGTATCGGTGAGCTGCAACCTGCCTGCATCGACGGCGGCGAGTACGGCACCGACGGCATACACCTTGAAGGTGGAGCAGAACGCGAAACGTTCGCCCCCGCGGTAACTCTGCGTGGAACCGGTCTCGAGATCGAGCACATTGACGCCGAGCCGCGCAGTGTCCCTGGCCTCGAGTTCGAGATATGCCCCTTCGGCACCGGACTGTTCGCTCGTCGACCGGGACACATTCGTGTCGGATCGCGGTGGTTCGGTGGTGGCCGTCGAGGAACAGGAAACTCCGGCAGTCAGCGCCGCCGCTGAGATCGCGATGATCAGTCGAGTGGATGTCGAGGTTCGCATGGGGTCATGCGATCACACCCGCTCGGTAGGCGGCTACCGGACCACTGCTATCGCCTGCTGAACCAACACGAAAAAATTCAGTCTCCGCCAACAGAAGCGGATGGGTGTGATCCAAATCATAGAAGTTCGGTATCGCGAGGCGTTCTAATCCCAATTATCGTTACTTCCGTTACGTAACGGAAGGTCTCAATCCATCTCGACCGATGAGGAGATTCCCAATGCGCAAACTTTTGACGATCGCTGTGGGCGCGTCCCTGAGCCTGGTTGGCGCGGCCACCCTCGGACTGGCAACCGCTAGCGCGGACACAGCGCCGCCACCGCCACCTCCACCGCCGGTCGAAACCCCTCTCGCCAGTCCGCTCACGCCATTCCTTCATCAGGTCGGCTTTACGGAATGCGTGAACGGGATCGGCGAGGGCATAGGGACGGGAGCGCTCACCGGGGGCATCTCCACGATCGAAGCCGGCGCTGCAGGCGCCCTCCCAGGCGGGATCGCCGGCGGTATCGTCGGAGGTATCAAGAACTGCTGACCAGACGACAACAAGCAGGAGGCACTCTATGAACGCCAGCAAACGCGCAATATTGAGCCCGGTCGTCGGAGTCATCGTCGCGCTGGCAATTATCTGGGGCGTCGGCGGAGACATCCCGATCTGGCGAGCCGCATTGATGGTTCTGGTCGGTGCGGGCGTCGTCTTCGGGTTGAATTTCGCATGGGAATCCAATCCCTGGACCGACGATCCCGCCAGCGACGAGCACGAGCACGTCTCAGCCCACTAGATGGACAGTTCGGGAGATCCTGGCCGTGATTGTTCGGCGGGGTCTCCCGAACTGCATCCGCCTCGGCAAACCCAGACCGGTCAAGCACCGTGCAGAATCCTGTACCGGATGGGCAGGTCGCCGGAAAGACCGGCACTAACGGGCCCAATTCGCAAAAAGGTTGCCATGGTGACGTTTCCAGGCAAGAAGCCCGTCGCAGTCGCGGTATTCACCGGGTTGCGCGGCCAGAATCGCGGTGACTTCGGTCCGTCAGGCACCGCACTCGGGAACGCCGTGACCGGATCGGCACCACGTGTTGACGCCGGGAGCGTCGCCCAGATCGTAGGTCATCAACACGCGGGTGTCGTTGTACCCGATACTCGGTGAGGCCTCGAATCGTTTGCCCTCGTACAGGGTTCCGCCCAGCCCGTCTCCGGCCAGGAACGTGCGCTCCAGCAGCGTGACGACCACGCCGTCTTCCTTGTCGTCACCGATCGGCGTGTAGGTGGCCGTCCAGGTTTCGACGTCGCAGCAACTCGCTCCGGTGGTGAATGTGCTGCTCGCCGGGTCGGGATCGAGGTGAAGAATGCTTGCGTGCCGCTGCCAATCCCCCATGATCGTCGACGCGAGGTCTCCATCGGGGTTCGATACAGGAGGAATCTGCGGCTGCACCGGATCCTGAACGGGCGGCTCGACCACCACAGGCTGAGTAGGGGGCGCAGCAGCGGTCGGTGCAGGTACCGACGCGTCGATCGGCCCTGATCCATCGCCGGTATCCGGTTCCTCGGCCGCCGGACTCTCCGGTGGCGCGTTCTCGACCGGAGCCCCTGGTTGGGCAACGCCCACCTGGGTGGACGTCGCTACTGCCTGCGGGGCGGGGCGAGCGTCATTGTCGCCGCACGCCGTCAGGGCGGCCATGGCCACCACCGCCAGCAAGGCGGATCCGATCGAAGAACGCACCCTCATGACGACTCCCCACTCGCGACGAACGTCGTGCCCGGTCTATCGCCTCGGGCACGACTCCGTTACTTGCGCTAAGCAGGTCACGCTTGGGTAACAACGTTCTTCAGCGCTGAGCGATCACTGCGCGGTCCAGGTCGGGTCGCGTTTCTGCAGGAATGCGGTGATTCCCTCGACGACGTCCTGCGTGGTGGCGAGTCGATCCAATTCCTGACGGTTCTGTTGCCACGAATCTTCCTCGTGCGCGATGGTGCCGTCGGAGATACGTCGAGCGAGACGCTTGGATGCGCGCACGGCGAGCGGCGCACCCTCCGCACACAGGCGAGCGAGACCGAGTGCCGTATCGAGGACGTCGTCGGGTGCGGCAACCCTGTTGACCAACCCCCATCGGGCGGCCTCCTGCGCGGAGATCGGCTGTCCGGTCAAGATCATCTCCAGCGCAACGTGTTCCGGTATCGCAGACATCAGCCGAAAGGCACCGCCGGCACCGGCGACGAGCCCGCGGCGGATCTCGGGTAGGCCGAATACGGCCGTGTCCGAGGCGACGACCATGTCCGAGGCCAGAGCGATCTCGGTTCCGCCTCCCATCGCAGACCCGTTCACCGCCGAGATGACGGGAACCGAAATCGGATGTTGGACAATCCCGGCGAACCCCCAATGCTCGGTCTCGGGCGGGGTCACCGCGCCGGGGCCTCCGGTGCCGAGGGCTTTCAGATCGGCACCCCCGCAGAAGGTCGACGATCCCGCACCGGTCAACACGATGGCACGGATGTCACGGTCCGCCTCGGCCGACTCCCAGGCTTGCCCGAGGAGCGTGTGCACGCGTGCATCGATGCTGTTGGCAGCCTTCGGTCGGTTGATCGTGACGACGAGAACATGACCTTCTCGCCTCGTCAGTACAACAGGTTCGATGCTATCGGCCTCGGACACGAATGTTCCCCTCGTTCGACTCGACACTGACTGTTGCTCCGATGATTTCGCGTGCAGGTTCGCTTCGATAGAGGGACAACGCATGCGCACTGGCCGTATCACCAGGCACCGTCTGTGCGGCAACGCGTCGTCCGTGCTCGTCCCTCCCGACGAGGAATGCCTGGTTCGGTTCCTGCTGCCGTGAATGCTCGACGGAGACAGTCTCCACCACAAGATCCCCGTCCTCGACAGGTGCGCGAGGCGGCGGATCCGGCGTCATCACTGTGGGTTCGGGATTTCCGATGTAGCCGAGCGGATGCTGGTCGGCACCCAACAGCACGGAGTGGTGGTAGGTCAGATAGCCACCGTTCGCGTGCACCAGCGCACAACTCTTCCCGCCCCGAATCTCCCGAACGGATGCGGTGATCGAATGCAACGAATGACTGCTGAGAGGCCCACCGAAGGACGAATGGCCACCGGTCACTGTGGGAATCAACGACTTCGGCGTTCCGAGGTGACGTGTGGCAAGGGTCGGCACGATCGGGAAGCAGCTGTAGACGTCCAACACGTCCAGTTGCTCGACCCCGATCTCCGCTCCGTGCAACGCGCGATCCATCGCGTCTTCCATCGCTGGGGACCGGCCGAAACTGCTGCGGTCGAGAATGTCGACCGTGTCCTCGGCACCGGCACCGCCCCACACGTACACGATGTCACCCTTGGGCACACCGCGTTCGAGAGCTTCGGCCAAGCTCGTCACCACGATGCACGCCGCTTGGTCGACGAACGGCATGGCGTTCATGGACAGCGGATACGGCTCGCACACGATGCGGTTCCTCGGCGACGGCGTGCCGATGTCCAGAGCCGTCCGAGCTGTGCCGTTCCAGGAGTACGGGTTCTTCTCGGACACAACGGAGAAGGTCGCATACAGCTCACTGCACTCGGCCTGCCGCGTTGCCGGATCCATGCCGGCCTCGAAGCGAAAGCGGCTCTCGAACAACGGATAGATCCGAACCGGTGAGATCAGACCGGCTTCTTGCATTGCAGCGCTGCCGAGTTGATCGAGATCGAAGGTGGGCGGACCGCCCGGATCTGTGCTCCACCCTCCGTCCTCCACGGGGTCTCGTCCGGCCTTGACCAGCGCGATCATCGAGGCCTGGGCTTCACCGCCCGCGATCACCGCAACCCTCGACTCTCCGGAGGCGATGCGCGCGGCCGCGCGATCGAGGAGTCGGGCAGGCCATTGCCCACCGATCGGAGCGTCGAACAGATCTGCCGGTGTGGCACCGAATCCACGTGCCAGCGCAGCGGCGGGACTGGCGTAGGCCCAGCTGGCGACATGACAGAACGCGATGCTGTCCGCGCGGCGAATCCATGGCTCCGAAGTCAGCGAGTCCTGAAGTGCCGCAGTCGCAGCGAGTGCGATCAGTTCCATGGGTTCGACGCTCATGGGTTCGCCGCGGCCGCTTGTTTCACCGATTGCCACGATCACTGGAATGCGTGTCGGATCCAGCGCCGACGCCTCGTGCCGTACAGAACTCATGGAAGCAAACCTATTACAGACAGAGATTGTCCGCAATGCCACCGGGTGCGACAATCCGGGGGTGACCGACGAAGCCAAGAGCCGACGAGGACGTCCTCGCGATCCACATCTGGAAGACCGCGTCTACGACGCGGTGCTCGAGGTGTACTGGGAAAAAGGGTGGTCCGGCTTCACACTCGACGCCGTTGCCCGCCGCGCCTCGGTCGGTAGGGCCGCGCTCTATCGTCGCTGGGAATCGAAGGGGGCCTTGGTCGTCGATGCGCTGGAAGCCAGGAGTCCACTCGCGTCGCCGATCGACTTCGGCACGCTGCGGGCGGATCTCGTCGAACTCGCAGTGCAGCTTCTGCAGGGTTACCGAGGGACAGCAGGTCTGGTCAGTCTGAGGGTCGCCCTCGATGCGCGGGTGCACCCCGATCTTCTCGGACACATGATCGACACTCTCAACCGGAGCCGACTGGTCGCAGCGCGCCTCATCGTTCATCGAGCTCAGACTCGAGGTGAATTGCCGGAGTCCGCCGATACCACCCGAATCCTCGAACTGGTGACCGGAGCGGTGTTCAGCCACGTCATCTTCTCGCATCGCACCGATGCCGATCGAGCCGAGACCGACCGCGTCTACGCCGAAAATCTGGTCGACGCGGTCCTCGGCGGGGTCGGCGCAATCTGACGCCTTCTCTCGACGTCAGCATCCAGGCAGACTTCTCGGCACGAACATCTGCCGCACTCGTTCACAGTTCGAGCAGCAGAGCCCGGTGATCGGATACTTCCGGTTGCTGTACGACTTCGAAACGTCGGACCGCATCCATCCGAGAGACCAATAGGTAGCTGGCACTGCGAATCGGCTTACGGTAAAGCGACGTTCGAGTATCGGCTTCACCGACCAGATCGACCATTCCCTGCCGGCCCAACACCTGGAATGTGGCACTCGTCGGCAGCAGGTTCAGATCGCCGCACAGCGCAACGACGTCGCTCGTCGAGCGCATCTGTTCGACGATGGACGACAGCCGGCGAGCTTGATCCGCACGAGCGGGAGTGTCGTGCTTACCCGCCGGATCACGCAGCCCGTGAAGCTGGACAACCGATACGATTCGACTGCTCGACGGGTCTCGCACCGTAACGGTGAGGGCCGCACGAGGACGGTCCTCGACAGTCCAATCGACGTGGTTCACGAACTCCAAGTGCACAAAACGGGCGTCGAGACCGACAATCGGGAGGCCGTCGCGTACCCACGTCGCGATGCCGAAGTCCTGACGCCACCGCGTTCCGTCGCGATCGGTGACCGGACCGGCGTCGTGGGCGACAAAGTGCGATCTGTATCCCGCCAGCACCGATGAAATGTCGTCGAACAGATTCAGCCGCTGCGGCAACGTTCGCTCGCCGTCCGAAAAGGTGGCCCACCCCGACCCGCGCGGAGTACGCGTCACCTCCTGGACACAGACGATGTCTGCATCCACTTCGCTGATCCACGGAATCAGCGCGTCGTGCCTGGCACCGCCCCATGCATTGATCGATACGATCTTCACCGCGCGAGCGTATCGGCGCACACTGTGCCCGCACCATCGAATATCGTCTCAGCCCAGACAGATTCGCGGCCGACGAGTCCCATGGACTCGCGGCCGCGAATGAGGTGGTTCTTCTATTCGTTGTAGCCGAAGATGGCGTTCCAGGCCTCCTGGTCGTCAGCGGAGTTCTCGATCGACTCCGACTGCGTGATCCGGTTGACCTTGGGGTCGGTGAACTCCGGAAGCTCTATTCCGCGGATCACCGGTGGGTCGATGTCGTTGCGCACCGAGTACTCACCGAGGTCGCTGAACACCTGCTGACCCCTCTTGGAGAGGTTCCAGTTCATGAATACCTGCGCGGCCGCAATGTTTTTCGCAGTGGACGCCACACCGGTGTAGTAGTCGTAGGCGGTGAGCCCCTCCACCGGTACCACGAAGTTGACCGGCGCATTCTCGTTGTTCGCGATGTTGACGCTACTCACCACGACGGTTCCCGCCTCGATCTCGCCCCGGGCGAGTGCATCGAGCTGGGCTCCGATGGAATCGAATACTCTTGCTTCCGAGGAGTATTGGCGCAGATAGTCGTCACCGAGCACCTCCCGCTGGAACCGCGTCAATGCCAACGCGCTACCGCCTGCTCCGGCCTGAGCGATACCCAGATTCCCCTTCCATCGATCATCGAGGAGGTCCGACCATGCCGCCGGCCTGTCATCGCCCTCGATGAGAGCGCTGTTGTAGCCCATCGTGTAGATCGGGTCGAAGGTACGGTAGTAGTTGCCGCCGTCGAACACCACGTCGTCCTGTAGCTCGCCGGCAGTGGGCGGTGTGTACGGCTGAAACACACCCCGCTCGCTGAGTCCGCTGACGAAGCCGGCATCGGAGATTCGCACGACGTCCGCGTCGAGACGACCCGCGCCGTACTCGGCCACCAGTCGCTCGTAGAGCCGGTTCGGTGTGAGCCGCACGAGGTTGACGTCGAGTCCTGTGTCCTTCTCGAAGTTCTTCAGCACCGTGGCCTCGGTGACGGCGGTGTAGCCGCTGTAGAGGGTGATGCCGCCCTCGGATTGGGCCCGAGTCCACAGATCCGGATCGGCGATCTGTTCGCCGTCGATGACGAGGCCGTTGTCGGTGATGATCTCCTCTGCCGCCCGAGCCAGATCGGGGCGTTCGGGTGGTGGCGAGCAGGCCGTGGCCGTCGCCACTGCGACACCAAGCGCGATTGCTGTGACCAATTTTCTCATCAGACAGTTTCCTTGGATCCGAAGCGACGCGAAAGGATTGCGAGTACGCCGATGACGACGCAGTACAGCAGGCTCAACTCGGCGGCCGACTGGAACGAGCCGTTGTCGTATGCGTCGAAGATCGCGATCGACAGCAACCGGGTGTCGGAGGTGAACAAGAACAACGCTGCAGTGAGCTCACGCATGGACAGCATCAGCAGCAGCAGGAAGGTCGACGACAGACCGACCTTGAGCAGCGGAGCGGTGACGAACGAGATTGCCCGGTGCCGCCGTGCACCCAACATCACTGCGCTGTCTTCCAAGTCCTTGTCCAGCTGGATGATGGACGCCGAAACTCCGCGGTAGCCCTGCGGAATGGTGACGGCGACGAATGCGATCACCAGCACCGCGAGTGTTCCGTATATCGGTAGCGGAAGTGCCAGCCACGTCCACAGCAGACCCAGGCCGAGCACGATGGCAGGAACGGCCAGCGGCAACATCGCCAGGTACTCCAACAGCTTTCGGCCTGGAGCGTTCGTGCGGTACCTCGTGTATGCCAAGGCGAAGCAGAACGCGGTACCGATAGCAGCAGTGGCGACACCGACGATGACGCTGTTGGTCATCACGCTGTGGAAGTCGGCGCTGCGCAACGTTTCACCCAGTCCCCAGAACGACAGGGCACCCGAATCGAAGAGCTGACCGATGTTCGCTACGTAGGGGCTGGTCTGCAATGCCGCCAACACCAAGGCAATCAATGGCAGGAGAACGGCCAGGGTGAAGTACACCCAGGCGAACACTGCAGCCGGGATGCGCCATGCCCGCAGCGGAACCTGACGCGCCCGAACACCTTTGCCGCTGACGGTCGTGTATTCCTTGCTGCTCATCGCGCGCTGCTGGAAGGCGACGACGGCGACCAGCAAGACGGTGAGAACGACTGCGACAGCGGCGGCGTCGTTGCCACGGGCAGGCGAAGCGTTCATCAGCCGGTAGATCAGAGTCGGCAGGGTGTCGACCCCGCCGGGCACACCGATCACCTGTGCCACCGGGAAGTTCTCCACGGTGAGCGCGAAAACCAATATTCCGGAACCGATCACGGCAGGCATGACGAGCGGGAACGTGATCTTGCTCAGCATCTTCGTCAACTTCGCACCGTGCAGACTGGCGGCGTCTTCGAGGTCCGGATTCATCAACGAGAGCGCGGAGTGGACCATCAGGAACGGATACGGCGCGTAGTAGATGCCGAGGATGAAGATCATCCCGCCGAAGCTGTAGATGTCGATGAAGCCGGGCAGACCGATTGCGGTCAGGACCAGGTTGATATAACCGGTAGCCGGCCCGGCCAGCAATGCCCAGGCCAGTGCCCCGACGAGCGCCGGGAGGAACAGCGGCGCAATACCGATGCCGTAGATCATCTTTCGACCGGGAACGTTGGTACGTGCTGCCAGGAAGGCGAGCGTGCACCCGATCGCCAACGCGACGATCGAGGACCCGATGCCGACCAGAGCCGAATTCCACAGGGCGCTCTGCGCAGTCGAGGATCCGAGCAGCGAGAAGTTGTCGAGGGTGAAGTTACCGAAGTCGAACAGCGATGTGCGCTCGGCGTTGTCGGTGAATGCGCCCATCACGATGAAGAACATCGGGAACAGCACGATCACGGTGAGCAGAGCCAACTGCAGAAGCGTCGGAATCCACTTCTTCAGACCCGGTCTGCGTTGGGTTGTCGGAGTGTCGACCGGCGGCGTCGCCGTGGTGACGGGCCGATTGTCGGTGGGGGCGCTCATACCGGCACCGCCTCGGAGGCGACGCGATCGTCGACGAGAACCTGAGCTCCGCCTGCTACTGCTGTGACCCGTGCGCGTTCTCCCATTCCCAGGATTCGGCTCGCGTGTCCGGTGGCGACGGCTTCGATCTCGGGGCCGTCGTCCAGTGTGACGCGGTACCGAATGGACGCACCCTGATAGCTGGCGACATCGACTGTGCCCATCCAGGACTGACCCTCGGGCTCGGCATCGTCCAACGGAGTGACCAACAGATCCTCGGGCCGCAGGCACACCACGACGGGCCCGTCGGCCGCCGACGCTGCATCGACCGACACTGCAATCTGCCCGAAGTCCGTCAGCTCCATCGTCGAGCGCGGTCCCGACGCAGGCGTGGCGCGGAAGATGTTGCCGACACCCAGGAACTCGGCCACCGAGGCCGACAACGGCGAGGTGTAAATGTCCTCGGGGGTACCGATCTGCACGATTCGGCCGTTCTGCATCAACGCGATTCGGTCGGCAAGGGCGAACGCCTCGACCTGATCGTGGGTGACGTAGACGGTGGTCAATCCGAGGCGGAGCTGCAATTCGCGCAGTTCCATCCGAAGCCGTTCGCGCAGTCGTGCATCGAGGTTGGACAGCGGCTCGTCGAGGAGGAGCACGCTGGGGCGCATCACCAAGGACCGAGCCAGCGCCACCCGCTGCATCTGACCGCCACTGAGCAGGCTCGCTCCCCGGTGGGCCATTTCACCCAGCCCGACGAGGTCGAGGGCCTCCAGGACGCGCTGGTTCATCTCGGTCTTGTTGACCTTCTGCATCTTCAACGAGAACGACACGTTGTCGAACACAGTCCGGTGCGGCCACACTGCGTAGGACTGAAAGACCATGCCCACGTTGCGTTTGTGCGGCGGGATCGTCTTGTTCGTGTACGAGTCGTGGACGACGCGGTCACCGATGGTGATACGGCCGGCGCTGGGGGTCTCGAGCCCTGCAACACAGCGCATCGTGCTCGTCTTACCGCAGCCGGACTGCCCCAGCAACACCAGGGATTCTCCGTCGGCGATCTCCAGGTCGAGGTCTCGCACAACAGTGTTTCCCGAGTAAGCGAGGCTCAGATTCTCGATGCTAACCTTCATGATCTTCCTTTTCTTCAGTCGTCGAAGCCGTGTTCACAGGTCGAGCTATCCGATCGAAAGTGCTGTCGCAGCAGCGGAAACGAACAATTCTGCAGTCGCAATCCGTCGCGCTGCACGGTGCAGGGTCACGCTGGTGAGGTTGCCGTCCGCAGCGATGTCGACATCGACGGCCAACACACCTGCCGGTGTCCCCAGCCGCAGGGTCGAGCTGGCGGCACCGTGGACGACCCGATTCACCACACCGCCGCGCACGGTTGCTGCAGCGGCCACCGCGACCGCCGACGTAAGGCCGATGGACGGGTGCGGTGCCATCATCGAGAGCATGCGCACGCAGACGTCGTATTCGCCGGCCGTGACGAGCGTTCCGTCTTCGAGGTGGTAATCCACCGGCGGAGCGATGATGCCGACCTTCGGCACTGCGTGCGTGATCGGATCCTGCGGGCGCGACAGCCCCATGAGCAGTGCTGCACTGCGGCGCAATTCGACCAGTAGCGGAACACGTTCTGTCAGTTCGGCAGCGGTCTCGGCTCCGGTCATACCTAGGTCGGATGCTCCGAACAACGCAGCGGGAGCGCCGGCGACCACCATGGTTCCGCGGTACTGCGATCCATGTAGATCCACGGTGTCCTCCACCGCCCCGGTGGGGAGCAGCCGAGTGCGATCGGCACCCAGGTCGACGAACGTCAGTCCGACCGGAACGCCGAGGGCCGACGTTCCGGCAACCTGGGCCGACCCTTCGGACGGAACGACGCCGCCCGGTGTGTCGATCTCGGCGAGCAGCACGGCACCGGTGTTGCGATTACGCAGCCGCACGACGGTGGCGACCGGATCGATCGCGACCAGTCCTTGCTGAAGTGCGTACAGGCCGATCGCGGTTGCGCAATTGCCACAGTTGCTTCCCCACTCCACCTTTCGGTCACCGATCGCGACCTGAGCGAAGAGGTAGTCCACGTCGATTCCGTCCTCGGAGGACCTGCTGACGATGGCCGCCTTCGAGGTGGTCGAGCTACCGCCGCCGACTCCGTCCAGCTGGCGGGGATCGCCGGATCCGAAGGCGGAGACCAGAATCTCGTCCAGCGACCCTGCTTGTTCGATCAGCGGCTCGACGTCGACAGAGCTGAACAGCCAACACTTGCTGGTCCCGCCCCTCATCCACGTGCCACGCAGTGAATACATCCTCGGATACCTTCCGATCGTTGCTCTCGAAAATGCTCTTGGAGTTCAACATTCGAGGAAGCAGTGCGGTCATGTGACGCAGCTCTCGTGCAGTTGCTGTACACAGCCTGCATCACACATCCGTCGAGTACAATTACGAAAAAGTCGAGATCCCTTAACTTTCACTTAAAGGTGGTTCGATCATGTTCGACACTCGACGCCTGCTGCTCTTGGTCGAGGTGGTGCGCACCGGGTCAATCACCGGGGCCGCAACTCGGTTGAGCTTCACCACATCTGCGGTATCGCAACAGCTGAGCAAGCTCGAACAGGAAGCCGGGCAGCCGCTGCTGGAACGGCACGCGCGCGGAGTGCGCTTGACCGAGGCCGGCGAAGTGCTGGTCCGGCACGCCGAGCGCATCGAAACTCAATTGCTCGCTGCGCGTAACGAACTCGAAGATCTATCCGGACTACGCGCCGGTACATTGAGAATCGGCACTTTTCCGACCGCCGGTGCGAGCTTGCTACCGCCGGTGGTGAAGCTGTTCAAGTCACGCCATCCAGCAGTTGCACTGACGGTGCGGAGCTCGCGATTCGCCGGATTGCGGGGAATGCTCGACACCCGCGAGGTGGAGCTGTCTTTGCTGTGGGACTACGAGTGGGCCAGAATCACCGACTCGGACCTGAAGGTGCACCAGCTCATGATCGATCCGCCGATGCTGGTTTTGGCGGTCAATCACCCTCTAGCCGAACGCAGTTCGGTGGATCTGACGGAGCTGGAACACGAGCAGTGGATCACCAGAGAAGACACTCATCCGGTGGGTGCTGCACTCGAACGCGCGTGCCACGCTGCCGGGTTCTCACCGTCGGTCTCGTTCGCTGCCAACGACTACCAGGAGGCTCAGGCGATGGTGGCGGTGGACCTCGGCGTCTCGTTCGCACCACGCCTGGCACTGTCCAACATTCGAGACGATGTGCGCCTGGTCCCGTTGACGGGTGCACCGTCACGTCGAATACTGTTGGCCCACCTGGCAGAACAGAAGCTCTCGCCGAGCGCAACAGTGTTGCTGAAGATGTTCGAGGACGTAGCCGCCCAATTCTGAAGCGACGCCGCTCAGGCCGAACGAGAGCCGACCAAGGCGGTCACGGGCACCACGAACAAGTCAGCGGTGGCGATCCGGCGTACCGCCCGATGAAGTGTGACCGAATGTAGAAGTCCGTCATGGTCCACGATGTAGTCGACGTCGAGCACTCCGGCCGCTGTGCCGATGCGGAGTGATCCGGGCCAGCCGATGCGAGCATTGGCAGTGACGACACTGCCGGCGACTGTCGCGGCCGCTGCGACGGCTACCGCTGACGTCAGTCCGATCGCTGGGTGCGGTGCCATCATGGAGAGCATCCGCACCGAAATGTCGTAGTCCGCGGCAACGATGCACTGACCGGTGGTCGTGGTGTAGTCCGCCGGAGGTGCGACTATGCCGACCTTCGGAACAGCGTGCGAGACGGGTTCTTCGGGCTTACTGAGTCCCATCGACAACGCTGCTTGTCGGCGCAGCGCAATCAGGGTGGGTACGTGCGCTGCGACGACGCTGTTGCTCTCGGACCCGGCGAGCCCGAAATCCGCGGCGTCGAACAGTGCGGCAGGTGCGCCTGCCCGCACGAAGGTGCCACTGTATTCGTTGTGGCCGAGCGTAATTCGATCGACCTCAGCTCCGGTCGGCAGCATCGCCGAGCGAACCGGGGCCGGGTCAGTGAAGGTCAACCCCACCGGGACACCGAGGGCTGTGGTTCCCGGGACGGACGCGTCCCCCTCGACGGGAATGCGTCCGCCCGGTGTGTCGATCTCCGCCGAGAGCAGTGCACCGGTGTTCTCGTTTCGCATCCGTACCACGGTGACGCGATCGTCGACAGCCACGAGACCGGTCTGCACGGCGTAGAGACCGATCGCCGTCGCGCAGTTTCCGCAGTTGCTGCCCCACTCCACGGTGCGGTTCTCGATGGCTACCTGAGCAAAGAGGTAATCGACATCGATCCCCGGCGCGCTGGAGCGGCGGACGATCGCAGCCTTGGAGGTGGTGGAGCTGCCTCCACCCACTCCATCGAGCTGCCGCGGGTCACCGGAACCGAAGGCCGCGGTCAGGATGTTGTCGAGACCGCCGGCGTCGGCGATGTACGGGTCGATGTCGACAGCGTTGAACAGCCAGCACTTGCTGGTGCCTCCACGCATCCACGTTCCACGAAGAGTGAACATCCGATGTGCCTTCCGATCAGGATCCGATGCTTCCACCCTGCGACAGAGGATGCTCAAGCACAATTACGAAATATGTTCATGTCGTGCAGCAACACTTAACGCGTCTGCTCGGTCAGAACAGGGCGGGAACGACGACCAGGATCAACCAGCACAGAGCCGGCGCGATGGCCACGACGACTCCTGCGTTGAGCAGCAGCTGACGGTAGAAGCGCGGGCGGTCGATGTTCTGTGCGTTGGCCAACACGAGCGCACCGTTCGTCGAGAAGGGCGAGACGTCGACGACGGTGGCCGAGATGGCCAGAGCAGCGACGACACCGACGACCGGCAGTGCACCGGTGCCCAGGAGCGGCATGGCCAGCGGGATGACGGCGGCCAGCAGCGCAGTGGAGGACGCGAACGCCGAGGTGATGCCGATGACGTAGCAGAGCACGATGGCCACGATGATCGGAGCGCCGATGGTGATCGCCATTTCGGCCAGGTGATCGATGGTGCCGACTTCCTGCAGGATCGAGATGTAGGTGACCATGCCTGCGACCAGCAGAACCGTCGACCAGCTGATGTCTGCGATGGCTTCGTTCTGCTTCTTCAGATCCGTGAATGCCAGGACTGCTCCGGCTCCGATGGCGATGAAGCTGATCGGCAGATGCAGCACGAGAACGAGCACCAGGAGTGCGCCGATGAGGAACAGCGTGAGCTTCTGGACGAACGTGACCGGGGCCGGCGCGTCGACCAGTGTGGTTGTCGTCGGACGAATGAGCACTTGGGTGCTGCCGCCGCCGGTGCTGCCACCGCCGGTGCCGCCGCCGGTGGGGAGGGACGTCGTGACCGGGGATCCGCCCACCGGGCCGCTGCCGGGCGCGGGGTCGGTGGAACCTGTTGCGGTGTACTCGAAGCCCTTCACGCGGGCCAGGGCTGCATAGCCGACGACCGTCAGCACCGAGAGCAGCAGGTTGATGCCGTAGCTGGCGAAGAACAGCGTCCACGGGTCGAGCGCTAGGCCGTTGTTCTCGACGATGTCACGAACCAGAACGCCGGAAACGGAAATCGGGGAGAACGCTCCTGCATGCGCACCATTGATCACCATGATGCCCATCACCAGCGGGCTCATACCGGTACGGGCCGCGAAAGCCATCGCTGCAGGCACGATCAGCGCGACTGCGGCGGGGCTGAAGGTCCCCAGCGCGGTCAACACCGATGCGACGAAGAAGAACACCCACGGAACGACCGTCACTCGGCCGTGCACCGCCCTGATGCAGCTGTTGACCAGCAGATCGATGGTGCCGTTGCGTTTGGCCATTCCGAAGAAGTAGGTGACGCCGACGATGGTCAACACGATCGAGCTCGGGAACTCGTTCAGTATCTCCTTGTCGTCGAATCCCAGCGCGAAGTACCCGACCACGAAGGCACCGATGAAGCCGAGGATGCCGATATTTATCGGGAAGAAGGTTGCGATCAGGAACATCGCGACCAATGCGATGAGCGGGAGGATCTCGATGGAGGTCATGGGCGTCTTTCAGGTGGTGGTAAGTGCCGGGTTACATCTGCACTCGAACGTTGCCTCTGTCACATTATTGACGCCGGTCTTTTAGGACAATATCGTTTTGCTACCTGGTCATTTAGCTCAGCTGAAGGATACGTTCATGAACCACACGTTCGACGTCGTCACGCTGTTCCTCTTGCTCGACATCGCCGAGGCCGGCTCTCTGACGGCGGGGGCCGAGCGCGCAAACATGACGGCATCCGCTGCCTCCCAGCGCATCAGCAAACTCGAACACGGCATCAAACAGCCCGTGCTGACCCGTCTACCGCGCGGCGTCCAACTCACCGAGGCCGGTGAGATCCTCACCAGCCGTGCCCGCCTGTTTCGACGCGAGATGCGTGCCGCGAGCGGCGACCTGGAAGCCATCCGTGGACTACAGCGCGGTTCGGTCCGACTCGGCTCGTTTCCCACGGTCAGTGCATCGTTGCTTTCCGATGCACTGAAGGACTACCACTCACGCTGGCCGGATGTCGACGTTCGGGTTCGGTCGGCCGTTCGCCCACAACTGCTGGACATGCTGCATTCGAGCGAAATCGACTTGGCGCTGCTGTGGAGCTATGCCTGGACGGAGGAGGCAGAACGATCGCTGTCACTCGAGCCACTGATGGAAGACCAGACCGTGCTGCTGCTGCCGATCGACGACGATCGACTGCAGCACGACGTGTCGCTGCACGACCTCGAGAGCGCGCGATGGATCATCCGCAGCAACGACCACCCCGCGGCCGAAGTTCTCTATCGCAGTTGTCGCGTAGCAGGATTCGAGCCAGACGTCGTGTACGAGGCCCACGACTACCAGGAGATCGAGGCCATGGTGGCCGCCGGCGTCGGTATCGCGATGGTTCCCCGTTTGTCGGTGGTGCATCACCGACCCGACGTGACCGCGGTGGCATTCCCGGAATCGGATCGGGTTCCTACCCGCGTCATCTACATCGCGTCACTCGCTCGGCGTCAGTACACCCCCGCGATGTATGCGATTTCGACCGCATTGAGAGGTGCGGCCGAGCGTATTTCGGCGGCTACTACAACAGTTCCCTGATTGCGTTCTCGAACCCGGTGACGTGTTCGAGGGTCAGTTCCGCTGCCGTGTCGGCCTCGCCGTCGATGATGGCCTGCAGCAGCACGACGTGTTCACGAACATGGCCGGCGACGTTCGGCAGTCGGTCGAGAAACAGGCACCAGATGCGGGTGGCGTGTGCGTCGAGGCTGACCAGGATGTCTTCGAGGTGGGGATTTCCCGACGCACGATAGATTTCCCGATGCACTGCAACATCTTTGCGCAGCACCTCGCGTGAATCGTCGGTGTCGTCGATGCTCGCGATGGAGGCCGCGAGCTCGGCCAGCCGGTCTCTGGCTGCCCGCGTCGCCGTGCGCGCCGCACGCGCCGACGCCGCCGGCTCGAGCTGCTTGCGGATCTCCGAGATGTTGGCCAGGTCGGTCATGTCGACGGCGGTCGCGAAGGTTCCGCGCCGGGGATACGCGACGACGAGGCGCTCTCGTTCGAGTCGTTTGAGACCCTCACGAATCGGTGTACGCCCCAACCCCAATTGCTCGGCCAGGCGGTCGTCGTTGATCGGTTCGCCCGGACGAATTTCCAGCATGATCAGCTGCTCACGCACTATTTCGTAGGCTCGATCGGCATTGGTTCCGACAAACTGCGCTGCATCCATCACCGGCTGAATTTCGATCGTCATCTTCTCTGCTCACTCCCGGTCGATGCCCCGCCCTTGACGGCCCTGCTTTGTGATCTTACTCTATTGGCATCTTGATATATCAGTTCCAGATCATTGATCTTCCAGAAGGGCGGCCATCTTGACGCAGGACTTCGCACCGACAGCGACGGCACCGCACCCGAGAGGCGTGACCAACCGCGTACTCGCAGATCTCGACCCCGAGGTGCACCGCGCGATCAGTGCCGAGCTCGGCCGCCAGCAGAACACCCTCGAAATGATCGCGAGCGAGAACTTCGCACCATTGGCCGTCATGCAGGCGCAGGGTTCGGTACTGACGAACAAGTACGCCGAGGGCTATCCCGGTCGGCGCTACTACGGCGGATGCGAAAACGTCGACGTCATCGAGCAACTCGCGATCGACCGGCTCAACGCCCTGTTCGGATCGTCGTTCGCGAACGTGCAGCCACACTCCGGTGCGCAGGCCAATGCCGCTGCCATGGCGGCACTGCTACAGCCGGGCGACTCGATTCTCGGTCTCGCACTGGCCCACGGCGGACACCTCACGCACGGCATGAAGCTGAACTTCTCCGGCAAGCTGTACGATGTCTCGGCCTACCACGTCCGCGAAGACGATCATCTTGTCGACATGGCAGAGGTGGAACGCCTCGCCCGCGAACACCGTCCCAAGCTGATCATGGCCGGTTGGTCCGCCTACCCTCGGCACCTCGACTTCGCCGAATTCCGCCGCATCGCAGACGAAGTCGGTGCCTACCTGATGGTGGACATGGCACACTTCGCAGGCCTGGTCGCCGCCGGACTGCACCCGTCACCGGTACCGCACGCACACGTGGTCACCTCGACGACGCACAAGACGCTCGGCGGTCCACGAGGCGGCGTCATCATCACCGACGACGCCGCTCTGGCGAAGAAGTTCAATTCGTCGGTCTTTCCCGGCCAGCAGGGCGGGCCCCTCGAACACGTCATCGCCGGCAAGGCCGTCGCCTTCAAACTTGCTGCCGAAGAGGACTTTCGGGAACGTCAGCAGCGCACCCTCGAAGGCGCGAAGATCCTGGCCGATCGACTGTTGACCGACGACGCAGCAGCCGCAGGCATCGATGTGGTCTCGGGCGGCACCGACGTTCACCTCGTTCTCGTGGACCTGCGCAAGTCCGAACTGGACGGCAAGCAAGCCGAGGACAGACTCCACCACGTCGGAATCACCGTGAACCGCAACGCAGTTCCGTTCGATCCACGACCACCGATGATCAGCTCAGGAGTCCGCATCGGCACCCCGGCACTCGCGACCCGCGGCCTGGACGCCACGGCGTTCGCCGAGGTCTCCGACGTCATCGCCCACGCGTTGCGTCCCGACACCGACGACCGCGGACTCGATGCACTGCGCATCCGGGTCGAATCCGTTGCCGCGCAGTTCCCCCTCTACTCCGACCTGACGGAAGGCTACCGATGACCGCCCCCGCAACCCCACCGGGCGCACATCTGCCCGACCACCCGGACTTCCTGTGGCGCAACCCCGAGCCGAAGAAGTCGTACGACGTCGTGATCATCGGCGGCGGCGGACACGGCCTGGCCACCGCGCACTATCTGGCCAAGAACCACGGCATCACCAATGTTGCTGTGCTGGAGAAGGGCTGGCTCGCCGGCGGAAACATGGCGCGTAACACCACCCTCATTCGCTCGAACTACCTATGGGACGAGAGCGCGCGCATCTACGAGCACTCGTTGAAGCTGTGGGAAGGGCTCGCCGACGACCTCGACTACCCCATCCTGTTCAGCCAGCGCGGCGTCCTCAACCTCGCGCACAGCCTGCAGGACGTGCGTGACAGCGTGCGACGCGTCGAGGCCAACCGACTCAACGGCATCGACGCTCAGTGGGTCGACCCCGACGAGGTCAAGAAGCTGTGCCCGATCGTCAACATCTCCAGCGATATTCGCTACCCGGTTCTGGGTGCGACGTACCAACCGCGTGCCGGCATCGCCAAGCACGACTACGTCGCCTGGGGATTTGCCCGACGCGCCGACGCGGCCGGTATCGACATAATCCAGAACTGCGAGGTCACCGGCTTCACCACCGACGGCAACCGCGTCACCGGGGTCAAGACGACGCGTGGCGACATCGCCACCGGCCAGGTTGCGCTCTGCGCGGCCGGGCACACCTCGACGCTGACGGACATGCTCGGCATCAAGACTCCGCTGCAGAGCCATCCGCTGCAGGCCCTCGTCTCGGAGTTGCTCGAGCCCGTGCATCCCACCGTCGTCATGTCGAATGCCGTGCACGTGTACGTCTCCCAGGCCCACAAGGGCGAACTGGTGATGGGTGCGGGCGTCGACTCCTACAACGGCTACGGCCAGCGCGGTGCGTTCCACATCATCGAACGACAGATGGCAGCTGCGGTCGAGTTGTTCCCCGTCTTCGCCCGCGCACATCTGCTGCGCACCTGGGCCGGCATCGTGGACGTCTGCCCCGACGCCTCCCCCATCGTCGGACGCACGCCGTTCGACAACGTGTTCCTCAATTGCGGTTGGGGTACAGGTGGATTCAAGGCCACCCCCGGTGCCGGTTGGTGCCTGGCCGACACCATCGCCAACGACGAGGTGCACGAGTACATCGCACCGTTCAGTCTGGACCGATTCGTCACCGGCGCGCTGGTGGACGAGCACGGTGCCGCAGGCGTGGCTCACTAGTTTCTCCGCCCCGACACACGCAGCACCCGAACGAGAAATCTTGGAGTGGCAATGCAATTGATCGAATGCCCGTGGTGCGGGAGTCGAGAAGAAACCGAGTTCCACTACGGCGGCCAGGCGCACATCGCCTACCCCGAGGATCCCTCGGCCCTCACCGACGAACAGTGGGCGCACTTCGTGTTCTTCCGCGACAACCCCAAGGGGCTCTTCGCGGAACGGTGGAGCCACAGCGCGGGCTGTCGGCGTTGGTTCAACGCCGTGCGGGACACCGCCACGTACCGAATCCACAGTGTCTATCGCCTCGACGACCCGAAGCCGGTGAACCCATGACCGCATTCCGCACCGCATCCGGCGGTCGCATCGACCGCACGAGCACTTTCGACTTCACGTTCGGCGGCTCGGACCTGCAGGGCCACCCAGGCGACACGCTGGCATCTGCATTGCTCGCCAACGGCATTCACCAGGTCACCACCAGCATCAAGCTGGGTAGGCCCCGCGGATTCACCGCAGCGTGGGCCGAGGACACCGGCGGACTCGTACAGATCGAGGAGCCGTTCCCCGAGCCGATGCTGCTCGCCACGACGATCGAGCTGTACGACGGCCTGGTCGCCCGCGGCATCCCTGGGCAGGGCCGACTCGCCGAGATCTCCGACTCCGCCAAGTACGACGCCATGCACGCCCACGCCGACCTGTTGGTCGTCGGCGCCGGTCCGGCCGGTCTGACGGCCGCTCTGGTCGCCGCCCGCAGTGGCGCTCGTGTGGTCGTCGTCGACGATCAGAGCGAGTTCGGCGGCTCCCTGCTCGGCTCCGACGACGTCATCGACGGCCGGCCGGCCCTGGACTGGGTGGCCGACGCGGTGGCCGAGTTGTCGACCTTCCCCGACGTGACCTTGCTGCGCCGCACCACCGCGTTCGGTTCCTACGACGACGGCTTCGTGCTCGCCCTCGAGCGCCGCACCGATCACCTGGGACTGGAAGCGCCTGCCGCACTGAGTCGTCAGCGAGTTTGGCGTATTCGTTCGCGTCACATCCTGGTGGCCACCGGTGCCCACGAGCGGCCCGTCGTCTTCACCGATAACGATCGACCCGGAATCATGTTGGCGCACAGTGCACGTACGTTCCTGCATCGCTACGGCGTGACGGTAGGAACCGAGGCCGTGGTGTTCACCACCAACGACAGCGCGTACAAGGCCGCCGTCGATCTGCACGACGCCGGGGTCCGCATCGCGCGCATCGTCGACGCCCGCGACACTGCGCCCGAATACTGGCTCGGCCTGTGCCGCGAGCGCGGTATCGAGGTGCGCACCGGCAGTGTCGTGTCCGGCACCCACGGCGACAACCGCGTCACACACGCACTTCTGACCGGCGCGAGCGGTGCCACCGAGACCGTGGGCTGCGACGTACTTCTCGTCAGTGGAGGCTGGAACCCTGCCGTGCACCTGTTCAGCCAGGCCCGCGGAAAGCTGCGCTACGACGGCGAACTCGGCGCATTCGTGCCTGCGGACGACGTCGAGGGCATCAGTGTCGCCGGGTCGGCATCGGGGGTCTTCGACCTGGCCGGATGTCTACGTGACGGCAGCGCGGCCGCGACAGGTGCACTGACCCGCCTCGGCTTCGAGGCTCCCGAAACCCCGCTTCCAGCAGTCGAATCCGTCCCGAGCAGCGAGTCGCTGGTGCTGTGGCGCGTGCGCGACGACTTCGGAGCCGACAACCAGTTCGTCGATGTGCAGCGCGACGCGACAGTGGCGGATCTGGTCCGTGCCGTCGGTGCAGGCATGTCGTCGATGGAACACATCAAGCGCTACACCACGATCGGCACCGCGCACGATCAGGGCAAGACCTCCGGTGTGGTGTCCTCGGGCATCGTGGCGGAACTGCTCGACAAGCCGGTGGAGAACCTCGGCACCACCACTTTCCGACCGCCGTACACCCCGGTGGCGTTCGCAGCGTTGGCCGGCCGCAACCGAGGCATGGCGTTCGACCCGGAACGGGTTACCGCAGTCCACGATTGGCACGTCGCACGCGGCGCGGTCTTCGAGGACGTCGGACAGTGGAAGCGGCCCCGCTACTACCCACTGCCCGGCGAGGAGATGCACGACGCCGTGCTCCGCGAGTGTGCGGGCGTGCGTTCGGGCGTCGGCATGCTGGACGGTTCGACCCTCGGCAAGATCGACGTGCAGGGCCCCGACGCCGGTGTGGTGCTGGACATGTTCTACACGAACATGATGAGCAACTTGAAGGTCGGCATGGTTCGGTACGGCGTGATGTGCGGTGCCGACGGCATGGTGATCGACGACGGCACCGTGATGCGTCTGGCGAACGACCGATTCCAGGTGTTCACCACCACGGGCGGCGCAGCAGGAATGCTCGACTGGATGGAGGAATGGCTGCAGACCGAGTGGCCGCACCTCGCAGTTCGGCTGACGTCGGTCACCGAGCAGTGGGCCACGTTCCCCGTCGTCGGACCACGCTCTCGCGACCTCGTCGGCGAGATCTTTCCCGAACTCGACGTGTCCAACGAGGCGTTCCCGTTCATGGCCTGGCGAGACGCGTCGGTCGACGGTGTGCCGGTGCGCGTGGCGCGCATCAGCTTCTCCGGTGAACTGGCCTTCGAGGTGAACATCGATTCCTGGCACGCCCACGCACTGTGGTCGCGGCTGATCGATGCGGGCGAGAAGTACGGCATCACCCCGTACGGCACCGAGACCATGCACGTGCTGCGGGCCGAGAAGGGCTACCCGATCGTCGGCCAGGACACCGACGGCACCGTCACGCCGCAGGATCTCGGCATGAGCTGGGCGGTATCGAAGAAGAAGCTCGACTTCATCGGAAAGCGCTCGTTCGAGCGTGCCGAGAACCGGAACCCGTTGCGCAAGCAGTTCGTCGGGCTGCTGCCCGTCGATCGGGAGACCGTCCTCCCGGAGGGCTCGCAGATCATCGAGCACTCCGAGAGCGGCGTCCTCCCCGAGCTTCCGGTACCGATGCTCGGCCACGTCACGTCGAGTTACGCCAGTGCCGAACTGGGCAGGCCGTTCGGGCTGGCCCTGCTCGAAGCCGGACGTGACCGACTCGGCGACATCCTGCACGTCCCGGTGGGCGACACCCTCGTCGCCGTGGAAGTCACCGGCTCCGTACTCGTCGACCCGGAAGGTAACCGCCGTGATGGCTGACCGACTCGCCGCCAGAAGCCCACTTGCAGAGACTGTTCTGCCGGATTCGCCCGCTGTGCGCATCGTGGAGGAGCCGTTCCTCGCCGGGATCGACCTGTGGGTCGACCCGAACGGGCCCGGCGGTGCAGCTGCCTCGACCGAACTCGGCACCGAGCTGCCCGGCCCCGGCCGCGTCGCCGAGGGCACGAACACCACCGCGATCTGGCTCGGTCCCGAGGAGTGGCTGGTGATCGGGGCAGGACTCGATCCGGTCGAACTCGAACACCGTCTCGGCACGGCCGTTCGTGAGCATCGGGGTGCGGCAACCGATGTCTCCGCCCAGCGAACCAGCCTGCGCCTGAGCGGTTCCAGAGCCCGCGACGTGCTGGCCAAGGGGTGCTCGATCGATCTGCACCCCCGCATCTTTCCGGCCGGGTCGACGGTACAGACGATGCTCGCGATGGCAGGCATGATCCTGATCGCCTGCGACGACACCGGAACCGACTACCGCATCCTCGTGCGCTCGTCGTTCGCACGCTATCTCGCGGCCTGGTTGACCGACGCGGCCGAGGAATACACCGACGTCGGCTGATTCGGACTCTGAACCCCGCGCGAGAGAAAAGGTGATCGCAGTGCTCACGAGCGTCTCCACGGCAACACGGGTAGCCGATACCCGCGACCGACTGCTCACTCGACTGACGACCTCTCATCCCGTGGTCTGTGGGATCGTCAATGTGACCCCGGATTCGTTCTCCGATGGCGGCCGCTTCCTGGACTCGGATCGTGCTGTGGCGCATGCACTGTCGATGGTCGACGAGGGAGCAGAGCTACTCGACATCGGCGGTGAGTCGACCCGGCCGGGGGCAACCCCGCCCACCGTCGACGAGGAGATCGCCCGAGTTGTACCGGTGATCGACGCCCTGTCCAGGCTTACCTCGACACCACTGTCGATCGACACCTCACGACCCGAGGTGATGCGAGAGGCGGTGCGCGCCGGGGCGAGCGTCATCAACGACGTGCGCGCTCTTCGCCTTCCGGGCGCACTCGCCGCAGCAGCCGAACTGGACGTTGCCGTATGCCTGACGCATATGCAGGGCGATCCGTCGACGATGCAGCACTCCCCTCGCTACGGCGACGTCACCGCAGAGGTGTGCGAGTTCCTCGACGACCGGGCTGCCGAATGCATCCGAGCCGGAATCCCGGCGTACCGCATCCTGGTCGATCCCGGATTCGGATTCGGAAAGACTCTCGAGCACAACCTGACACTGCTGCAGGGCCTTCGGGCAATCACCGCGGCCGGTCGACCGATCATGGCGGGTGTGTCTCGGAAAGGAATGATCGGTGCCATTACCGGCCGAGAGGTCGACGGCCGACTCGCCGGATCACTCGCCGCCGCGATCATCGCGGCCCAGAACGGGGCGTCACTCCTGCGGGTCCACGACGTCGCCGCCACCATCGATGCACTGGCCGTGCTGCGGGCAGTGCGGTCTCTCGACGTACTGCACTCACCCCCAGGTCAATCCACGACGAATGCCGAGGCCACCTCATGACTGCATCCCTCTCCTCCGCCCGTCGGCTCTTCAGCGCCGAGCACGGTTGGATGGCCGTCGACCCGTTCGGCTCACCCGCACAGACTCCGAGCCGTGTGGGTGTGACACCGGCGGCGTTGGCCGACGCGGCCGACATCGTCGGCGTCGACCTTCCGGCGGTACGTACCGTGCTCACTTCCGGAGACGCGTGCGGCACCATCCATACCTCCGCCGGCTCGGTCACGGTGTTCGCCCCGGTGAGCGGAATGGTCACGATCGTCAATCCGGCTGTACGCGAGGACCCGTCGCTCGTCGCTGCCGATCCACTCGGTGCCGGCTGGTTGTTCGCCGTCCTGACTCCCGCCGCCGCGTCGTTCGAGGCCCTCACCACGCGCGAACCCACCGACGCAGCTCGGGTGGACTCATGACGATCAGTGTGTTCGACCTCTTTTCCGTCGGAGTCGGACCCTCGAGTTCCCACACGGTCGGTCCGATGCGTGCGGCCGCTCGGTTCGTCGACGATCTGCGCACCATGTCCGCCTTCGAGGACGTTCGTGAGGTGGCCGTGGACCTGTACGGTTCGCTGGCCGCGACCGGAGCCGGCCACGGCACCATGACCGCAGTGCTGCTCGGATTGGAAGGACTACTGCCCGAGACCATTTCCACCAAGGTGATGGAACAGCGGCAAGCGTCGATGGAGGCCACCGGGCGCATTCTGTTCGGCGGTGCCCGCGAGATCGACCTCGCGGTGGACGACATCGTGCTGCGCCCGTTGACGGTACTGCCGTTCCATCCCAACGGAATGAAACTGACTGCCCGCGCGGTGGATTCGACCGAACTGCACACCCAGACCTACTTCTCGGTGGGTGGCGGCTTCGTGGTGACCGAGGCCGAAAGCATCGAGGCCGTCGCGCCACTCGCCTCCGCCAACGGGTTCGCGTCGGCCAAGGAACTGCTCCAGATCTGTGAACGGCGACGCTGCAGCATCAGCGACGTCATGACCGAGGTCGAGCTAGAACGTCGCACGCTCGACGAGATACGAGATGGGCTGCTGCACATCCGGGACGTCATGGTGGAGTGCGAGGTTCGCGGCATCTCCCGCGACGGCTATCTGCCGGGCGCGCTCGAAGTGCGACGCCGAGCGAGGGACTGGTTCCTCCGACTCGATGCCGAGGATCCGAACCGTTCGAGCGAATTCGCCGAGGACTGGGTCAATCTCGTGGCGCTCGCGGTCAACGAGGAGAACGCCTCCGGCGGCCGCATCGTGACAGCCCCCACCAACGGCGCGGCCGGCATCATCCCGGCTGTGCTGCACTACGCCACTCGCTACACCGCCAACGGGGTCGCCGATCCCGACGGCAGCACGGTGCGCTTTCTGCTCACCGCCGGCGCAATCGGGTCGCTGTACAAGGAGATGGCGTCGATCTCCGGTGCCGAAGTGGGCTGCCAGGGCGAGGTGGGTTCGGCTGCGTCGATGGCCGCAGCCGGTCTGGCCGAGGTATTGGGCGGCACTCCCGAACAGGTGGAGAACGCGGCCGAGATCGCGATGGAACACAGCCTCGGTCTCACGTGCGACCCCATCGGCGGGCTGGTTCAGATTCCGTGTATCGAACGTAACGCGATCTCCGCCGGCAAGGCGATCAACGCAGCTCGTATGGCGTTGCGCGGTAACGGTACTCATCGCGTCAGTCTGGATCAGGTGATCGAGACCATGCGCTCCACCGGGGCAGACATGCACTCGAAGTACAAGGAGACCTCCAGCGGCGGACTCGCGATCAACGTGCCGGTCAATTTCGTGGAGTGCTAGAGCAGGGGGACCTCACGCCCTTTTTCGAGGGTGCGCGCCCGTTCTCGGAGGCTGGAACCAGCGCGCACTCGGCAGAAAGGGTGTGGGGTTCACACGCAAGGGGCCCGTACCGATTCGGTACGGGCCCTTGCGTGTGTCTGTTCAGCTGAAGATGACCGTCCGGTGTCCGTGCAGCAGGACGCGATTCTCGCAGTGCCAGCGCACCGCTCGCGAGAGTGCGAGTGCCTCTGCGTCCTGTCCGACGGTGGCCAGACGAGACGGGTCGTGAGTGTGGTCGATGCGAATGACCTGCTGCTCGATGATTGGGCCCTCGTCGAGATCGGGGGTGACATAGTGCGCCGTCGCACCGACCTGCTTGACGCCCCGGTCGAAGGCCTGGTGGTAGGGCTTCGCGCCCTTGAAGCCGGGCAGGAAGGAATGGTGGATGTTGATGGCCTTGCCGTGCAACGCTCGACACGTCTCGTCGGAGAGCACCTGCATGTACCGGGCCAGCACCACCAGATCGACCTCGTACTCGGCGACGAGGTCCAGCAGACGCTGCTCGGCCTCGGCCTTGGTGCCCGGGGTGACGGGAACGTGGACGAACGGCAGCCCGGCGGCCTCGGCCATCGGCCGCAGGACCTCGTGGTTGCTCACCACGGCCACCAGTTCTCCGCCGAGGTTCTGTGAGCGCCAACGGAAGATAAGGTCGTTCAGGCAGTGCCCCATTTTGGAGACCATGACGAGAATGCGGGGCTGACTGCAGCCGTTGAAGGTGTACATCATCGAGAATCGCTCCGCTACTTCGCGGAAGCTCTCGGTCAGTTTCTCGATGTCGGTGGTGCCGCCGGCCACGAACGAGGTGCGCAGGAAGAACGAGCCGTCCGTGGAGTCGTCGAACTGTTGGTGTTCGGCGATGTCGCAGTCGTTGTCGAAGAGGAATGCACTGACGGCCCGGACGATGCCCGGCCGCTGTCCGCAGCTGAGCGTGAGGGTGAAGTTCTCGGTCATCGAATCTCCTGGTACTGGTGGGTCGTCAGCTGCGAATCTTGGCCATCTCGGGGTCGACGAGGGGCTCGGCCACGACGGTGGCGGACACGAGCCGATCGAAGTATCGAATCTGAACTGCTGCACCGGGTTCTGCGCTACCGGCCGGAACCCAGGCGTAGGCGATCGGCGCACCGACGGTGTGCCCGAACGAGGCGCTGGTGACGTAGCCGGCGGGTTCGCCGTCCACCAGGACGGGCTCGTGGCCGAGTACCACCGACGTGCCGTCGTCGATCTTCAGGCAGACCAACTTCTTGGAGACGGTGTCGTCGGACATCTCGAGCACGGCGTCGCGGCCGCGGAATTCACCTTTCTGCGGGCGCACCGCGAAGCCGAGACCCGCCTCGTAGGGATTGTGCTCGGTGGTCATGTCCGAGCCCCACGACCGGTAGCCCTTCTCCATACGCAGGCTGTTGAACGCAGCGCGCCCGCCGGCGATGATGCCGAACTCGGAACCGGCCTGCCACAACATGTCCCACAGTCGCTGCCCGTAATCGGCAGTGGTGTACAGCTCCCACCCGAGCTCGCCCACGTACGACAACCGCATCGCTGTGACGGGCACTCCCCCGATGCGAACCTGCTTGCAGCGGAAGTACTTGAAGTTCTCGTTCGAGAAGTCGTCCTGGGTCAGCTTCTCGACGACCTCGCGAGCGTGCGGACCCCACAGACCGATGCAGCACGTGGATCCGGTGATGTCGTCGACGGTGACGCTGCCGTCACTCGGTGCTTCGCGGCGAAGGTAGTCGAAGTCGAGGTTGCCGTTCGCTCCGACCTGGAACTCGTCGGCGGACAACCGCGCCACGGTGAGATCGCTTCGGACGCCGCCCTTCTCGTCGAGAGCCAGAGTGTACGTGACGGCCCCGACGGACTTGTCCATCTTGCCGGACGTCAAACCCTCCAACAGTGCCAGCGCACCGGGTCCGCGTACGCGTAGCCGCTTGAGCGGGGTCATGTCGTACATGGCGACGGAGGTACGGGTCTTCCAGGCCTCGGCTGCGGCGATGGGCGAATGGAACATCGATGCCCACTCGTCGCGCTTCGGCGGCTGCCACTCGGCCGGAAGCTGCTGCACCAGATCGGCATTGGCCTCGTACCAGTGCGGGCGTTCCCACCCGCCGCCTTCGAGGAATACGGCACCGAGTTGGTGCTGCCGCGCATTGAAGGGACTGACCCGAACATCACGCGGGGACAACCGCGGCTGCAAGGGATGCAGGACGTCGTAGATCTCGACGAAGTTCTGCTGCGAGGTCTCGCTGACGTACGCGGGATCGAGTTGGAAGTCCTCGAAGCGGTTGACGTCGCATCCGTGCAATTCCACCTCGGATTGTCCGTCGACCAGCAACTGCGCGATGGCCCTGCCGACTCCGGCCGAGTGCGTGACCCATACGGCCTCGGCGATCCAGAAGCCCTTGACGTCCGGGGACTCACCGAGCAGCGGTCCGCCGTCCGGTGTGAACGAGAAGACTCCGTTGAAACCGTGGTCGATCTTGGCCGTCTCGAGGCACGGCAACAGCAGTTTGGACTGCTCCCACGACGGGGCGAAATCCTCCTGCGTGAAGTCGAGCATGGACGGCATGGCCTCGTCGGACACATCGTCTCCGCCGGGCAGGGTCTTGGTGTCGACCGGCATCGGGCGGTGGGCGTAGCTGCCGATGCCGAGACGGTCGACGTGCTCGCGGAAGTACAGGTCCTGATCCTGGTGGCGAAGGATTGGCATGCCCGCCTCGGCCGCTTCGGTGTTGCGTCCCACAAGTTCCGGGATCTGGTCGGTCCTGGCGTACTGGTGCGCCAGCGGCAGCAGCGGCACCTTCATGCCGACCAGTTCGCCCACATCGGGGCCCCAGAAGCCGGCGCAGGACACCACGATGTCGGCTTCGATGACGCCGTGGTCGGTAGCCACACCGGTGACTCGGCCACCCGTCTGTTCGATGCCGATGACCTTGGTGGAGCCGCGGAACACGGCTCCACGCGATTCTGCGCGTCGGGTCAGTGCCACGACAGCGCGGGACGCCTTGGCGAGACCGTCGGTCTCGACGTACAGACCGCCGAGAACGCGCGAACGATCCAGTAGCGGGTGCAGTTTGGCGCATTCGGACGGGTCGATCACCGATCCTTCGATGCCCCAGGACGTGGCCCACCCCTGCTTGCGGTGCAGGTCGGCGAGTCGCTCCTCGGTGGTCGCCACTTCGAGGCCGCCGAGCTGATTGAAGCACCACTGCCCGTCCACCTCGAGGCCCATGAATTTCTCGACCGTGTATCGGGCGAGTTCGGTCATCGTCTTGGATGCGTTGGTCTGGAACACCAGTCCCGGTGCGTGCGAGGTGGATCCACCCGTGAGAGGGAGCGGCCCCTGATCGAGCACGGTGATGCGATCCCAACCGCGTGCGGTGAGCTCGTCGGCCACGTTGGTACCGACGATGCCGGCGCCGATGATGACAACTCTCGGTGAACCCATGGTGGTCCTTCCGTATCGGGGTGGAGAGATGGAGCTCGGCCGGGATGATCGACGGCCTGCACGACAACTAACCATAGATTGATATATCAAGAGTATGGGCAGCGATGGTTGCGGTCAACCCCGGAAATACCGACGGTGCGGGACACGTGTGTACGCGTCCCGCACCGACGGCTCACTTCACTTGTCGGACTTCACTTTCGGCGGAGTCTTGGGGCTCTTGACGATGAACGGGTCGTTCGTGACGTCCTTGTACAGCGAGACACAAGTACCGATCATCACCAGCACGAACGGTGCCGCCACGATGATGGTCATCGTCTGCAACCCGTTGAGGGCGTCCGATCCTCCCGTCCACAGCATCAGGATCGCGATGCCGCCGGTGACGACACCCCAGAAGGCGACGACCCCACGGGACGGATCCAGGGTGCCTCGTTGCGACAGGGTGCCCATCACGATCGAGGCGGCATCGGCCCCACTGACGAAGAAGATAGCGACCAACACCATCACCAGCACCGACGAGATGCCTGCCAACGGGAAGTGGTCGAGAACCGCGAACAGCTGCGATTCCGGCTTACCGAGGGCCACCAGGTCTTCGGTCCCCTTCTGCTGCTCGCCGATTGCCGCTCCACCGAAGATCGAGAACCAGACCAAGCTCACCGACGTCGGAATGAGGATGACGCCGATCACGAACTGGCGAATGGTGCGGCCACGACTGATGCGAGCGAGGAACATACCGACGAAAGGAGTCCACGAGATCCACCATGCCCAGTAGAAAATCGTCCAGGACGAGAGCCAGGACTCGGTCTCGGGACCACCGGATGCCGCCGAACGCGCCGACATTCCGGCGATGTGCGCGGCATAGTCACCGAGCGTGGTGGGCAGGAGGTTCAGGATCAGCACGGTGGGTCCGGCGACGAACACGAACACCGCGAGCAGGAGGGCCAGCACCATGTTGATGTTGGAGAGCCACTGAATTCCCTTGGAAATTCCCGACACTGCCGAGGCCACGAAGGCGAGCGTCAGGATGGCGACCACCGCCACGAGCAGAAGCGTCCCCGCTTGGTTGACCCAGCCGAGAACCTCGATACCCGAACCGATCTGGAGTGCACCGAGGCCGAGAGAGGCCGCAGTACCGAACATCGTGGCGAAGATCGCCAGAATGTCGATGACCTTGCCGATGGGGCCTTCGGCGCGGCGACCGATCAGCGGAATGAACGAGGAGCTGATGAGCTGCTTGCGGCCCATCCGGTAGGTGCCGTAGGCGATGGACAATCCGACCACCGCGTACATCGACCAGGGGTGCAGCCCCCAGTGGAAGATGGCCGTCGAGAGTGCCGTTCCCACAGTGGAATCGGTGATTCCGGGCGGCGGGGTGACGAAGTGAGTGAGGGGCTCGGCCACTCCCCAGAAGATCAAGCCGATTCCCATGCCGGCGCTGAACATCATCGCGATCCAGCTGACGGTGTTGAATTCGGGCTTCTCACCGTCTTTGCCGAGCGGAATCTTCCCGTATCGACTGAGTGCGAGCCACAGCGCGAAGATCACGAACCCGGTGGCCGAGAAGATGAACAGCCAGCCGACGTTGGTCACGACCCAGTCGAGTACCGACGCGTTGACGGACTTCATGTTCTCGGTGCCGAGGATGCCCCATGCCAGAATCGCGATGACGATGGCGGCGGTAATACCGAACACCACCTTGTCGGTGCGCGGCTTGCCCTCCTCTCCGTGGTGGTAGACCTCGAGGGGGCCGTAATGATGAGGGGCATGTTTCTCGGGTGCAGCGACGCGAGTTTTGTCGCCCCGGGGTTTGCTGTTCGTTGTCACATCGTTCTCCCTCCGGCTGTCGCCGAATAGGTATGTCGCCCGTGCACGCAGCGTGGGTGGTCGGATTGATGCGCGACGCGTTGCTCTCTGCGCAACTTCGATTTACTCGAACCCGAACTAGACTGAGCCGACCTGAGAGCGATGTCAAGAGATGGCGCGGTGCTGCGATACGTTTGTTGCCGTAATTTCCGATTGCGCACAAGCCCTCAACAGCGGAAATACAGATGGACCCAGAAAACTCCAACCGGCTTCGATACTCGCATTTAACAATCCATACTGCCCGGTAACTGATATATTAACGCGATTCCAATACGCACAGCTGCACCGAATGCCGCTGCGCAACCACTCTCAGGAGCATCAACCATGCCGCAGCAGGTCCGCGCCGTCGTCGCCAAGAGCAAGGGCGAGCCCGTCTCCATCGAGACGATCACCATCCCCGATCCCGGGCCCAACGAAG